>NZ_JAYGGM010000017.1:0-102238 GCF_036314085.1 Microvirga sp. CF3016
CCCCGGTTTTTAATGAAACGGCGACCACCGAGATCTACACATGTATTGGCTCGTCGGCAGCGTCAGTTGTTTATAAGAGACAGGGCTTGGGCTCTGCCTGGCGGGCGACCGTCGGGGCGGGAGCGGGAGGCGGCGTCTGCGCGATGCGTTGCTCCACGGCGGCCGCGACGGCAGCCATGGTGGCCGCGACCGGAGCCTCGTTGACCGCGGTCTTGCGCGGCTGGGCAGCCGGTGCGGCATCGACCAGGCGGTTGGAGCGGGACACCAAAGCGGACAGCTCGTTGAGGGCCTTGATCTGGTCGGCCACGACGCGGCGCATATTGGCGCTTGCCTCCTGCGTCTCCTGCGGCAGCTCTACGACACCGCGGCGGAGTTCCGCCCGGGTGGCTTCGAGCTCCTGCTGGATCTGGCCGGTCATGCCGCGCAGCTCGCCCATGGTGTCGCGGAACCTCGCGGTCGCGTTGCTCAGGGCTTCCGCCATCTCGGCCGCAGCCTGCTCGTAGCTGCCGCGCAGGGCAGCCGCCGTACGCATGCTCTCCTCGCCCGTGGTGGAGCGGATGCGCTCGAACTGCTCGCCGATGGCGTTCGTGGTGGCCTCGGCGGCCGCGGCGAGGACCGAGCCGAGCTGGCGTGCCTTGACGTCGGCGTTTTCGAGCGACCCTTCCAACAGGGTCGTAAAGGAGCGGGTGACGGCGTCCAGATCCTGCGAACGCTCGTTGATGCGGCTGAGAAGCTCGTCCAGCGCCTGCTGGCGGCTCGACAGGGCTTCGCTCATGCGGGCCTCGACACGCTCCAGGGCGGTCGTGGCCTCGGTGAGGGTGCGCATCTGCTCATGGGTGGTGTCGGTGAGCGCACGGCCGCGCTCCTCGAGGCTCTGGGCCAGGTCCAGCGCCTGCTGGATGGCGCCGGTCGAGACGCTGCGCAGTGCGTCGACTTGATCGGCCACCTGATCGGAGGCGCGGCCCGTCTGCGTGGCGATCTCTGAAAGAAGCCCCTCGATGTGCTGGACCCGTCCGGCCAGACCGTCCTCGACGGCACCGAGATTGCTGCTGGCCGAGGCCGCAACCTGCTGGAGCAGGCGGTTGGCATCCTGGAGGCGGCCGAGCACCTCCGTGAGTTCACCCCGCAGGCGATCGTTGGCGCCCGTGAGGGTTTCGACGGTCTGCTGCGTGCCTTCGTCGATGGCGTTGCGCATGGCTTGCGTCGACTGCATGTAGGAGGCGGTCAGTTCCATCGCTCGCTCCTGGAGAGAGGAGAGCAGGGTGCTGCTGCGCTCTTCCAGGTTGCGCAGGGTGGCGTCGCTGATGGCTGCGACCTCACGACCGATGACGTCACCGCGGGTGCCGAGATTCTCGACGAGGGATGCACCTTGCGTGTCGAAGATCGAGCGGATCTCGCCGATGCGGCTGGTGAGCGAGCCGAGAACGGCCTGTCCGCGCTCGTCGATGGTCTCGGCAACGCCGCTGAGACGGTTGACGACCCGGTCCTCGAGCATCGTGACGCTCTGGTTGAGGGCGTTGGCGATCTCCTCCGCACGACTTCCCAAGGTCTGGTTGATCTCGAAAGCCCGGGTGCCGAGGGTTTCCGTGATCGCGTCGGCGCGACTGCCGAGAACCTCGTCGATCGTTGCGATGCGCCCGTCCAGAGATTCGCCGATCTGCTCGGCCCTGGCGGACAGGGTGTCGGCGATCGCGTTGGTCTTGGCGGTGATCGCCTGGCTGATCTCGTCGACGCGCGCCTGGAGGGCGGTCGCCACGTCGCGCCCACCCTCGGCCATGACGCGGGCCATCTCGCCGGTACGGATCACGAGAGCCTCGTTGAGGGCCGTGGACCGGGCGCCGAGAACGCTGTCGACCCGCTCGACGATGGTGTCGAAATTGACCGCGATCTCCGAGGTGCGGCGTGTGGCGTGCTCCTCGAGGGCGGCCAGCTGGGTCTCGATGGCCGTGGTGGCCTCGCGGGCGCGCTCGGCGAAGGTCTCGGCCACGGTGCGGCCCTGCACGGTGATCAGGCGGTCCATCTCCTCGAAGCGGCCGCTGATCGTCTCGGTCAGGTTGCCGACGTCACGGGACATGCGCTCGGCCATCTCGCCGCCGCGGGCCATGACGCCCTCGAAGGCCGTGAGGCGCGAGCCGAGCGTCTCTTCCATCTCGCGGGTGCGGGTATCGACAGTCGTGGAAAGCGTTTCCGCAGTCCGGTTGAGCACTTCGTTGACGCGCGAGCCTTGGGCCGCGATGGCGAGGACGATGTCCTTGGCCGTGGTGGCCAGACGGGTATGCGCTTCGTCCGTGTGGCGGGCGAGGGTCTCCGAGAATTCCTGGCCGCGCGATTCGAACGCGGTGCGGAACTCCTCGACCTGATTGCCCATGAGCAGCGACACGCGTTCGCCGGCCTGTGCGAGGCTGGTCTCCAGGGCCTGACCCTGGACGGTGACGGATTCGCTGACGCGCTGGCTCGCCGTTTCCAGGCGTGTCGCCAGATCCTCGACACGGGTGCCGATGGATTCATCGGCGAGGCGTACGGCGCTCTCGAGCTGCTCGCGCACCTCGGCGCCGCGCTGGTCGATCTCGCGGGTGACGTCGGCAGCCGTCGTGGCCAAGCGCTCGCGGAATTCGTTGCCGCGCAGAACGATCTCTTCCACCACGGTGCCGCCGGTGGTGGCGAGCTGCTCGCGCACCTCGGCGCCGCGGCTCACGATCTCATCGCCGACGGCCGAGCCTGCGGCGGTGATCTGGTCGCGCATCTCGGCGGTGCGGGCCGAGATATCGTCGGCAATCACGCCGCCGGTGGCTGCCAGCTTCTCGGTGATCTCGCTGCCGCGCTGGGCGAAGCTGTCCTCAAGGGTGCGGGCCGTCTGCTCGAAGGCCTCGCGCACGTCGTTGCCCTGCTGGGCGAGGGCGTCGATGACGCCGCGGCCGGTCTCGGCAAGCGTGCGGGTGACCTGGCTTGCGCCTTCCTGCAGGTGGCGCGTGAGGAGATCGCCGGTGCGCTCGAAGGCGCCGGTGATGTCCTGCGCCTTGCTCTCGAGAGCGCTCGTGATGATGGTGCCCACCTCGGAGATGCCGTTCTTGATCTCTTCGCTGGAGCCCGAGAGGCGCTCCACCAGCTCGACGCCGCGGCTCGCCATTTCCTCGACGACCCGCTCGCCGGCGCGGCCGAGAGCCTGGGTGATGTGATCGCCCTGCTGCTCAAGCGAAGCGGTGACCTTGTCGCCCGCGCCGCTGACGGCGGCGACGACGCGCTCGCTGGCGCCGTCGAGATCCTGGATCAGGTTCTGATGCACGCCGGTGATGGAGCCGCGCACGCGCTCCGCGTTCGACACGATGGCCTCGCGCTGGGCCACCAACTCGTCGATCAGCGAACGGATGCGGATCTCGTTGTCGGAATAGGCGCGCTCCAGGGTCGAGATCTCGCTGCGCACGAGGGTTTCGAGCTCACCGGCTCGGGCCAGCGCGCGTTCGACGCCGTCGCCGACGGCGGCGACCTCACGGCGCACGGCCTGCGAGACGGACAGAACCGCGTCGGTGGAGAAGTTTTCCGGCTGAGCGAGACGCATGGCGACATCGCCGATGGCGCGGGCCACCAGCTTCATCTCATGCGAGCGGACGGTGAGCATCGCCGCGATGAAGAACAGGAACACGGGCCCTACGAGCCCGACAGCGCCGAGGGCAAGCTGTGAGGTCGAGAAGGTGGCGAGCAATTGTTCGGGGGTGGTGATGCCCTGCGTATAGACCAGGGCTCCGACGCCGCCGAGCCAGAGCAGGGATGCGAGGGCGGCGAACCAGTAGGCGCGGCGGGACGGGCGGACCTGAAGGGCCTGCAGCATCACGCCGACATTCTGGCGGTCATCGTTGGCGACGGAGCTGCGATCCGGGGCGACAAAGCCTGAGCGGGCCATGTCGTCGAGCCTGGGGTCGTGGTCGTCTGCCTGGGCGGACAGGGAATCGGAGCCAAGACCGAAAGGACCCTTCGTGAAGTCGTGATCGTCGATATCCGGCAGCTTGGGCTCTTCGTAAGGCTTGCTGCCCGAGCGCTCCGGGGTATGGATCACGAATGTCTCTTCAAGATTGAGCGCCTGCTCGACAGCCGACAAGGCTGCCTCAGCCGGGTCCTTCATTTTCTTGTTCTCGGTCGCCATGATCCGCCCTCGTGACGCAACTGATGATGGTTGAAGCCGCCTCACTCCTTAACGACGAGGTGAATGCCTGGCTCCAGCCGGTACGGATCCCCGTTCAAGGATTTCCGCACGGTAATCTGTCATTTACCAAGCAAGTCTAGCGGCCGATCTGAAACAAGGAAACCCGATGTCCCCTGCCATTTATGAACGTCGTTAACGGCTTAGTAACCTGCTCTACCGGGGAAAATTGCGGCGAAAAGACGGCAGGTTTTGTATGCGTCTCTCGTCTTCCGGCGCAGTCTGTCATAAGTATGCGCCGACAAGCAGAGGTCCGCAATGATCAATATTACGTTCATCGATGCCGAGGGCACGGCCCGCACCGTCGAGGCGGAGGAGGGCGCAACCGTCATGGAGACTGCCATCCGCAACGGCGTTCCGGGCATCGAGGCGGAATGCGGGGGAGCCTGCTCCTGCGCCACCTGTCACGTCTATGTCGCGGAAGAATGGGAAGCCGCGACCGGCCAGCCTCAGCCCATGGAAGAGGACATGCTCGACTTCGCCTATGACGTGCGCCCCAATTCGCGGCTCTCCTGCCAGATCCGCGTCAGGCCCGAGCTTGACGGCTTGGTCGTTCACACTCCTACACGCCAAGGCTGATCCGGAGATACGATGATGTTCAAGACGATCCTGGTGCCCGTCGACCTCGGGGAAGCGGAGGCGGCGCAGCCCGCCATCGACAAGGCCGTGGAACTCGCCACCACCTCAGGCGGCTCCCTGCGCCTGATTTATGTGCGCGCGATCGTGCCGGTCACCTACATGGAGTTCATGCCGCCGGCCTTCGACGAAGACCAGCAGGGCGAGGCCGAGAAGCGGCTGGCGGAACTGGCCGCCAAGGTGACGCTTCCCGCAGAGCGCGTCTCCGCCGTGGTCCGGCTCGGGTCGGTCTACAACGAGGTGCTGGACGAGGCGGAGCAGACCGGCACCGATCTCGTCGTCATCGGCTCGCACCGGCCGACCATGGCGACCTATCTCCTCGGCTCCAACGCCGCCACCATCGTGCGTCACGCCAAGTGCTCGGTGCTGGTGGTGCGGGCTTAGGCTTCACCCGGTCGTGGCTGCTCCGGACGTGATCCGGGGATCAAAGCCCCGGCTCCAGCCAGCTCTAACCCTGCTCCAGCCCGCCTCGTCATGGCCGGGCTCGTCCCGGCCATCCCAATCCTTAGAGCACACTGCTTCAAACAAGTGGGATCACCGGCACAAGGCCGGTGATGACGGCGAGGGTGGAAGGGCCGTCCCCGCATCCGATCCGGGCAGGTGAGGATAGAGGATAAGAGGGCTTTGTTCCTCAAGACGCCTTCGGCAGAAGCTCCGCCGGCAGGTCTCCGGCCCGGAACGGCCGCGGCTTGTTGAGCCTGATCATCGGCTCGATCTGCCAGACGCCCACCACGGCGAGCAGCGCGCCCAGAAGGGCGACGCCCGTCGCTCCCATCTGGAGGGCCTGCCAGATCAGGTAGGCCATCGCCAGCAGCGATGCGACGGCGAGCGCCGAGGAGGGCAGCCAGAGCCCCAGGGGCTTCCCGGCCACGAACCTCGCCTGCGGATTGGCCCGTGCGATGGCGTCGCAGAGCGCATGGGTGAAGGCGCGGTATTCCTGGGTCAGCTCCTGGGCCTCGACCAGACTCTTCCAATCAAGCGAGGTGAACGTGAAGGACTTTCCGTCCGTCATGACCACCTTCGTCCGAAACGATCTTTGCGCCAGCCGGCCGGGTTCGAAGGTCATGCGCACGGTGCTGACGGCGCCGAGCTGAACCTCGTGCACCTTGCGGCCGGAATCCACGGTGAGCTTGTCGCCCTTGAGGATGAAGGAGATAGGTCCGCCGAAGGGCTTGGGGCTGTGGGTGTAGGTTTGGGACATAGGGCTTCTTATCCGGACGTCACCCGTTCGGCAAACTGGCCGCCACTTTGCGTAATGGCGCTCTAGCGCACCAACTCACGCATCGCATGGTCGATGCCTTCGATGCTGAGCGGATACATCCGCTCCCCGAAAAGCTGCCGGATCAGGGAGATCGACTGGGTATAGCCCCAATGCGGCTGCGGCACCGGGTTCAGCCACACGGCTTTTGGGAAATGGTCGAGGATGCGCCGGAGCCAGGCCTGGCCGGGCTCCTCGTTCCAGTGCTCCACCGAGCCGCCGGGATGGGTGACCTCGTAGGGGCTCATGGAGGCATCGCCCACGAAGACCACCCGGTAATCGGACGGATAGGTGCGGATCACGTCGAGGGTGGGGATCACCTCGTCGAAGCGGCGGCGGTTCTCCTTCCACAGGTTCTCGTAGACGCAGTTGTGGAAGTAGAAGTGCTCGAAATGCTTGAACTCGAGCCGCGCCGCCGAGAAAAGCTCCTCGGCGATCTCGACGTGCCAATCCATGGAGCCGCCGACGTCGAGGAAGAGCAGCACCTTCACGGCATTGCGGCGCTCGGGGCGCAGGCGCACGTCGAGATAGCCCTTGTGGGCGGTCTCGTGGATCGTCTCGTCGAGATCGAGTTCCTCCGCCGAGCCGGTCCGGGCGAACCGGCGCAGGCGCCTGAGAGCAATGCGCATGTTGCGCACGCCGAGCTCGACGCTGTCGTCGAAATCCTTGAACTCGCGCTTGTCCCACACCTTCACGGCACGGAAATTGCGGTTCCTGTCCTGGCCGATGCGAATGCCTTCCGGATTGTAGCCGTAGGCGCCATAGGGCGAGGTGCCGGCGGTGCCGATCCATTTGTTGCCGCCCTGATGGCGGCCCTTCTGCTCCTTGAGGCGTTCCTTCAGGTTTTCCCAGAGCTTCTCCCAGCCCATGGCCTCGATCTGCTTCTTCTCCTCGTCCGTGAGATAGCGCTCAGCGAGCTTGCGCAGCCATTCCTCCGGGATCCCGGTCTCGTCGAGAGCATGGCCCATGCTCTCGATCCCCTTGAACACATGGGCGAAGACCTGGTCGAACCGGTCGAAATGCCGCTCGTCCTTCACCAGGCAGGTGCGGGAGAGATAGTAGAATTCCTCGACGCTCTTGTCGGCTAGATCCCGGTCGAGCGCCTCGAGCAGGGACAGATACTCCCGGAAGGAGACCGGCACCTTGGCCGCGCGCAGCTCTGTGAAGAAGGTGAGGAACATCGCGCCAGTGTCCGGCAACGGGGCGGAAGGTCAAGCGCCAATCCGGCAGCGCAAGATGGCCGCGTTACTTCCCGACCGTCCGCCGCGCTCGGAACTCGGCGCGTTCCGGCTTGCGGTTGCTCTTCTTGAGAACCTCCCGGAACTCGTCGCGCCGTTCATGAATGGACGCGATGACGAGACCCATGGGAACGCCGATATCGGCCAGAACGGCCTCGCTCAGCTGCAGGGAGGCTTCGATGGTCTCCGGCACCGCGTCGTCCACGCCGAGATCGTAGAGCTGGGCCGCATGCTTGTCGTCGCGGGCCCGGGACACGATGGTGATGTCCGAGCGCTCCTGGCGGGCCGCCGCCACCACGGCTCCGATGGAGCTCGGCGTATCGAGGGTGATGACGAGGGCGCGGGCCTGCTCGATGCCGCAGGCGCGCAGGAACTCGGGATAGGACCCGTCGCCGAAATAGACCGGCTTGCCGGCCCTGCGTTGCTCGGCGACGCGGGCCGGATCCATGTCGATGGCGAGGTAAGGCACCTTGTGCCGCTGCAGCATGTCGCCGACGAGCTGTCCCACGCGCCCGTAGCCGGCGACGATGACGCGCCCGGCTTCCTCCGGGGGCGGGGGAAGGATGATGGCGGGGTCGAGGGAGCGTTTCTTCTCCAGCTGCCGGCTCAGGCGCCGTCCCAGGCGGGCGAAAAAGGGAATCGCCACCATGGTGAGGGTCGTCACGAGCAGGAGGTTCTGGCCCGTTTCGCCGGGAACGAGGCCGGCCGCCATGGCGCTGCCGAGGATGACCAGCGCAAACTCGCCGCCGGGGCCGAGCAGCAGCCCCGTCTCGGCGGCCTCGGCCGCATTGAGCCCGAAGGGGCGGCTCAGCCAATAGATGATCACGCTCTTGATGGCGATCACGAGGGTGGCGACCGCCAGGATCGTGAGCGGCGCTTCCAGGAAGCGCACGACGTCCAGGCTCATGCCGACCGAGACGAAGAAGACGCCCAGCAGCAGCCCCTTGAAGGGCTGGATCGTCGTGTCGACGGCGCGGCGGTATTCGGTTTCCGACAGGAGGATGCCGGCAATGAAGGCGCCGAGCGCCATGGACAGGCCGCTCGCCGCGGCGGCCAGGCTCGTGACCATCACCACGAGCAGGCAGGCGGCCATGAACAGTTCGGGGCTCTTGGTCGTCGAAACCATTTGGAAGAACGGTCGCAGGACGATGCGCCCGAGCACGACGATAACCGCCAGTGCCAATGCGGCCTGAAGGAGCGATGTGACCAGGGTCAGGGTGGTCACCTCCGGCTGCCGGATGTCCAGAACCGCGATGGTGAGCAGGATCGGGGCGACAGCGAGATCCTGGAAGAGCAGGGCGGAAAAGCTGGCGCGCCCCGGCGACGTGTTGAGACGCTTCTGTTCCGCAAGGACAGGCAGGACGATGGCCGTGGAGGACAGGGCCAGGGCGATGCCGATGAGGACGGCGGCTGCGACCGTATCCACCGCCTTGTAGGCGAACAGGCTCAGGGCGAGGGTGCAGAGCACCACCTGGAGCGTCCCGAAGCCGAAGACCATCCGACGCAGAAGGCGCAGGCGCTGCCAGGAGAGCTCGATGCCGATGGTGAAGAGAAGAAAGACCACGCCGAACTCGGCCAGGCGGGATGTTCCCTCGGGATCCGTGAAGGTCAGCCAGTCGACCCAAGGATAGCTCGGCATAAGCCGCCCAAGCCCGTAGGGGCCCAGCAACGCGCCTGCTGCCAGGAACCCCAGCACCGGGCTGATTTTGAGCCGGTGAAACAGAGGGACGACGATGCCTGCCGTTGCCAGAAAAAGAATGGGTTCCTGATAGGCGTGCAGGTCTATCGCAGCGGCCATTGCTTCCTTCCGGTCACAGATATTGTCCTTCTACGGACAAGTGATGCGCAAGGGGTTAATGGCGCTCAAGGTGGCATGGTGGGCGCGACATGAACGCATGGGACGAGCACAGATGTCATTCCCGGATCTGCGTCCGGGAATGATACCGAGCGGCTCGATGTTTTATCCCAGCGTCGCCAGCGCCTGCGCCAGATCGGCCACGAGATCGTCCGGGTGCTCGATGCCGATGGAGACGCGGATGGTGGCATCGCTGACACCGAGGCGGTCGCGGGTCGCTTTGGGCACGCCGGAATGGGTGGTGGAAGCCGGGTGCGAGATCAGCGACTCGGTGCCGCCCAGGCTCACCGCCAGCTTGAAGACCTGGAGCGCGTTGAGCACCCGGAAAGCCTCCGCTTCGCCGCCTTTCACGTCGAAGGAGAAGGTGGAGCCGGGGGCGTCGCATTGGTCCTCATAGACCTGCCTGGCCCGGGAGCCCTCCGGCAGGTAGGCGAGGTGATGCACCTTCACCACGCTCGGGTGCTCGTGCAGGAATTGAGCCACGATCTCCGCATTGCGGTTCGCCGCGTTCATGCGCAGGGCAAGCGTCTCGAGCGAGCGACCGAGCATCCAGCAGGAATGCGGATCGAGCTGGGTGCCGATGGAGGAGCGCAGCAGGCGCACCGTCTTCATCAGTTCCTTGGAGCCGAGCGCCGCGCCGGCGATCAGGTCCGAATGGCCGCCCACATATTTCGTCAGCGAATAGACCGAAATGTCGGCACCGTTCTTCAGGGGCTTCTGGAAGACGGGCCCGAGCAGGGTGTTGTCGCACACGATCACCGGGCGGTGTCCCTGGGCCGCCCCGATCTCGTCCGCGACGGTCCGGATGAGGGCGATGTCGACGAGGGTGTTGAGCGGGTTCGAGGGCGTCTCGATCTTGATCACCGAGACGCGACCCTTGGATTGCGCCTCCTTGGCGGCGGCCCGGATGCCCGCCTCGTCGACGCTGTCGCCGAAGCCCACGGCCCCGATATTCATGTTGGCGAGGGTCTTGGCGATCAGGGTTTCGGTGCCGCCGTAAAGGGGTTGCGAATGCAGAATCACGTCGCCGGGCCGGGCGAAGGCCAAGATCGTGGTGGCGATGGCCGACATGCCGGAGGAAAAGAGAAGGCCGGCTTCCGCCTCCTCGAAGATGGCGAGCCGGTCTTCGACAATCTCGGAATTAGGGTGGTTGAAGCGGGAATAGACGAGGCCCGCTGCCTCGCCTTGCGGCGGCTCCCGGCGGCCTGCCACGTAGTCGAAGAATTCCTTGCCGTGCTCGGCGCTGTTGAACACGAAGGTCGAGGTGAGGAAGACCGGAGGCTTCACCGCACCTTCCGACAGGGTCGGGTCATAGCCGTAGCCCAACATCAGGGTCTCTGGCTTCAGCTTGTGATTGCCGATTCGGTCCTTGTGGTAGCGGTTGTAGGCCATAGATCATGATCCTCCCGGTTGGATTGTTGTCGCCTTGGCCTCTGGCCTTACCCTATGAAGGCGGTTGCCGAAAGGCGGGGGCACGACTTAGGGTCGAGATGAATCCGAGGAAGGGTGAGAATGGCGCGCTTTGCCGGTACTGAATCCTATGTGGCGACCGAGGATCTGACTGTGGCCGTCAACGCCGCCATCACCCTGGAGCGCCCGCTCCTGGTGAAGGGCGAGCCGGGAACCGGCAAGTCGGTCCTGGCTGAGGAGATCGCCAGGAGCCTGAATGCCCCGCTCCTGACCTGGCACATCAAATCGACCACCAAGGCCCAGCAGGGCCTTTACGAATACGATGCCGTCTCCCGCCTGCGGGACAGCCAGCTCGGCGACCCACGGGTGTCCGACATCCGCAACTACATCAAGCGCGGCAAGCTGTGGGACGCCTTCGCCTCCGAGGTGCGGCCTGTGCTGCTGATCGACGAGATCGACAAGGCCGATATCGAGTTCCCCAACGACCTGCTGCTCGAACTCGACCGTATGGAGTTCTTCGTCTACGAGACGGGCGAGACGGTGAAGGCGGCTCAGCGCCCGATCGTCATCATCACGTCCAACAACGAGAAGGAGCTGCCGGACGCCTTCCTGCGCCGTTGCTTCTTCCATTACATCAAGTTCCCGGATGCCCACACCATGGCCAGGATCGTCGAGGTGCATTATCCGGGCATCAAGCACCGTCTGGTCGAGGAGGCTCTGAAGATCTTCTTCGACGTGCGCGAGGTGCCGGGCCTTCGCAAAAAGCCCTCGACGTCGGAGCTGCTCGATTGGCTCAAGCTCCTGCTCTCCGAGGATATAGGCCCTGAGCAGCTCCGCGAGCGCGACACCCGCAAGCTCATTCCGCCGCTGCACGGGGCGCTGTTGAAGAACGAGCAGGATGTGAGCCTCTTCGAGAAGCTCGCCTTCATCGCCAGAAGGGACGGACGCTGATGCTTCGCCTCCTGCTTCTTCGCCATGCCAAGGCCGCTTGGCCTTCCGGCGTGCTCGATCTCGACCGTCCTCTCGCCAAGCGCGGGCAGGAGGCGGCTCCCGTCATGGGCACCTATCTCAAGCGGGAACGGCTCGAGCCCGATCTCGTCATCATCTCGCCCGCACGGCGGACTCAGGAAACCTGGGAGCGGATCCAGCCCATTCTCGGAGACATCGAGACACGCCGGGACGGGCGGATCTACGAAGCGCCCGTCGGGCGGCTCCTGGATGTCGTGCGCGAGGTGGAATCCGAGGTCAGGACTCTGATGCTGATCGGCCACAACCCAGGCTCCGAGGAACTCGCTAAGCTTCTCATCGGCGAGGGCGACATCGACGGGATCCTGCGGCTCGGCCAGAAATATCCGACGGCCGGTCTCGCCGTCATCGATTTCCCGCTGAAGAGCTGGAGCGAGATCAAGCAGAAATCCGGTACGCTCGAGCGCTTCGTGACGCCGAAATCCCTAGGAAATGGGGAAGACGATTAGGCGCCCGCGAGTCGCGCAAGATCCAGGTACAGCAACTCCTCGTCGTAGAAGGTGTCGCCGATCCTGATCGCTTTGCGCTCGATCCCGTAGGGCCTGAATCCGAGGCTATGATACGTGCGCCGCGCGCTCTCGTTCGCGAGGCCGACGGCCGCTTCGAGCATGATCACGTGCCGGGAGGCGTGGTCGATCACCTGCTGGACCAGGGCCTTTCCGACCGCCTGCTTGCGCCAGTCCGGTTTCACGAAGACGCCCCACATGACGCCCTTGTGGCGCGCCTTCATCCGCTCATAGACGGCAAATCCCGCCATGCCGACGAGAGCCTTGTCCGAGAAGGCACCGAAGATCGCATTCGGGCCGGACACCGGAATGCGGGCCTTGATCGTCTGGATCGGAAGCGGCGATTCCTCCTCATAGCTGGAGCCGAAGGCCGCCGGGCTGCTCTTCAGCGCCTCGAGCCTGAGATCTCGATAGGCCTGTGCGTCGGACGGGTGCAGAAGTCGGATTGAGAGATTGGCTGACATGGGTTCCGGCGGGGCGATCGTGTGTGAGCCGTTCACGGCGGTTCAAAAAGAGTTCCAAACATTAGACTTCGATTCCCGCACGAGTGCCAAGCGCCAGGCATTGAGACTGAACCTCACGGCCCTACCATCGTTCTGCCTGAAAGCTTTTCCATTGTTTTCGTCCGAAGCGGGGGCCGTTCCTCATCATGACGCCTCAGACGATTTTCATGATCGCCCTTGCGGTGCGCGCTCTCCTGCCGGGTGATGGTCACGAGGCGGGCGAAGCTTCAACGCAGCCTGCCCAGCAGGCACCTTCCCTGCAGGCGCGCTATGAGCCTGAAAGCCGGGAGGTCACGAACTGGCGGCGAGAGGCCATGGAGGCCCTGGAGCCGAAGTCTGTGGTCGCGATGGCGGCCCTGCTCAAGGCCGAGCGTCCTTTCGTCACCCGCTGCGTGAAGCTCAACAATTACTGGTGCATCAAGAGCGCTCGCTGGAACGGGGAGCTCGCCACCGACAGCGAAGGCCATGTGGGCTTTGCCTCCGCCGATCATGGGGCCGATGCTGCCGCCACCCTGCTGCGTCGCTATTACCTCGACTTCAACCGCAAGTCCGCCCTCGATATCGTCCGCCGCTGGGCTCCGGCCGAATGCAACGTCGCGACAGGCATTGGCGGGATCGCCATGCTGGCGGTGAGGGGCATCGGCGGCACCGTGCGGGCGCAGTATCTCGCCTCGCGCCGGAAGAAGGGCGGTGCGGTGCGGTATACGGCCAAGGCCGGCCCTGGCGGCCGGCCGGGGCGGGTTTCCATGGTGATCCCGATGGCGCCGAGGACGCCGCAATACCGGGTGCCGAGCATCGCCGAGGGCCTTGGCGAGAAGCCGAAGCCGTCCTCGCCGCCGGCTGTCGTGCGCAGGAAGCCGGTGAAGGAACCGGCGGTCACCGCCTCGGCGGCCGCCAAGCCTGCTCCGAAGGTTCAAGTGGCCGCCGCCTGTCCGTCCGAGGAGCAGCGCCACCGCAATTATGCGGGCCGGATGGTCGAAGGTTTGGGGTTGAAGCCAACCGACGACCTGAAGCTGTTCGCCGAGGATGGAACACCCCAGCCGAACCTGACCCATGTGATGTTGGCCATGTCGGCCTTCGAGCTTGGGGCTTTGCGGGCCAGCCCTGGTCTTGTGGAGGAGGCTATCGAGCGGGCCGCCGCCCGATTAAAGGAGGGGGTGAAGACCGAAGAGCGGAAGGCGAACGTCTCCGGGATGCCTGCGCCGAGCGTGGAGCGCTGACGCCGCCTTGCACGTTAGGACTTCAAGCCCCACCTTCAAGCTTGGCTTGAGAGCATTAGGTTCATCTTCGTGTCCGTCATCACCGATCTCGCCTCCCGCGCCGGATCCGCCGCGCAATCGCTCTGGGAGGCCTCCGGGCAGCTGATCCAGCCCTCCCTCCGCCTCGGAGTCACGGGGCTCGCCCGCTCCGGCAAGACCGTCTTCACCTCCGCTCTCGTGCATCACCTCGTGCGCGGCACCAGCCTGCCCGCCTTCCGCGCCTCGTCCGAGGGACGCATCCGGCGGGCACATCTGACGCATCAGCCCGACGACGCGGTGCCGCGCTTTCCCTACGAGGAGCATATGGCGGCGCTCATCGAGAGCCGCCGCTGGCCGCAATCCACCAACCGGATCAGCGAGTTGCGGGTGGATGTGGAATATGAACGCAAGTCCGGCTGGCGCACGGGACCGGCCTCGCTTGCCCTCGATATCGTGGATTACCCCGGCGAATGGCTGCTCGACTTGGCGCTCCTCGATGCCGGCTATGCGGAATGGTCCCGCCAGACGATCGAGGCAAGCCGCAAACGGGATCGAGTGGCAGCGGCCGGGCCATGGCACGAGACCTTGAAAACGCTCGACGCCGCAGGTGCTTCCGATGAGATGCTTGCATCGAAGGCGAGCGAAGCTTTCAAGGATTATCTCGTTGCCCTGCGCGCCGGCTCCGAGGCCGTCGCGACCACGCCGCCGGGCCGCTTTCTCATGCCGGGCGATCTTGCGGGCTCGCCCGCGCTCACCTTCGCGCCGCTCGATCTGGCCCAGGGGCAGCCGATCGCGCCGGGCAGCTTCGCGGCGCTCATGGAACGGCGCTTCGAGGCCTACAAGACCCATGTGGTCCGGCCCTTCTTTCGCGACCACTTTCAGCGCATCGACCGTCAGATCGTGCTCGTCGACGTGCTGGCCGCCATCGACGCCGGGCCGGTGGCCCTCGCGGAGCTGGAGGAGGCGCTCGATCAGGTGCTCATGGCCTTCCGGACCGGGCGCAACACGCTCCTGTCCCGCCTGTTCTCCCCGCGGGCCGATCGGGTGTTGTTCGCAGCCACCAAGGCGGATCACATCCACCATACGGATCACGACCGGCTGGATGCGATCCTGCGCCTGCTCGTGAACCGTGCCTCCCGCCGGACCGAGGCTGCCGGTGCCAGGGTCGGGACCGTGGCGCTCGCCTCCGTGCGCGCCACCCGCGAGACGACGATCCGCGAGGGCCGCGAGACCCTGCGCGCCGTCGCCGGCATTCCGGAGGCCGGCGAGCGGGTCGGGGGCGACATCTTCGATGGCGAGACGGAGGCCGCGATCTTCCCGGGCGAGCTGCCGGAGACGCCGGAGGCCGTGTTCCAGGGCGCCATTCCGCCGGGCTCCTTCCGGTTCCCGCGCTTCCGCCCGCCCAAACTGCCGGTCGATGCGGCGGGCCGCACGGCGAAGATGCCCCATATCCGCCTCGACCGGGCCCTTGAATTCCTGCTGGGGGATCGCTTCGCATGAGCCGCCAACCTCGCGCCTATCGTCTCGACGATCCGAACGTCACGGCCGGCGCCGTGCAGGTGACGGAGGAGCCCTTCGACGCCATCGAGGCCGCCGACGGCGTCGTGGTCCCCATGGGCGAGAAGCGGCGCGCACCCTGGGTCGCCATCCTGATCTCCGCATTGTCGGGCCTCCTCCTGCTGGGGCTGGGCCTCGCGGTCGAGAACCTGATCGTCGATCTCTTCGCCATTGCGCCCTGGCTCGGCTGGGTGGCGCTGGGGCTCGCCATCCTGGCAGTTCTGGCATTTCTGGCCATCATCGGCCGCGAAGCGGTGGGGATCTGGCGCGAGCAGAAGATCGAGAGCCTGCGGGAGGCCGCCATCGATGCCCTTGCAGTCAAGGATCACAAGGCCGCCAAGGGCATCGTGTCCGATCTCCTGAACCTCTATGGCGGCCGGGCCTCGGCCGCTCATGGCAGCGCCCGCCTGCGCGGTCTCACCGACGAGATCATCGATGCGGACGACCGGCTCGCCATCGCCGAGCGCGAGCTGCTGGCTCCCCTCGATATCCAGGCCAAGCGGGCGATCGCCGGTGCCGCGAAGCAGGTCTCTCTCGTCACCGCGGTGAGCCCCCGGGCCATCGTCGACGTGGCCTTCGTGATCTTCGCGGCGGTTCGGCTCCTGCGGACGCTCTCGCGCATCTACGGCGGGCGGCCCGGGTTCCTTGGGTTCCTTCGGCTCGCCAAGGCCGCCTTCAACCACCTGGCGGTGACAGGAGGCGTGGCAGTGGGCGACAGTCTCATGCAGCAGGTGCTCGGATTGGGCCTCGCGGCGCGGATCTCGGCCAAGCTCGGGGAGGGGGTGCTGAACGGGCTCATGACCGCCCGCTTCGGCCTTGCCGCGCTCTCCGTCTGCCGCCCGCTTCCCTTCATCCGCGAGGAGGCGCCGAAGATCGGCGACGTGGCGGGTGAGCTGATCAGCCGGGCTGAGGCCGCAGCCACCTGAACGGTGCGGCAAATCGTGCAGGTCCGATCTTTCAACGGTGCAAAAGAGGTGCCGCGCCTCTTAGACAAATCGATGACACTTAATCTCGTTGTCGCGGCCCCCGCTTGCCTATATAGGGGCGCCACGGTTCATCGGGGAAGAACGGCTGAACATGACAGATATCGTGATTGATGAGGGTTACCGTCCGACAGAAGACGAGCCCTTCATGAATGAACGGCAAAAGGAGTATTTCAGGCGCAAGCTGATCCGTTGGAAGCACGACATCCTCAAAGAGGCCCAGGAAACCCTCGCCACCTTGCAGAGCGAGAACGAGAATCATCCTGACCTTGCGGATCGCGCCTCCTCGGAAACGGATCGCGCCATCGAGCTTCGTGCCAGGGATCGCCAGCGCAAGCTCATTGCCAAGATCGATGCCGCGCTCGCGCGGATCGAGGACGGTTCCTATGGCTACTGCGAGGAGACCGGGGACCCGATCTCCTTGAAGCGCCTGGAGGCGCGCCCCATCGCAACGCTTTCGCTCGAGGCGCAGGAGCGTCACGAGCGGAACGAACGGGTCTATCGGGACGACTGAGATCCTCCGCCACTCAATCAAAAGGGCTCCGCAAGCGGAGCCCTTTTTCTTTCGCGCGATAGGTTCGAGACGTCTCAGCCCTTCTTGGAGGGATCGAGCGGGCGTCCGAGAAGCCGGGCGAATTCCGCCTCGATGTCCTCGACGGAGAATGGGTCCGTGGGCTTCTGCGGAGCTGCCGGCGGCTCTTTAGCCTGAGGCGGGAGAGGGGCCGTCACGGGCGGGGGAGGCGGCACCGGGCGGGGCGGCTCAGGAGCCGGAGCGGGCCTGACCGGCGGGGCAGGTTCCGGCTCGTCGGCGAGATCCTCTTCGCCCTGACGTTCGACGTAAACAGCGACACGCCCAGCATCGGGTGGTGTCGGCTCATGGGCCTCCTCTTCGTCCTCGGCTCCCTCGGGCTCAGCCGGGGCTGCCACGGGTGCTGGAGTTGTCGGAGGAGGGGGGACCGGGCTCGCCGGGCGCTTCAATGCCTCTTCGAGTTGCTTTGCCATGTCCGACAGAAGACCCGCACCAGGTCCGGGCCGCTCCGCTGCTGCCGGTCTTTCGGCGGGTGCCGGCTCAGGAGCGCGGACCGGCTCCGGCGCAACCGGAGGAGCAGGGGGAACCGGCGTCGGCCGTGACTGGAACGGCGGAGGCGTGAAGGCCGGACGCGGCTCAGGGCGGTCCACGACCGGAGCCGGGGCGGATGGAGGATTCTGGCCCGGGCCCGTCCTCGCCTCGGAGCGCAGGCCCTGAATGACAGGGGCAGCCGAGACCGCCACGGCATCGGGCTTCAGCACGGGCTCCGGATGGGCCGGGATCGGGGCGCTCACCGTGGCCACTGGTGCGAGTTCCTGGTCGATGTCGGATTCTTCCGAAGGGCGGCGCACGAAGGAGCCGAGCTGGGCCGCGAGCTGGCTTTCGATGGAGGGGCGGCTGTTGGGCTCGACCTGGGGGGGACGGGGAGCCTGATCCAGCGTCGGCTCGAAGCGCTCCACACCCGTGTCGTTGGACGGGGCGGGAATGCGGGCACCGGCAACGCGAACGATATTGGTCTCGATCACCACATCGTTGGGTCCGCCGATGAGAAGCAGGTGCTCGACGTTGTCGCGGCGCAGAAGAAGAAGCTGTCGCTGCCGGTCGAGATCGTACACATCGACTATGCCGAGCCGCGGCTGACGGCTGCCGCGCCCGCGATCGCTGCCCGGCATCATCAGCCGGGCGCCTGTCAGCTTGCGGAAGACCACACCGAAGAGCACGAGCAGGATCAGAATGATCGCGAATGCAATCGCGAATTGGACTGCCCGTGACGCTTCGATACCGAAAAGAGATGACACGATGTACTCTCAAGTGTTTGAAGGCCTATGCAGGCCAGTTCCGTGGTGGTTGTACCACATCGACCGTCAAAGCCAGCGGCAAGGTTAACAGATGGTTAACGGATGCTGGCTCCAGCGAGCGGGCATGTGGGTGAGGATCGGTCCTCAACGATGGGACCAAAATGGGTCTGTTCCCTCTTTCATCAAGGAAAATTGGGATTTCCTATGGCGAAATCCTCCTGCAGCGGCTTCGCCCGAACCATGAGCCCTTGCATCGGCTCATGGCTCCGCCTTAGAGGTCGATCAACAATTAGTGTGTAAGATGAGCGGCAAGTTCGAGCGGCGGACTGCAATGTTGCAGCCTGCGCATTGAGGCACATCCGCCTCCCTTGAGGATGTTGACAATTCATGGCTTACGAGGGCGACACGCCAAAAGTCTCGGCCATCGACCGTTCTGACCGTCACGGCCATATCGGATGGGTCCTGCTTCTGGCCGGCGTCCTTGTCGGCGCGACCTTGAGCCTGCGCTTCCTCGGCATGGAGCAGGCTCAGCCTCTCATCCTCGGCCTTCTTGCCTTCTTCGCCATGGCCGGCGTGTTTTTCCTTTTCGCCATGTCGATCGGCGTCGTGCAGTTTTCAGGTCAGACAGTCCGCAACGATATCACCAAGCTCATGGCCGACACGTCGACGGACGGCCTGGTGGTGATAGAGGACGACGGACGCGTCACATATGCCAATGAGGCCTATCTTTCCATCGCGGGATTGCAGGGCGGTGAAGTGCGGCCCGTTGAGCGCCTTTTCATGGGAGCGCCCGAGGTCTCGGAGGCGATCTATCGGCTGGCCCAGGCCGCCCGCGAGCATCGCACGGGCGCGGAGGAAATCCGCCTCTCGCCTTCGTTGAACGGGACTCAGGAATTCGGCTGGTACCGCGTGCGCGTGCGTCCCGTTCCGCGCCCCAATGGACGCCAGGCGGCGCTCTGGACCATCGGCGAGGTGACGCACGAGCGCGAGCGACAGGAGAACGTCTTCCAGGAGCTCCAGCACGCCATCGACTATCTCGATCACGCTCCCGCGGGCTTTCTCTCCGTCGATCCCGACGGTTCGATCATCTACCTGAACGCGACCCTAGCCTCGTGGCTCGATTACGATCTCGCGCAGGTCGGCTCCGGCGGGCTGAACCTCACCGATATCGTGCCTCGCGACGTGGTGTCCTTGATGACGTCGTTCTCCGGCGAGCCGGGCAGCGTGCGCACGGAGACGTTCGATCTCGACCTGCGCCGCCGCAACGGCCAGTTCCTTCCGGTGCGCCTGTATCACCGAATCGCCTTCGGGCAGGACGGCCGGATGGGCGCGTCCCGGACGCTCGTCCTCAACCGCTCGGCGGGAGGAGAGGTCGACGAGGGACAGCGCGCCGCGGAAGTGCGCTTCGCCCGGTTCTTCAACAACACGCCGATCGCCATCGCAACGGTCAACCAGGCCGGCCGGATCGTCCATTCCAATGCGCCCTTCTCCAAACTGTTCGGCACCTTGGCCCGTGCAGGTGAGAGCGGTGCCGGCGGAGCATCGATCCTCGACACGTTCCGCGAGCGCGGACCCATCGAAGCCGCCCTCAAAGCGGCGGCGGAGAACAAGGGGGACATTCCGCCCCTGGAGCTTCAAACGGCGGGAGACAACGGCGGCTCCGTGCGCGTTTGGGTGACGCCGGTCGGGGACACGGGGGCGGACGGCGAGACGGCGATTCTTTACGCTCTCGACACCACCGACTTCCGGAAGGTGGAGGAGCAGCTCGCCCAGTCGCAGAAGATGAATGCGGTGGGTCAGCTCGCCGGTGGCGTGGCGCACGACTTCAACAACGTGTTGCAGGCGATCATCGGCTATAGCGACCTGCTGCTGGCCAACCACAGGCCGACCGATCCGTCCTTCCAGGACATCATGCAGATCAAGCAGAACGCGAACCGGGCCGCGAGCCTGGTGCGCCAGCTGCTCGCCTTCTCCCGTCGACAGACCCTGCGCCCGGAGGTGCTGAACCTCAACGACCGGCTCTACGATCTCTCCATGCTGCTGAAGCGCCTGCTGGGCGAGCGCGTGGAACTGGATCTCAGCCATGGCCGCGATCTCTGGTTCGTCAAGGCGGACGTGAACCAGTTCGAGCAGGTTGTGGTGAACCTCGCGGTCAATGCGCGCGATGCCATGCCCAACGGCGGCAAGCTCGCGATCCGCACGGCGAATGTTTCGGCGACCGAGGCGGCCCGCCTGAATGTCAGTGCGATGCCGCCGGCCGATTACGTGGTGATCGAGGTCTCCGATACGGGCTTGGGCATGACGCCTGACATCGTGGAGAAGATCTTCGAGCCGTTCTTCACCACCAAGGAGGTGGGCAAGGGCACGGGCCTCGGCCTCTCCACGGTCTTCGGCATCGTGAAGCAGTCCGGCGGCTATATCGACGTGGATTCGAAGCCCGGCGAGGGCACGACTTTCCGCATCTATCTGCCACGCCACGTCCCGGACGTGCAGGAGGTTCCCGAGGAAGCGAAGGCCGATGCGCCCAAGAAGCCGGCGGCCGACATGACCGGCCAGGGCACCATCCTCCTCGTGGAGGACGAGGATCCGGTCCGTGCCGTCAACGCCCGGGCGCTCTCCGCCCGCGGCTATACGGTGCTGGAGGCGGCTTCCGGGATCGAGGCGCTGGAGATCATCCAGGAGCGGGGAGCCCCGGTCGATCTCGTGGTCTCCGACGTGGTCATGCCCGAAATGGACGGCCCGACCCTGCTCGGCGAACTGCGCAAGCTCTACCCCGACCTGAAGGTGATCTTCGTCTCCGGCTACGCCGAGGAAGCCTTCCGCAAGAACCTGCCGGAAGGGGAGGAGTTCAACTTCCTGCCCAAGCCCTTCAGCCTGCGTCAGCTGGTCGAGATCGTGAAGCAGGTAATGGCGCGCTAAGCCGTTGTTTTAACTCCTTATTAACCCTGCGTCATCGTGACCTGGACGAGAGCTGTGAATTCTCGAATGAGAACGAAGAAAGAACTTGTAAGGGGGAACAAAGTGAGTACATATATTCTCTCAACACCGCGTTGAGATTCACTCCTCCTCCATGCCATAAGGATGTTAGGTCATGTCACAGTCCTCATTGAGACTGGTGGAAAGCTCATCAATGGATAAAGAAAAAACGAAAGCTCTCGACGCGGCGCTCTCCCAGATCGAGCGTGCCTTCGGCAAGGGCTCGATCATGCGGCTCGGCAAGGGCCAGCAGCCCGTGGAGATTGAAACCGTCTCGACAGGTTCCCTAGGCCTCGATATCGCGCTGGGCGTGGGCGGTCTGCCTCGCGGCCGCATCATCGAGATCTATGGTCCGGAATCGTCCGGCAAGACGACTCTGGCGCTGCACACCATTGCTGAAGCCCAGAAGAAGGGCGGCGTCTGCGCCTTCGTCGACGCCGAACATGCGCTCGACCCGGTCTATGCCCGCAAGCTCGGCGTCAACCTGGACGATCTCCTGATCTCGCAGCCCGACACGGGCGAGCAGGCGCTCGAGATCTGCGACACGCTCGTGCGCTCCGGCGCCATTGACGTGCTCGTCATCGACTCCGTGGCGGCGCTGACGCCGAAGGCCGAGCTCGACGGTGAAATGGGCGACGTGCAGCCGGGTCTCCAAGCCCGTCTCATGAGCCAGGCCCTGCGCAAGCTCACCGGCTCGATTTCCCGGTCGAAGACCATGGTGGTCTTCATCAACCAGATCCGCATGAAGATCGGCGTCATGTACGGCTCGCCGGAGACCACCACGGGCGGCAACGCGCTGAAGTTCTACGCCTCCGTGCGCCTGGACATCCGCCGCGTCTCGACCCTGAAGGATCGCGACGATCCGATCGGCAACTCGGTCCGCGTCAAGGTCGTCAAGAACAAGGTCGCTCCGCCCTTCAAGCAGGTCGAGTTCGACATCATGTTCGGCGAGGGCGTGTCCAAGGTGGGCGAGCTCATCGATCTCGGCGTCAAGGCCGGCATCGTCGAGAAGTCCGGCGCCTGGTTCTCCTACGACAGCCAGCGCCTCGGACAGGGCCGCGAGAACTCGAAGCAGTTCCTGCGCGACAATCCCGAGGTTGCCGACAAGATCGAAGGCCTCATCCGCCAGAATGCCGGCTTGCTCGCCGACCGCATCCTGGAGCAGGCGACCCCGACTGCCGACGACCTGGACGAAGGCTCCGCTGAGTGATGCATGGTCCGGATAAGTGGGATCCGGTTATCCGATAAGGCCATGCACAGAAGAGGTTTGCTCTCCTTCAAGGGCAAAGAGAGGCCGTCGCGAGAGATCGCGGCGGTCTTTTCGTTGGTGCCGGCCTGTCAGGACCGCGCCGAGTCGCTCTCGCACTTATCGCAGATCCATGCGGATCCCAGCCCCGATGAAGTTCGAGCCGGATTCCCGTTCCGCGACGAGCCCGAAGATCCCGGAGCGGTGGTGGATCCGCGGGACGAAGTACACGCCCGGCAGCGAGGCATGGGAGAACTCCGCCTCGAAGGCGAGATAATTGAGAAAGCGGCTCGGCTCGACCCGGAAGCTGCCTTCGAGCCGGGGGCGCTCCGATGCGTAGGACAGGCCTTCGCCGAAGGCCAGATTGACGCTCAAGCCCCCGAACAGCGGGATCTGTCCCGTCCGGAACATGAGCGCGATCGTCCCCTCCCAGTGGCTCTGATCGCCGAAATGGCGCAGGACCTGTCCTTCGAGCTCGATCCGGTTGCCCCGAAACGCGAAATCCGTGCCCGGCAGCGGGATGGCGAAGGATGGGACGATCACCCGCGAAAGGCCGGCGCCGACGAAATAGGCGTCCTCGGCCGTCAGTTCGCCGGTGAACGTCCGCTCCGGGATCTCGAGCAGATCGGCATTGACCCATCGGCTGCCGTAGACCGACAGATGCCAGGTCCGCTCGGCCGTTTGGGCCGCAGCCGGGTCACCGAACAGGGTCAGGGCACATAGGCCGGCCCCGGCCGTTCGGCCAACACGCGTCCAAGAAGAGTCGAGAAATGACTTCTTTTGTGTTGGCGCGCTAACGCCTGCTGGGAAAAGAAACATATGAAATACGACTGGAACAACTTGCAACGGACGAAGGTAAGATTAGCATCAACAAATTAAGGCCGAAGAAGGACTTGGGCTATTCTTCGCCCGCTCCTGACGGTTGCCACGGAAGGCGGCGGTCGCGACGATCCTTCGCCGGTTGCCGCGAAGGGAGCAGGGCGCCACGATCCGGGCATGCTGCCTAAACTCGTCACCGAACGCCTGCGGCTGGTTCCCCTGACGGAGGCGCACCTCGACCGCATGCACGATCTGCTGACACGGCCCGATGTCCGGCGCTATCTCTGCGACGACGCCGTCCTGGACCGTGCCCAGGTCGAGCGCCTCCGACAGGAGGCTGCAGGTTACGAAGCGCAGGGTCCTTGGATCGGGATCATCGGCCTCCAGCCGGTTTCCGGGGAGGCCGCGCGCCTTTGCCGATTTTGCAGACGCAGTGGAGCCCGTGGTCGCGCTCCGACCGGAGGCATGGGGCAGGGGCTATGCAGAGGAGGCGCTCAGGCGCACCGCCGACTATGCTTTTCTTGATCTGCGACACGGCGGTATTGTGGCGCTGGTCGATGAGCGCAATGTCCGCTCTCACCGCCTTCTCGAGGGGATCGGCTTCGAGGTTGTGAGCACGGGGCCCGGCCCCAAGTTCCCCTTGCGGGCCTATTCGCTCGCCTCGCCGAAACGCCGCCTCGACAGCGCGGGCGCGGGCGGCTAAAACCGGCCACCACCAAGATCTTGACGGGCCTTCAGGCCCCTACCTTAAGTTTGAAAACCCATGAACATGAACGGCGTCAACGAAATCCGGTCGGCCTTTCTCGAATACTTCGCCAAGAACGGCCATGAGGTCGTGGCCTCGAGCCCCCTCGTGCCGCGCAACGACCCGACCCTGATGTTCACGAATGCCGGCATGGTGCAGTTCAAGAACGTGTTCACCGGCGTCGAGAAGCGGCCTTACAGCACCGCCACAACCTCGCAGAAATGCGTGCGCGCCGGCGGCAAGCACAACGATCTCGACAACGTGGGCTACACCGCGCGCCACCACACCTTCTTCGAGATGCTCGGCAACTTCTCGTTCGGGGATTACTTCAAGGAACGCGCCATCGAGCTTGCCTGGGGCCTGATCACGAAGGAATTCAACCTGCCGAAGGACAGGCTCCTCGTCACGGTCTATCACGATGACGACGAGGCGGCGAACCTCTGGAAGAAGATCGCGGGCTTCTCGGATTCCAAGATTATCCGCATCCCGACCTCCGACAATTTCTGGCAGATGGGCGATACCGGCCCCTGCGGCCCGTGCTCGGAGATCTTCATCGACCAGGGCGACAAACTCTGGGGCGGTCCGCCCGGCAGCCCCGATGAAGACGGCGACCGGTTCCTGGAGTTCTGGAATCTCGTCTTCATGCAGTATGAGCAGATCGAGCCCGGCAACCGCATCGGCCTTCCCAAGCCGTCCATCGACACCGGCATGGGGCTGGAGCGCATTTCCGCGATCATGCAGGGGGTGTACTCGAACTACGACACGGACCTGTTCCGCACCCTCATCGAGGCGGTGGCCCATGCCACCGGCGTGGCACCCGAGGGCGACCGCAAGGCCTCGCACCGGGTGATCGCCGATCACCTGCGCGCCTCGTCCTTCCTGGTGGCCGACGGCGTGCTGCCGTCGAACGAGGGCCGCGGCTACGTGCTCCGCCGCATCATGCGCCGCGCCATGCGCCATGCGCAGCTTCTGGGCGCCAAGGACCCGCTCATGTATCGCCTCGTGCCGGCTCTCGTGCGCGAGATGGGTCAGGCCTATCCGGAACTCGTCCGCGCCGAGGCGCTGATCACCGAGACCCTGAAGCTGGAAGAGACCCGCTTCCGAAAGACCCTGGAGCGCGGCTTGTCGATCCTCGACGAGGAAAGCCGCACCCTCGCCAAGGGGCAGAACCTGTCGGGCGATACGGCCTTCACGCTCTACGACACTTATGGCTTCCCGCTCGATCTCACGCAGGATGCGCTCAAGCCCCGCGGCATCGGGGTCGACATGGAGGCCTTCAACGCCGCCATGCAGCGCCAGCGCGAGAAGGCGCGCGCAGCCTGGTCCGGCTCGGGCGAGGCGGCGACGGAAACCGTGTGGTTCTCGGTCAAGGAGCGCACCGGCGCGACCGAGTTCCTGGGCTACGATACGGAAACGGCTGAAGGCATCGTCCTGGCGCTCCTCAAGGATGGCCAGGAGGTGGTGGAGCTCAAGGCCGGAGAGACCGGCCTCGTGGTGCTCAACCAGACGCCGTTCTTCGGCGAATCCGGCGGCCAAGTCGGTGATACCGGCGTGATGCAGGGCGAAGGGGCTCGGGTCTACGTGACCGGCACCGAGAAGAAGCTCGGCGATCTTTTCGTGCACCATGTCACCGTGGAACACGGGTCCCTGAAGCTCAATCAGTCCCTGGAATTGATTGTCGATCACGAGCGCCGCTTTGCCGTGCGCTCCAACCACTCGGCGACCCATCTCCTGCACGAGGCCCTGCGTCAGGTGCTCGGCGACCACGTGGCCCAGAAGGGCTCGCTGGTGGCGCCCGACCGCCTGCGCTTCGACTTCAGCCATCCCAAGCCCATCGAGGACGCGGAGCTCGCCAGGGTCGAGGAGATCGCCAACAGGGTGCTGCTCCAGAACGAGCCGGTCGTCACCAAGCTCATGGCCGTGGACGAGGCCATCGAATCGGGCGCCCGTGCGCTCTTCGGCGAGAAGTACGGCGACGAGGTTCGCGTCGTCTCCATGGGCAAGGGCGAGGCCAACAAGACGTTCTCGGTGGAGCTCTGCGGCGGCACGCATGTAAACCGCACCGGCGACATCGGCGTCATCACCATCGTGGGCGAGAATGCGGTTGCGGCCGGCGTCCGCCGCGTCGAGGCCATGACGGGCGACGCCGCCCGTCGTCACCTCGCGGAGGAGAGCCGCAAGCTGCGTGAGGTCGCGGGTCTCCTCAAGACGCCGGTCGACGAGGTCTCCTCGCGCCTCGCGGCTCTTCTGGAAGAGCGCCGCAAGCTGGAGCGCGACCTGGCCGAGGCGCGCCGCAAGCTCGCCATGGGTGGGGGTGGCGGCGGTGAGGACCCGGTCAAGGACGTGGCGGGCATCAAGCTCATGGCTCGCGCGGTCACCGGCGTCGAGATGAAGGACCTCAAGAGCCTCGCCGACGAGGGCAAGAAGCGGCTCGGCTCCGGCGTCGTGGCCATCGTGGGCGTCGCCGAGGACGGCAAGGCCGGCATTGTCGTCGGTGTCACGGAAGATCTGACGGCGAAGGTCGATGCCGTCGCCCTCGTGCGCGTCGGCTCGGAAAAACTCGGCGGCAAAGGCGGCGGCGGCCGCCGCGACATGGCCCAGGCCGGCGGTCCCGACGGTGCTCAGGCCGAGGCTGCACTGGCGGCGATCGAAGCGGCGTTGGCGGCCGCCTAAAGAACGAGGAGCATCCTGGAGGGCGAAAGCCGATCCGGATCAACCGCAAAACGCGCTTGCGTCAGGCCGTCCCGGATTTTTTCCGAGGACGGCCACCTCGTTTCAGAACGGCGCTGCGCTTCTCCGATCGGGATCACCGGCACAAGGCCGGTGATGACGTGAAGGAGGCTGCGCCTCAATCGTGATCTGGGTGCTGCCGCGAGGCCATCTTCTCCAGCTGCGCCGGCGTTGCATAATCGTCCGTCCGCTGGCCGGGCAGGGTGTGCAGCATCTGGAAGGCAGGGAGCCTGTTCTCGAGGCCGTATTGGATTTCCGGCGTGACGCGGCCCGGCTCGTCGAGGCTGCCGATCGAGACGCTGATGCGATCGTCCTCAAGGTAGGAATAGAACAGCGGCGTGCCGCAATCGCGGCAGAATCCCCGCTCCACGGCCTCCGAACTCCTGAAGATGCCGGGCTGCCCTTTCGTCCAGACCAGATCCTTCCGCGGCACGCCGGTGAGCGACGCGAAGTAGTTGCCGAAGGCCTTCTGGCACATGCGGCAGTGGCAGATGCTGGCATGGGTCGGCTCGGACATGAGCGCGTAACGGACTGCGCCGCACTGGCAGCCGCCGGACATCGTGATTTCTCGCTTCTCGGCCATTCTTCCTCCCAAACAGAAAAAGCCCGGCTTTGACGCCGGGCTCTCATCTTAGTCGGAGATGGCGCTCTGATTAAGCCGCCATGGCCTTCTTGAGGTTCTCGTCGATCTTGTCGAGGAAGCCCGTGGTGGAGAGCCACTTCTGCTCGGCGCCGACGAGGAGAGCGAGGTCCTTGGTCATGTAGCCGGCCTCGACCGTGTCCACGCAGACCTTCTCGAGCGTCTGGGCGAAGCGGGCGAGCTCCTCGTTGTTGTCGAGCTTGGCGCGGTGCGCGAGGCCGCGGGTCCAGGCGAAGATCGACGCGATGGAGTTCGTCGAGGTTTCCTTGCCCTTCTGGTGCTCGCGGTAGTGGCGGGTCACGGTGCCGTGGGCGGCTTCCGCCTCCACCGTCTGGCCGTCCGGCGTCATCAGCACGGAGGTCATGAGGCCGAGGGAGCCGAAGCCTTGGGCCACCGTGTCGGACTGCACGTCGCCGTCGTAGTTCTTACAGGCCCACACATAGCCGCCGGACCACTTGAGGGCTGATGCCACCATGTCGTCGATGAGGCGGTGCTCGTAATGGATGCCGGCGGCGTCGAACTTCGCCTTGAACTCGTTGAGGTAGATCTCCTCGAAAATGTCTTTGAAGCGGCCGTCATAGGCCTTGAGGATCGTGTTCTTCGTCGAGAGATAGACCGGGTACTTGCGGTTCAGGCCGTAGTTGAACGAGGCGCGGGCGAAGTCGCGGATCGATTCGTCCAGGTTGTACATCGCCATGGCGACGCCGGCCTCCGGGAACTTGAAGACTTCCTTCTCAATGACCGTGCCGTCCTCACCTTCGAACTTGATGGTTAGGCGGCCCTTGCCGGGCACCTTGAAGTCCGTGGCGCGGTACTGGTCACCAAAGGCGTGGCGGCCGACGATGATCGGTTGGGTCCAGCCGGGGACGAGACGCGGAACGTTCTTGCAGATGATGGGCTCGCGGAAGATCACGCCGCCGAGGATGTTGCGGATCGTGCCGTTGGGCGACTTCCACATTTCCTTGAGGTTGAATTCCTTCACGCGGGCCTCGTCCGGCGTGATGGTGGCGCATTTCACGCCGACGCCGTACTTCTTGATGGCCTCGGCGGCCTCGACGGTGACCTTGTCGTTGGTGGCGTCGCGGTGCTCGACGCCCAGATCGTAGTACTTCAGGTCGATGTCGAGATAGGGATGGATCAGCTTGTCTTTGATGGACTGCCAGATAATGCGGGTCATCTCGTCGCCGTCGAGTTCGACGACCGGATTGGCAACCTTGATCTTCGCCATGATCTCACCTTGCGCTGGAGGAGCTGGAACATGCCTGCCGTGCGGCAGGATGGTTGCGGGGGCTATAGCGCGGTTGTGGCCAGGGGGGAAGGTGGGGGCAGGGCAGGAATTCAGCGCTTTCCCGCTTGCCGCGGCGATTTCGGGCTTTCCGTGCACAAGGCTGCGCTGAAGAGCGAGTTGACGGTCGCCGCCTTGCTCCGGATCGTCTCCGGAACCGTGGAGCTTCTCACAAGTGCAGCCGTGGCCCTGAGGATGGCGCGGTCGCACGGGCAGGCCCCTCGGCCCACTCTTTCGTAGCAGAGATCGTGCGCTTGGCAGGCCGCATCCAAGGCGTCGACAGGCGAGGCCCGGTTCGCATCGCCCGCGCCGCACCAATTCCCATGAAAGAGAGGCGCTGCCACCTCAGCCGAGCCACCTGTCGGCGGAGCAGCGAGAGCGGGAAGCGTGGATCCCATTGCGAGACAGAGAACAGCCACAGACATACGCAACAAAATCACATGAACTCCGTGACGTTAGGTGATAACAGTGATACTATGACGTCAAACCGCAGGAATTAAGGGATATGTACGTGCCTGAGTTCCCTGTTTGGGATTATTCACCACGCCACGTGTGCTGTCGCACGGAAAGCCAAGCTTATCCGTAGTTCAGATCCCTTCGTTCCGGCGGTTTCCTCAGAGGCATCAGATCCGAACCATTGGGATCGAGGGCGCCGCCGGAGGGACTTTGTTGAACACAAAAGGGAGCTGACATGCGTCTTGCTATCATTCTTGGAACGGCAGCCCTGGTTCTGGCCGGCTGCCAGACCGCCGAACAATCCATGGCCAATGCCGATTCCGTCTGCATGGAATCGGGCCTGAAGCCCGGAACCCGGGCCTACGAGCGGTGTCGGAATGCGAATTACCGTAACAACGTCGCGCAGTCGAACGCGGCCGCGAGCCAGGTGGCCGTGGGCACGGCCGTCGGTGTCGTCGGCGGCGCGGCCATCGGGGCCGCGGCTGCCCGTCCGGGCTATTATTGCGGCTGGGGCGGCTGCTGGTAAGACGCTGGTCGAACCATCGGTTTGATACAGAAGGGCCTCCCCGGGCGTTCTCGGGGAGGCCTTGATGCGACAGGGCGGTCATCCTGGCAGGTCGAGAGGATAAGGGTGCCGCAGGACCGCCCCTGCATCGTCCCGATTCAGTTCTTGTCGTGCAGACAAACCGCTCGGGTTGCCCTAAAGCGACAGGCGCCTCTCCTCGCGCCTGCCGGTCTGACCATGCATCGACGAAGCTTCCTCGCTTTCACCTCCTTCATTGCCGGATTGTCAGCCCTTCGAGCGCAGCCGGATATGCGGCTGCGGTCCAAGAATGCGCTCTGGCAATCCCAGTCTCCGACGCATCGCTTCGCGCAGAGGCGTTTCGATTCCGCCGACGGCCTGCGCGGCTATCGTGTCTTCGTCGCGGTTCCGGCTGGCGATCGGCCGGTCGACGGCTGGCCGGCGATCTCCATGCTCGATGGCAATGCCGCTTTCGACGACCTCCGGCAGGCGGATCTCGACCTTGTGCCGGGATACGCCCTGATCGGGATCGGCTACGAGACCGAGGGACGCCATGATGTGAACGCCCGGGCGCAGGACTACACTCCGCCTGTTTCCCCGGACGCTGCTCCTCCAAGCGATTCCGCGTCCGAGAAGGAAGGCGGCGGGGACGTCTTCCTTGCTCTTCTGGCCGAGCGTGTGCTCCCCGAGTTGACCAAGGAGTTTTCCCTCGATCCTGCGCGTCGGATGCTATGGGGGCATTCCTATGGCGGTCTCTTCGTGCTCAACGCCCTGTTCAAGCAGCCCGACCTCTTCCGATCCTACTGCGCCGTCAGCCCGTCCCTGTGGTGGCATGCGCCGCTGACGCTGCATATGGAGGGCGCTTCGAGGCGTCGCGCGGCAGGACAGTCCGATCTCTTGCTCCTCTACGAAGTCACGGAGGATCCTCGGGGCGACGAGCGCCGCAGGGCACGGATGGTGCAGGGGCGGGCGATGCTGAAGGATATGCTCGAGCGGCTTGCCGCCCGACCCGATATCGCTCTGACGCAGCGCGCTTATCCCGGCGAGAACCACGGATCCATGTTCCAGGTCGGCCTGAAGGCGGCTCTCACCCACAAAATTCCCAACTGATCCGATACGTGGCCCCATCCATGACCGATCGTTCGCAAAAGCCTGTCATCATCCTCGTGGAACCGCAACTCGCCGAAAACATCGGCATGGTGGCCCGGGCCATGGCCAATTTCGGGCTGTCGGAACTGCGCCTCGTGTCGCCGCGCAACGGCTGGCCCAAGAAGGGCGCGCATTCGGCCGCTTCCGGCGCGACCCATGTGCTGGAGGGGGCGAGGCTCTACGACACGGTCCGCGAGGCCATTGCGGACCTGAATTTCGTGTTCGCCACCACGGCCCGCGAGCGGGGGCAGATGAAGCGGGTCTTCGCGCCGGACGCGGCCATGCCGGAAGCGCAAAGGCGTCTCGGGGCCGGGCAGGGCGTCGGCATCCTGTTCGGACGGGAGCGCACGGGGCTCGAGAACGACGAGGTGTCCCTGGCGGACGCCATCATCACCTTCCCGGTCGATCCGAAATTCTCCTCGCTCAACCTCGCGCAGGCGGTCCTTCTCGTCTCTTATGAATGGTACAAGCTCGCCACCGGCGGCGCGCTGCCCTTCGAGGGCGGCCGGCAATCGCCGCCGGCTCCGCGGGACATGGTGACGTCGTTCTTCGACTACATCGAGGCCGAGCTCGATGCGGTGAACTTCTATCCCGAGGACAAGAAGCCGACCATGACCCGCAATATGCGGGACATCTTCCACCGCCTTGAGATGACCGAGCAGGAGGTGCGGACCCTGCGTGGGGCGATTCGTGCCCTTGCGGAAGGAAGACGATTGAGAAAACCTTAAGCAAATCGTGGCTTTATAACGATCGGGCGCTATCTGCCCGATCGTACAAGAGTTCGAGACGACGATGCGCTGCTCACCGCTGCCTGTCCTGCTCCTTGGTGCTTCGTTGGCCGCATCATCGGCGCTTGCGGCTACGCCGCCCCAGCAGCCTGCGCAGGGCCCTGGCGGGCGCGATTACAAGACGAGCGAAGTCGTGAAGAGGGCGGTCGGCACGGCGAGCAGCGGAACCTTCGTTTTTCATGGGAACGACGCGCCTGCGAGGCCGCGTCCCGTCGTGGTGTTCCTGCATTCCTGGGGAGCGGTGAATCCGGGCCTCTACGGCGGCTGGATCGAGCATCTGGCCCGCAAGGGACACCTCGTGCTCTTTCCCCGATTCCAAGACGTGAACCGCTCCCGTCCGGCCGATGCCTCGAACCTCGCCGAAGACCTGATCCAGGGTGCACTCGCGGCCCTGGCGGACGATCCGAATGCCAAGCCCGACAAGGAACGGGTCGCCTTCATCGGCCATTCGGCGGGCATGCCGATCGCTCTCAACCTGGCGGCCGGGGTGGCATCCGGCAAGGTTCCGGCGCCGAAGCTGATCTTCGGCCTGATGCCGGGCGGCATCGCGTCCAACGAGAAGGAACGGGGCATTCTCCTGCGGGATCTTTCCGCCATCGATCCGGCAACCCTGATCATCGCCATGAGCGGCGACAGGGACTACCTGCCGAGCGATCGCGCCTCCCGCCTGATCCTCCAGCAGGCCAGCGCCGTTCCGTCCACCCGCAAGCTGTTTATGCGGGCTTCCTCCGACGATCACGGCTTTCCGGCCCTGACGGCGACCCTTGCGTCGCCTGGGTCCCCCAAGGCCGACTACGATGCCTCCGCCATCAAGCTGCCGCCGGATCCGCCGCGCGATCCCAAGCAGAGGAACACCTGGCGCTGGAGCGCCGACATGGCGCTCAGCGGGCCGCAGACCATCCTGACCCAGCAGCTCGGCAACAACGGAACCGACACGCTCGATTTCCTCGCTTTCTGGAAGACCTTCGACATCGCGTCCGAAGCGGCCTTCGCCGGCAAGGACGCGGCCGCGCTCATGCGCGATCCGAAATTCGTCGACATGAGCACCTGGAGCGACGGCTGGCCCGTCAAGCGCCTCTCGGCGCAGATGCCGAAAGGCGAGGGACCGGAGACCAAGGAGGAGCGGGGTCCGCGCCGCAGGCTGAACATGGCGCCTTCGGAAACCAAGCAGGGATTGTCAGAATTTCTCGCCAAGTCGCGTTCGTAAGGGTCAATCATGCGTGTCGATCTTCTGGCCGGGGCGTCCTATAACTCGGCTGTCATGCCGTCTCCTGTTCCCACCATCCTCATCTTCGATTCCGGCCTCGGCGGCCTCACTGTCTTCTCCGAGGTGCTGAAGGCCCGTCCCGATGCACGCTACGTCTATGCAGCGGACGATGCAGGATTTCCTTACGGGCGCCTAGGCGAGGAAGCGATTGTCGCGCGCGTCGTGGCCGTGATGGGGCGGCTCATCGCTCTTCATAGCCCCGACATTGTGGTAGTGGCCTGCAACACGGCATCGACCGTGGTGCTGCCCCACCTGCGCGAACGGTTCTCCATCCCCTTCGTCGGTACCGTTCCGGCGATCAAGCCGGCAGCCCAGACCACGCGGACGGGATATGTCTCCGTCCTCGCCACCCCTGCCACCGTGGCGCGCGACTATACCCGCGACCTCATCGAGACCTACGCGACGGGATGCAAGGTCAACCTCGTCGGTTCGCGCCGCCTCGCGGGCATTGCCGAGGCCGAGCTTGCCGGCAGCCCCGTCCCGGACGAAGACCTGCTGGACGAGCTTCGGCCCTGCTTCGTCGAGGATGCGGGCGGCAGAACCGACGTGGTGGCTTTAAGCTGCACCCATTACCCTCTGCTGCTCCCGCGCTTCCACGCCTTGGCGCCCTGGCCCGTGACCTGGATCGACCCGGCTCCGGCCATTGCCCGCCGGGTGACCCAGCTGATCGGCCAGCCTGTTCCCGGTCACGAGGCCGACGAGAACGAAACCGTGGCCGTGTTCACGAGCGGTGCGGGGATGAGCGTGGCCTTGCGCAAGGCCTTGCAGAACAAGGGCCTGCCGGCGGTGACGATCGAGAACATGCCGATGCTTGTGGGCTGAACCTTCCGGCGACCTCGCCAGGTGATTGGCTCAATCTCAAGACTTATCGGGAGAACGTCGGTGCCCGCTGCTGCGAACTCACCGCAGCGGGCACCAAAATCTGAGACCGTTCCGGCGATCAAATCACCACGAAATCACTCGCGCTCAAGGACAGATGTGCTGAGAGGACTGCGAATTTGGTGGCGGCCTGCGTGCCGGTTCCATCGGGATCATAGGTCAGCTCGCCAGTGCCGGGGCTGTAGATAACCCGGTCGCTTTTGTCCTGCGCTGCCGATCCGATTACGAATGCGTCGGACGAGAGTGTCCCAACACGAGGCAGAGCTTTGAAGATGGCGTGACTGAGCTCAACCGTGTCTTCCGACGTGTTGAAGTCTAGGATCTGATCCACGTTCGAGCTGGCTTTCAGCTTGGCGCTGAACCGGAATGTATCGTGGCCGGCTCCGCCTGACAGGATGTCGTGACCGAAATCGCCACTGAGCCAGTCATCACCGGCTCCGCCATCCATGCGGTCTGCGCCCTCCGTGCCATGGAGGTAATCGTTGCCGCCGAGGCCCTTCAGTTCGGCACCTTGTCCGTCGGCGCCGATGGTGGTCTTAAGCGTGTCGTTCTGGTGAGTGCCCTCGAGGACTTGGGTCTTGACGGGCTTGTCGCCAGCCGCGACTCCGCCGTTCTGGGGTGATCCGCTGCCCGTGTCTTTGACCGTCACCGAGCCTGCCGACGGTGCCGACTCGGCCTGGAGGGAGGTATGGCCCTTCTGATTGCCTTGGCTTCCCGTCTCGCCCGTCTCTTCCCCATATGGCGGAAGAGGGACGATCAGATCGGAGCCATCATGTTCCGGGCTGCCCGGCAGCGGAGACTGGTTGATGATCTGAATGCCGTCGAAGACATCAAGAGGGAGGCGGGCATCGATGGGCTCGTAACCTCCGTCGACGGTGACCAGATACCAGGTGCCGTTGATGTTGACGCAGGGAAGTTCCCGGTGCGCGTAAGTCCACGGCGCCCACGGAGCAGGAAGCCCGTCACCGATGATGTCCCAGGAACCCTCTGGTAGGAAGGTCCAATCGAAGTCATCGCTCGGCTGGTCGGATCCTCCGCTGCCACCGGTGCCGGTGCCTGGATTCGGCCCACTGGCGTTTCCGCTCGATCCTTCGGACCCTCCGCGCCCGGCTCTCGGGCTGTCCGATGAAGTATTCCCGTTGTTGCCGCCAGTTATCGGGCCAGTAGATGGTTGAGTCCCTCCGTACCAAATGCCACCGCCACCGCTATTGTCGAAGAATTCTGCCATCTGAGCTTCAAGAGAGAAAGCCATGTAGTCCTCTTTATTGTTTAGCTTCTGCGTGGAACCGCATTCTCAATAGGAGGATGAATATGTTCAGACTGTGTCATTTTATAACATTAAATGTAACTCTGGGTCATGTTGGATTAGGACGAGAAGCCGCAGGCGGTTAAACCTTCACGTGCTCGCTTTCGAACCGGCGATCGTTCTTGACTTTTGCGCCCCGTCCTCATATGAGCAGTCCGTTCACGCGGTCCTCACGGGCCGCGTAACTTTTTACGCTCCCGTGGCCCGGCTTCGGTCGGCCTGTCGTCCCGTCCCTCGAGGCGGCCCCTTGGGTCTTCTCGGGAATGAAGGGAAGAGGAGGGCGCGTTCCTCGCAAATTCGACAACAAAGAGGAACAGCGATGTCGAAGCGCATTCAGGCCAAGCACAAGCTTGACCGCCGTATGGGTCAGAATATCTGGGGCCGCCCGAAGAGCCCTGTGAACCGCCGCGAATATGGTCCCGGCCAGCACGGCCAGCGCCGCAAGGGCAAGATGTCTGACTTCGGCACGCAGCTGCGCGCCAAGCAGAAGCTCAAGGGCTACTACGCCAACATCACCGAGAAGCAGTTCCGCCGCTACTATGCGGAGGCGATCCGCCAGAAGGGCGATTCCGGTGAGAACCTGGTCGGCCTGCTCGAGCGCCGTCTCGACGCGGTCGTGTACCGCGCCAAGTTCGTTGCGACCCCCTTCGCCGCCCGTCAGTTCGTCAACCACGGTCACGTGAAGGTCAACGGCCGTCGCGTGAACATCCCGAGCTATCAGGTGAAGGCCGGCGATGTGATCGAGGTGCGCGAGAAGTCGAAGCAGCTCGAGGTCGTCGTCGTGGCAAGCCAGCTCGCCGAGCGTGACGTTCCGGACTACATCGAGGTCGATCACTCCAAGATGACGGCCCGCGTGACGCGCATCCCGACCCTGTCGGAAGTGCCGTACCCGGTGCAGATGGAGCCGAACCTGGTGATCGAGTTCTATTCGCGCTAATCCGCGAATATTCGATCCCGGAAAACGAAAAGGCCGCCCAGTGGGCGGCCTTTTTGCTGTCTCGCGTTACTGTTGCTGCACGGGGCCGTGGGGACCACCCTGGTGCATGCCCATGCGGTGATGATCCCGTCCATGGCCGCGGCGCCCGCCGCGATCATTCCAGCGTGGGCCGTCCACATCGACCGCTTCACGCAGGAGGCGCGGTGCGATCCGCTTCTGGTCTTCGCTGAAGCTGTCCCAGAGAGGACGCAGGGCCGTGGTAACGGCAGCCGAGCGTTGCGCACCGTCGGTCCTCATGGTGCTGCGCCGCTCGAGGCGCTGCATGAAGTCCAGGGACTGGCGCTGCTCCCGGGTCGGACGCTGCTCGAAGCGGGCGAAGCGATCGGCCGCCGTGGTGCGGATGGTGGTCTCGACGGGAGCCCAGAGGCGCTCCTGATCGGCGGAGAGCTTCAGGCCGGCCTTGATCGAGGCGACGCGGGCATCCACGAGCCGGTTGAAATCGTCCTGGCTCATCCGGGGACGGCGGTCCTGCCGGCCCTGATCCTGCGAAGCCGCCGGCGCATTCGGAGCGGGCGTCTGCTGCGCGACGGCGTAGGTGCCTGTGCCGGCCAGGAGAGCGGCAAGAGCGATAGTGGCAACGGTCTTCATGCGGATATCCTCCGTAATGGCGATAGGACTAGATTGCTCCGCTCCCGCTCTCGCTCAGGTGACCGCCGCATGAACTTTTCGTCATGTAGAAACGTCTAGGTGTTCACAGTCTCTTCAGGAATCCGGCGAAGCGCATCAGGCCCTCGGGCCAGGGGCCGTGCCCGCTCTCTGTGTTGATATGGCCGGCATCTCCCGCATCGACGATGGCTGCACCCCAGGCATAGGCGATGTCCTCCGCCTTCGCGTAGTCGCAATGCGGGTCGGTCCGACTGGCGACAAGTACGGAGGGGAAGGGGAAGGGCTCGCGTGGGATCGGCGCGAAGGCACGGTCGATGGCCGGGATGAAGTCGGGCCTCTCCACATCCGGCACGCTGACCAGGAAGGCGCCGCGAGCCTTCCCGCCTGCGAGCTGCGGCGCCGCATGAGCAACAGCGAGAACGCCGAGGCTGTGGCCGACGAGCACGACGGGCTTCTCGGCCCGTTGCACGTCGCGGACGATCCGCTCCACCCAGGCGTCCCTGTTGGGAGCGTCCCAGTTCTCCTGCTCGACGCGCCAAGCGGTCGAGAGCTGACGCTCCCATCGGCTCTGCCAATGGTCTTCGCCGGAATTCGTGTAGCCAGGAACGATGAGGATGTCGCAATCGGAGGTTTTCATGCCTCCGAGATAAAGGCCCGCACAGGCCGGTTCAAGCGCTGCGCTTGAACTCCCTGTTCTGCTCCGCCTGCTTCAGGGCGGCCTCTCGCTCCGCGATGTAGTCGCGCGTCACGGGCACCACATCGTTTCGTCGGGCGAGCTGGATTTGAAACACCACCGCATCCTGCCACCGGAAGGCGGACTCGGACATGGCGAGGTAGCATTCCCACATCCGGCAGAAGCGCTCATCGTACAGGCGCAGGACCTCCTCGCGGTGGGCCATGAAACGCTCGCGCCAGGCCTTGAGCGTGTAGGCGTAGTGCAGGCGCAGGATCTCGACATCCGTCACCACCAGCCCTGCGCGCTCGATTGCCGGCATCACCTCCGACAGGACGGGCAGGTGACCGCCAGGGAAGATGTACTTGGTGATCCAGGGATTGGTCGGATAGGGCATGCCCGAGCGTCCGATGGTGTGGAGGAGCATGACCCCATCCTCCTTCAGGAGCCTCCGGCAGGTCTGAAAATAAGCGTCGTAGGAAGGCAGGCCCACATGCTCGAACATGCCGACTGAGACAATCCGGTCGAACGAACCCGACGCGGTGCGGTAGTCCTGAAGCTCGAACTGCACCCGGTCCTGAAGGCAGGCTGTGGCCGATCGTTTGCGTGAGACCTCGAGCTGCTCCCCCGAGAGCGTGATGCCCTTGACCAGGCCTGCTCCGGCAACCTGGGCCAGGTAGAGCCCCATGCCACCCCAGCCGGAGCCGATATCGAGGACGCTATGGCCCGGATCGACCATCAGCTTCGCCGCGATGTGCCGTTTCTTCGCCGTCTGCGCCTCGTCGAGGCTCATGTCGGGATGGTCGAAATAGGCGCAGGAGTATTGGCGGTCGCTGTCGAGGAAGAGGGAATAGAGCCGGCCGTCGAGGTCGTAATGGTGGGCGACGTTGCGCTTGGACCGGGCCGCATTGTTCTCGGCCCTGCGCATCATCCTGGCGCGGATCCGGCGCAGGCGATGGAGAGGGAGCTCGTCGAGTTCCCCATGCGTGTCCTGGAGAAGGAGCTGTAGCAGATCCAGGATGGTGCCCTGCTCGATGATCAGGCGGCCATCCACAAACAATTCACCGAGCTTCAGCTCCGGATGAAGGCAGATGGCCATTTGAGCCGCGGCGTCCATGAAGCGGATCGAAACCTGAGGGGCGGTTCCATCGCCGAAGGTGAAATGGTGTCCTCCGGCCGTTGTCATCTCCAGGGTGCCGTGTTTTACGGCCCGCGTGAATGCAAGATCGAGAAGCTTCTCCGACAGCATGGCAAGACCCCCCGCGCCGTTGATCTCCCGGCGCATCGGGCGGAAAAGTGGCCCCGGTTTTCCGCACAGGACGATGCGCTCTTCAAGAGAGGCATCGGAATCAAGCCCAAAAGTGCATTCCACTTTTGGGTCCGATGCCCTACTGGGGATTCTTGCTCATTGCGGAAATATTTCCAGTCCCCAAGCTATGCGCCGCTTGCGCCGAAGACCCGCGTGAAGATCGTATCCACATGCTTGAAGTGGTAGCCGAGGTCGAAGCAGGTCTCGATCTCGTCCCCTGACAGATACTTCGTCACGTCGGCATCGGCCTTCAGGAGGGTCAGGAAGTCGCCTTCGCCGCGCCACACGGGCATGGCGTTGCGTTGCACGAGCCGATAGGCGTCCTCGCGGGACGCGCCCTTCTGGGTCAGGGCCAGGAGAACCCGTTGCGAGTGGACGAGGCCGCCGAGGCGGTCCAGGTTCTTCTGCATGTTCTCCGGATAGACCACGAGCTTGTCGATGACGCTGGTGAGCCGCGCCAGGGCGAAGTCCAGGGTCACGGTGGCGTCAGGGCCGATCATGCGCTCGACGGAGGAATGCGAGATGTCCCGCTCGTGCCAGAGAGCCACGTTCTCCATGGCCGGCATGGCATAGGCACGGACCATGCGGGCAAGGCCCGTCAGGTTCTCGGTCAGAACCGGATTGCGCTTGTGCGGCATGGCGGACGAGCCCTTCTGACCCGCCGAGAAGAACTCCTCCGCCTCCAGGACCTCGCTTCTCTGCAGGTGCCGGACTTCCGTGGCCAGCCGCTCGATGGATGACGCAATGACCCCGAGCGTTGCGAAGTACATGGCGTGCCGGTCGCGCGGGATGACCTGGGTCGAGACCGGCTCGACCTGCAGCCCCATTTGCTCGGCCACGTACTCCTCGACGCTCGGGTCGATATTGGCGAAGGTACCGACGGCGCCGGAGATGGCGCAGGTGGAAATCTCCCGCTGGGCCTCGATCAGCCGGACCTTGCAGCGCTCGAATTCCGCATAGGCCTGGGCGAGCTTGAGCCCGAACGTGGTGGGCTCCGCATGGATGCCGTGGGAGCGGCCGATGGTCGGCGTCATCTTGTGCTCGAGGGCTCGGCGCTTGATGGCGCCGAGGAGCTCGTCGAGATCGCGCAGCAACAGATCCGTGGCGCGAGCGAGCTGCACGTTGAAGGTGGTGTCGAGCACGTCGGACGAGGTCATGCCCTGGTGCACGAAGCGGGCCTCGGGACCGACGATCTCGGCGAGATGCGTGAGAAAGGCGATGACGTCGTGCTTGACCTCACGCTCGATGGCGTCGATCCGCTCTACGTCGAAAGTGGCCTTGGAGCCCTTCTCCCAGACCTTTTCCGCCGCCTCCTTCGGCACGACGCCGAGATTGGCGAGCGCCGTGGTGGCATGGGCCTCGATCTCGAACCAGATGCGGAACTTGGTTTCGGGCGACCAGATGGCCACCATCTCGGGACGGCTGTAACGGGGGATCACGACATGTCTCCTAGGGGCAAAAGGCAGTGATCAGGTCTCCCCAAGACCAGGATGGGGCCCCTGTTGGTGCCCGTTCCTTATCCAAAAGAGCGGTGTCTGCCAATCAAACCATTCAATCGAGAAATTCAAATTGGAAGCGTCGCTTACCTGAGCGTGGGGCCAAGGGAGTGACAGCAAACAGGTAGCCGTCCGGATTGTCTGCGTAGGCAAAATAAGCGCAGAAATAAGGCTTCCGCCCCGTTTCAAGATAAGCGAGCTTGATGGTCTGAACCTTCAAAGGAGGGTTAAGGACCGGCTTCTGATTCATTGCGGCCAGGACATCCGCTTGCATGGACTCGGATTTGCAATCGGCCTCGGTCAGGTCTTTCGCCTGAAGTGGAGTGGGGAGCGACAGGAGCAGCAAAAGCCCAATGGCAGTTGAGAAGCGTTTTGAACCTCGTGTCATTGCCATTGCTCCTGGATTTACCGCACCTTTGCGGCTGCCTCGCGAATGTCCGCGATGTTGGTCCCATAGGCCGAGGGGCCGCCCTTGAAGGTGGCGGAGCCGGCCACCAACACGTTGGCTCCGGCTTCGGCGACCAGCGGCGCGGTCTCGGCCGTCACGCCGCCGTCCATCTCGATATCGATGTTCCGGTCCCCGACCATCTCCTTGATGCGGCGCAGCTTGGTGCACACGGACGGGATGAAGGCCTGCCCGCCGAAGCCCGGATTGACCGTCATCAGCAGGATCAGGTCGACCTCGTCGATCACCGGCTCGATGGAGCCCTCATGGGTGCCAGGATTGAGAACGATGCCGGCCTTCTTGCCGAGCTTGCGGATCGTCTGGAGCGAGCGGTGCAGGTGCGGTCCCGCCTCGGCGTGGATGCTGATGATGTCCGCGCCGGCCTTGGCGAAGGCTTCGAGATAGGGATCGACCGGAGCGATCATCAGATGGACGTCGAAGGGCTTCGAGGTATGCGGACGCAGCGCCTTCACCACATCGGGGCCGATGGTGATGTTGGGCACGAAATGCCCGTCCATCACGTCGATGTGGATCCAGTCGGCGCCGGCGGCGTCGATGGCGCGGATTTCCTCTCCGAGCTTGGAGAAGTCGGAGGCGAGGATGGAAGGGGCGATGAGAAGCGGGCGTGTCATGGCGGCGCGGTAGCACGAGCCATGCGCTGTCGCAACGGGGCATTGCGCCACGAACGTCCGGTATCAACCAGTCTAAGACCACTTGCCTGGGGAGAGGTCCGTTTGCGACAGGAAATCCGTGGACGGCCTTGAGCCAACGGGAGTAATGATGGCCTCGTCACAAGGATACGAACTCGCTTCCCGAGTGCGGGAGCGATTTTGAATGGGGCAGAGCCTTCATGCGTAAGGATGTGGTTGTTCTTGGGGCCGGCATCGTCGGCGTGTCGATTGCCGTCCATCTGCAGAAGCGTGGACGCTCGGTCCTGCTGATCGACAGGCGCAAGCCGGGCGAGGAGACCTCCTTCGGCAATGCGGGCCTGATTCAGCGCGAAGGCGTCTACCCTTACGGCTTCCCGCACGATTTCGGCGCCCTGCTGCGCTATGCCCTGAACAACACCATCGACGCTCATTACCATTGGGCGGCGATCCCGAAGCTCGCGCCCTTCCTGTGGCAGTACTGGATGCATTCCCGTCCCGCCCAGCACAAGGCGATCGCCCGGATGTATGCGCCCCTCATCGAGCGCAGCGTCACCGAGCACATGGCGCTCGCGGAGGAATCCGGCTCCACGCAACTGATCCGCCCGACGGGCTGGATGAAGGTCTTCCGCGACGAGAAGAGCCGGGACGAGCAGTTCAAGGATGCGGAGGACGTCCGGCGCGATTTCGGCGTCAACTTCGATGCGCTCGACACCAGGGCCGTTGCGGAGCGCGAGCCGCACCTCAAGGTGGAGACGAAGGGTGGCATCCATTGGACCGATCCGACCTCGGTTTCCGACCCGCACATGCTGACCATGGGTTATGTCGGGTTGTTCGAGCGCCTGGGCGGCGAATTGGCAGCAGGCGATGCCAGGACGCTCGAGGAAACGCCGACCGGCTGGCGTGTCCAGACGGAGAAGGGGCCGGTCGAGGCCGGTGCCGTCGTCATCGCCCTCGGCGCCTGGGCGGACGTGGTGACGACGAAGCTCGGGTACAATCTGCCGCTCGCGGTCAAGCGCGGCTATCACATGCATTACAAGCCCGAGGGCAATGCGGTGCTCAACCGCCCGACTCTGGACTTCGACCGCGGCTATTTCCTCGCGCCCATGTCGAAGGGCGTCCGCCTCACTACGGGCGCCGAGTTCGCCAATCGCGACGCGCCGAAGACTCCGGTCCAGCTGCAGCGCGCCGAGCCGATCGCCCGGGAGTTCTTCCCTCTGGGCGAGCGGGTCGATCCCGAGCCCTGGATGGGCATGCGCCCGTGCACGCCGGACATGATGCCCATCATCGGCCCGGCACCCAAGCACAAGAACCTCTGGTTCGGTTTCGGCCACGCCCATCACGGCCTGACCCTCGGCCCAATCACGGGCCGCCTCTTGGCCGAAATGATCACGGGCGAGACGCCGGTGGTCGATCCGAAGCCGTATCGGGCGGAGCGGTTCTAAGCGGGCGAGAACCTGTCCCGCCAAGCCGGCTGCGCGCCCGGATAGGGCAGGGCCGTCGCCTCGTAGACGCCGCGCGCGATGGCGCGGGTCAGGCAGTCGGCGGCGAGCGCCGTCAACTCCGTGAACTCCGCCGCCTCGTCCCGGAGGGGCTTGCGGCCCGTGGCGGCGGCGAAGATCGTGTCGCCGTCGAACAGGGCGTGCGAGAAACGCAGGCCCCGGGCGAGGCCCGCATGGGATGCGATGGCCAGGCGCTTGGCCTGGGCCTTCGTCAGAACGGCATCCGTCGCTACGAGCGCGATGGTGGTGGCCGGCTGCGGTCCGCCTTTCCAGATAAGCCGGCGCTGCTTCGGGTCGACGCGCCCAGGGTGCCCGTGCCCGCCGAACTCATTGCCTTCTTCGAGGGCACCGGCCCAGAAATGTGGACCGTCTCCGATCACCGCGGAGGCGATGGCGTTCACGATGACAAGCGCGCCGACCATGTGACCGGAGGAGGTCGTGGCACTGGCGGAGCCAAGCCCACCTTTCAGGTTCGCGGTCGTGGCGCCATAACCGCCCCCGGAGGTGCCGAGGTCGAATGTCAGGCCGGCCTGCTCGGCGGCCTGGAAGCCCAGCTCGCGATAGGGCGGATAGAGACCCCAATCCTTGTTGCCGCCGTTGTTGAGGTCGAAGCAGACCGCCTGAGACACCAGGGGCACCCTGGCGGGACCGACGGGGAAGCCGATTCCCTGCTGGCGCAGATAAGCCTGGACACCGCTCGCGGCATCGAGGCCGAAGGCCGAGCCGCCGGAGAGGACCACGCCGTGAATGCCCGGTACCATCTTGTCAGGCTGGAGCAGGTCCGTCTCCCGGGTGCCGGGTGCACCGCCCATCACCTCGCACGAGACGACGGTCGGCTCGTCGAAAAGGGCGACGGTGACGCCCGACCCAAGAGTCGCATCGTGCGCATTGCCGATGCGGAGGCCGGCGATGTCGGTGATCAGATTGCGGCGCTGTGTCATGAAGGAAGCAAACCGGAAATCACCGGCCTTCACAAGCTGGAGAACGGGCCCTTCACCGCCTTTCTCGTGGGAGCGCGACAGGATAGAAGGCTTCCATGCTCAGTGTTTCCTATCCGGCCGCGGCGCTCGGCGGTCTCATCAGTTTCTTAAGTCCCTGCGTCCTGCCGCTGGTGCCGCCTTATCTGTCGTTCCTCGCAGGCACCACCTTCGACCGCCTGAGCGCGGGCGACGACCGGGCCGTGCGTCAGCGCGCGGTTCTGGCAGCCTTGCTGTTCGTGGCTGGCTTCTCGACCGTTTTCGTGCTGCTCGGTGCGACGGCCTCGGCCCTGGGGCAGGTCATCCGGCAGTATCTCGATGTCCTGAGCACGGTGGCGGGCATCGCCATCATCGTCATGGGCCTGCATTTCCTCGGGCTGTTCCGCATCGGGCTGTTCTACCGGGAGGCCCGGTTCAACGTCGCCAAGCCTGTGGGGCTCTGGGGCGCCTATGTGATGGGCCTCGCCTTCGCGTTCGGCTGGACGCCCTGCATCGGCCCGGTCCTGGCCGCGATCCTGACCGTGGCCGGATCGGAGGACAGCGTCTCCCATGGGGCGCTGCTGCTCGCCGCCTATTCGGCGGGACTGGGCATTCCCTTCCTGCTCGCAGCCTTCGCCATGAAGCCCTTCGTGGCGCTCCTGAAGCGCATGCACTCCCGCTTCGCCATGGTCGAGAAGATCATGGGCGTGCTCCTCGTCCTCACCGGCATCGCCTTCCTCACCGGCTGGATCACCACCATGTCGTTCTGGCTGCTCGAGACGTTCCCGGTGCTCGGGCGTTTGGGGTAGTCCCACAGGAATCGGGTCGTTCAGCGGAGCAGGGCTTGCCATTCTGGAGGTCTCACACGGAGACCGTTCATGTCCTTCCAAATTCGCGGCCTGAACCCCGAACCCTTCGCACCCTTGTTTCAGATGGCCGATGGCGACCTTGAGGCGATCGGTGCCAAGCGCGTCTATTCCGACGAGGCCGATGCCTATCCCTGCCGGATCTCGCTGACCCGGGTCGCCGTCGGCGAGGAGCTTCTGCTGCTCAACCACGCTCATCAGACGACCCTCACGTCGCCCTATCGCGCGGCCGGGCCGATCTTCGTCAGCCGTTCGGCAAAGACCGGAACCTACCAGGGCGAACTGGCACCCATGCTGCGGGACAGGCTCCTGTCCCTGCGCGCCTACGATGGCGAGGCCTTCATCGTCGATGCCGAAGTGGCCGAGGGCGCGGAGGTGCTGCAGGTGATCGAGCGGTTCCTCGCCGATCCCCAGGTGGCGCATATCGACGCCCATTTCGCCCGGCGGGGCTGCTTCGCGGCCCGGATCGAAAGAGCCTGATCAGGCCTCATCCCCGACCGCATGCCCCGCAGCCCGGAGCGCCGCCACGGCCTTTTCCGTGTCGCCTGCCTTCACCAGCACGTAGTCGGTACTGAACGTGGACGTAGCGAAGATGCCGATGCCGGCCTGAGCCAGCGGGGTCAGGACGGAGGCCAGGATCCCCGGAATGCTGAAGTCGAACGTCTGCAGGATGCGAAAGCAGCGCCAGCCCGCATCGATTTCGGCCCCGATCGGGGCTTGAGCGAGAGGGCAGACGAGAGTCGTCTCCTCGGCCGCTTGGACGAGAAGCGAAAACGATCCCGACGAGGGAGCCGCAACCGGCGTGCCGGACGGGAAGCGGCAGACGGCGTAGGTGTCCTGGAGCAGGGACAGGGTGAGAGCGAGCATGGTCAAGGACCTCCTGAGAAGCTGGCCGGAAACTCACGTCCTTAGTCATCACCGGCCTTGTGCCGGTGATCCCGATTACTTGAGGCTCAGCTCTTTTCTGATCGAGATGGCCGGGACAAGCCCGGCCATGACGTCCAAGTTGTACCCATGGAAGGCCGAAGGCCCTGGGTATATTTTGGCTGGAGCCCGGGCAAGGATTTCCATAAGAAAACCCGCCCTGTCGCCAGGGCGGGTCTGATCGTTCGGCTCTCAGGCCGGTCGATTACATGGCGAGTTCGTTGCCGGTGTAGTCGATCTTGCCGTCGGCACCCTTCTTCCAGACATACATGATGTAGTCCGGACGGGTGATATCGCCCTTCTTGTCGTAGGAGATATCGCCGATGACGGTCTTGAACGGCTTGCCCGACTTCATCACGTCGGCAATCTTCTTGCCGTCAGTGCCGCCGGACTGCTTGGCAGCTTCGGCCAGGATCTGGGCGGCCGCGTAGCTGTAGAGCGTGTAGGCTTCCGGCTCGTAGTTCTTGGCCTTGAACTTGGCCACCACGTCCTTCGCGTTCGGGTTCTTGCGCGGATCCGGCGAGAAGGTCATCAGGGTGCCGTCGGCGCCGGGGCCGGCGATCGAGACGAACTCGGCCGACACGATGCCGTCACCCGACATCATCGGAGCCTGGAGGCCCTGGTCGCGCATCTGGCGGATGATGAGGCCGGCTTCCGTGTGGAGGCCGCCGAAGTAGACCACGTCGACGCCGGCCTGCTTCAGCTTGGACACGAGAGCGGAGTAGTCCTTCTCGCCCGGGTTCACGCCTTCATAGACGACCTCCTTCAGGCCCTTGGAGTTCATGGCCTTCTGGGTCTCGTCGGCGAGGCCCTTGCCGTAGGGGGTCTTGTCGTGGACGACGGCGACCTTCTTGCCCTTGAACTTGTCGGCGAGGTAGGCGCCGGCAACGGCGCCCTGCTGGTCGTCGCGACCGCAGGTGCGGAAGGTGTTCCACATGCCGCGCTCGGTGAACTGCGGGTTTGTCGAGGCCGGGGTGATCTGGACGATTCCGGCTTCCTCGTAGACCTGAGAGGCCGGGATCGAAACGCCGGAGTTGAAGTGGCCGACGACGAACTTCACGCCTTCAGCGGCGAACTTGTTCGCCACGGACACGCCCTGCTTGGGGTCGGACACGTCGTCGCCGACGACGATCTGCAGCTTCTGGCCATTGATGCCACCGGCCGCGTTGATGTCCTCGACGGCCTGCTCGACGCCGTTCTTCAGCTGGGCGCCGAAAGCCGCGTTCGGGCCGGTGATGGGGCCAGCAACGCCGATCTTGATCTGGGCGCTGGCAGCGCTGGAGAAGGCGAGGCCAAGACCAAGCGCCACGCCGGTCAACAGCATTTTTTTCATGAGGTCACTCCTCTGGGTGGTTTTATAGGCCCCTCTTCCTCGTGGGGCCGGTTTGACGGTAGACCCGTCATCCAAGGTTACATCATGCTGGTTTTTGAGCGGATGTCACCTGGGAATCTTTTGAGCCGGAGCATCGGACCCAAAAGTGGAAACCACTTTTGGGATCAATCCGATGCTTCGCCTTTTTAAAGCAGCGCATCGTTTGGTACGGAAAGCCGGAACCAGCTTTCCGCACGATGCGCTAGCCCTTGGCGGCAGACGGCTTTTCCCGCCAGGAGAACGGGCCGGTCCGCTCGTAGAGCCAGCGATATTGCGTGGTCATCATCCGGGCCCGGCGGTACTGGAAACCCAGTGCTCCGATGATCAGCAGCACGATGGTGTCGATCGCATAGTAGTGGACCGACAGCAGCGTCCCCTCGAACAGGGCGAAGTGGATGAACCGCACCGCCGCGCCGAGGATGAACAGATAGAGGATCAGGGTCCAGAACGGCCGCCAGGTCAGCGCGATGGCCCGCCCGGTCATCCAGGCGGCCCAGCCGCCCATGATCACGGTGATGAGAAGGAAGAGCCAGAACGACGGCTCTTCGTAGAGGATGCCCTGCATCAGTGATGCCCCCCTTCGAGATAGGCTGCCCGAACCTGCGGATTTTCGAGAAGTTCCTTGCCCGAGCCGCTCATGGTGATGTTTCCCGTCACCATCACATATCCGCGATGGGCCAGCTTGAGGGCGTGGTAGGCGTTCTGCTCCACGAGGAAGACGGTCATGCCGTCCTTCTCGTTCAGCTCTTTGATGATCTGGAAGATCTGCTTCACGATCAGGGGCGCCAGGCCCAGCGACGGCTCGTCCAGGAGGAGGAGCTTCGGCCGGCTCATGAGCGCCCGGGCGATGGCCAGCATCTGCTGCTCGCCGCCCGACAGGGTGCCGCCGCGCTGCTGCAGGCGCTCCTTCAGGCGCGGGAACAGGGTGCAGACCCGTTCGAGATCCTGGTCGAAATACGCCATGTTGTTCATGGACGCACCCATCTGAAGGTTCTCGAACACCGTCATGCGCGGGAAGATGCGCCGGCCTTCGGGGGACTGGGCGATCGACAGGCGGGCGATCTCGTGGGTCGGCATCTTGGTGATGTCCTGACCCGCATAGGTGATCTTGCCTTCGCGAGCCCGCGGATTGCCGAAAATCGTCATCATCAGGGTCGACTTGCCGGCCCCGTTGGCGCCGATCAGGGTGACGATCTCGCCCTCATGGACGTCCATGTCCACGCCTTTGAGGGCGATGATATTGCCATAAAAGGTCTTCACGCCCCGGACGCTCAGAAGCGGCTGGCGGGCAGGTGAGGCCTGGCCTTGCATCGCGATGTTCGTTCCAGCGGTGCTCATGCGCCGATCTCCGCTTCAACCTTCTCGATCTCATCGTCAGCCACGCCGAGATAGGCGGCGATGACCTTGGGGTCGTTCCTGACCTCGGAAGGCGAGCCGTCCGAAATCTTGACGCCGTAATCCAGCACCACCACGTGGTCCGAAATCTCCATCACCACCGACATGTCGTGCTCGATCAGCAGGATCGAGGTGCCCTGATCCCTGCGGATCGACAGGAGGAGTTCGTTGAGTTCGTGGGACTCGCGCGGGTTGAGGCCGGCCGCCGGCTCGTCGAGGCAGAGCAGCAGCGGGTCGGTGCACATGGCCCGGGCGATCTCCAGGCGGCGCTGATCACCGTAGGGCAGGTCGCCGGCCGGGTCGTCGGCCCGGTGGATCAGGCGAGCCTTCTCCAGCCAGAACTTGGCCTTCTCGATTGCCTCCTTCTCGGCCTTGCGGTAGCCGCCGATGCCGAGGACACCGAGGAAGGTGAAGCCCGAGGCGATCATCAGCGGGTTGTGCTGGGCCACCAACAGGTTCTCCAGCACGGTCATACCGGAGAACAGGCGGATGTTCTGGAAGGTACGGGCGACCTTGCCCTTCCAGTTGATGTCGTAACCCGGCAGCCGCTCCAGGAGCAGGTGCGAGCCGTCGGGCTTGCGCAGGGCGACCATGCCTTCCGTCGGCTTGTAGAAGCCGGTGATGCAGTTGAAGACCGTGGTCTTGCCTGCGCCGTTGGGGCCGATGAGGGCGGTGATGTCGCCGCGCCCGGCCTTGAAGGAGAGGTCGTTGACGGCCACGAGGCCGCCGAAGCGCATCGTGAGATGCTGTACGTCGAGGATGGGATCCTGCAGCCAGCGCATTAGCCGTGTCCTTCCTTCACGAGCGAGCCGGAAATGGCCTTGCGCTCTTTCAAGATCACCGAGGGTTCACGTTCCGAGATCAGGCCGCGCGGACGCCACACCATCATGGCCACCATGCCCACGCCGAAGAGGAGCAGGCGGTACTCGTTCGGGTCGAATCCCGAACCGAAGATCGATTGGAGGAAGGTCAGGTTGCGCAGGATCTCGGGGCCGCCGACCAGCACGATGGCGGCAATCGCCACGCCGATCTGCGAGCCCATGCCGCCGAGCACCACGATGGCCAGGATGATCGCCGATTCCAGGAAGTTGAAGCTCTCCGGGGAGACGAAGCCCTGGCGGACCGCGAAGAACGAGCCGGCGAAGCCGCCGAACATGGCCCCGATGGCAAAGGCCGTCAGCTTAGTGTTGGTGGTGTTGATGCCGAGCGACCGACAGGCGATCTCGTCTTCGCGAAGGGCCTCCCAGGCGCGGCCCACGGGCAGCTTGCGCAGGCGCATGGTCACGAAGTTGGTGATCAGCGCCAGCACCAGGATCAGGTAATAGAGGAAGATCATCCGGTGCATGCCGTTGAATTCGAGCCCGAAGGTCGCCGCGAACCCGCCTTCGCCCGCCGTGAAGGGCAGGCCGAAGAAGGTCGCGCGCGGGATCGACGAGATGCCGGCGCCGCCATTGGTCAGGTCCACCCAGTTGATGAGGACGAGGCGGATGATCTCACCGAAGGCCAGCGTCACGATGGCCAGATAGTCGCCGCGCAGGCGCAGCACCGGGAAGCCGAGGATCATGCCCCAGAAGGCAGCCAGGATGCCGGCGAGCGGCAGGCAGATCCAGAACGACAGGCCGAAGGTGGTCGAGAGCAGGGCGTAGGAATAGGCTCCGACCGCGTAGAAGGCCACGTAGCCCAGATCGAGCAGGCCGGCGAGGCCCACCACGATGTTCAGGCCCCATCCGAGCATCACGTAGGTGAGGATCAGGATGCCGAGATCGACCCAGTAGCGGGACTCGTTCAATCCGCCCTGGATCAGGTAGATCAGGAACGGGAAGGCGACCGCCACCCCGAGGAAGAACGGAATGGCGAACTTCGAAACATGCTGGAACGCGCTTGGTTCCGCGTGGACCGCCTCCGTCGCCTGGTGCGCGCTGGGCGTGGCCTGGCGATAGGCCTTCGACGCCGTGAAGGCGTGGAGAACCATGCGCAGGCCGAACACGATGGCGCAGACGATCGCCACCAGACCCCAGCGCGGGGTGAGGAACAGATCGGCCCCGGCCTGATCGGTCCTGTAGGACAGGATCGGGATCGAGAGACCCAGGGTGATGAGCGCGGTTTTGACGGAGTCCTTGAGGGCCGCGCCCAGGTCGAATTTCCGCGTCACGGCCTGGGTTTGGCCCGCGGTGGTGATGGAAGGAGCGTTCATGGCTGCTAAGGCTCCTTAGACCTTCTCGACCTCAGGCCGTCCGAGGATACCGGAGGGCATGAAGATCAGGACGATGGCAAGGATCGAGAACGCGGCCACATCCTTGTACTCGATCGAGAAATAGGCCGACCAGAAGGTCTCGATGAGGCCGATGATCAGCCCGCCCAGAACGGCTCCCGGGAGCGAGCCGATGCCGCCAAGGACCGCTGCCGTGAAGGCCTTCACGCCAGGCACGAAACCGTCGTTGAAGCTCACCACGCCATAATACAGCAGATACATGGTGCCGGCGACCGACGCGAGGGCGGCGCCGATGACGAAGGTCAGGGAAATCGTCCGGTCCACGTTGATGCCGAGCAGCGCGGCCATCTTGCGGTCCTGCTCGCAGGCGCGCTGGGCACGGCCCAGGGAGGTCTTCTGGACGAGATACCAGAAGATCGTCAGCAGCACCGCGGTCACCACCATGATGATGACCTGCTTGTAGGAGAGGGCGACGTTGTAGCCGCTGGCCCCCTGGAACAGGACGATCACGTCCTGGACCATCGGCGGGGTCGGCTTGTTGCGCGCTCCTTGCGCCACCTGGACGAAGTTGGACAGGAAGATCGAGACGCCGATGGCCGAGATCAGCGGCGCCAGGCGGAACGAGCCGCGCAGGGGGCGGTAGGCGATCCGCTCGATGGCCCAGCCCCACAGGGAGGTGAGCGCCATCGCGACCACGAGCACGATCAGGAGCGCCAGCGCGACGGACGAGATCCCGAGCCATGTGGTCAGGATCAGGAAGAAAATGAGCGAAATGAAAGCGGAGAGCATGAAGACGTCGCCGTGGGCGAAGTTCACCATGCCGATGATACCGAAGACCATCGTATAGCCGATGGCGATGAGGCCGTAGATCGACCCCAGAGTCAGCCCATTGATGAGCTGCTGCACAAAGATTTCCATGTCCTACCCTTGCCCCTCTGGAACGGGGTCATTCTTGGGAAACACCGCAGGAAAGCACGATGCCTAAGCAACGCCAAGCCTGACGTAAGATGCTGGTGTCTCTAGCAAACGGATTTCCGTTCGACAACTTTCTGTTAAGTTTCCTATTACCCCTTATGATGGAATAAGCGGCAAGGGTCGATGCAATACTGGGCAAGTCCCGTTCTGCCTACCGCTTCCAAAGGATAAGGCCAGGGGCCATATGGGTCTGTACAGCCTTGTGCTCTGCCTGAAAGAGTGGAAGAGGCTCGTCCGGATCAGAATGTTGAAGTCTCAAGCCACTCCCAATCCAGCCGCCAAGGGTGCCCCCGGTCTCGATCCCGTTCTCTTTCGCGAGGGGATGAGCCGCGTTGCCGGCGCCGTTCACGTGGTCACCACCGACGGCGCGGCCGGGCGCGCCGGCTTTACGGCGACGGCGGTCACCACCGTCACCGACAGCCCGGCGTCGCTGCTGGTCTGCGTCAACACGGCGGCCCGCTCCGCCCAGGCGCTTTTGGCCAACCGGGTCTTCTGCGTGAACGTCCTGAGCGCCGCCGACCGCGATCTGGCGGCCGTGTTCTCGGGGCGCACCGGGATCCAGGGCCAAGACCGCTTCGCTTATGGGGACTGGGAGACGCTCGCGACGGGCTCACCTGTCCTGGGAACGAGCCTCGTATCCTTCGACTGCCGCATCAGCGACGCGCGGGTGGTCGCGACCCACCATGTCATCATCGGTGAAGTCGTCCGCATCCGCCTCGGCGAGCAGAAGCCGGCCTTGGTTTATCAGGAGCGGCATTACCACACGCTTTGAAAACCTGTGGACAGCGCAGAAAGGCCTCCCCACCCGCCGTCGCCGACAGATGAGGAGGCCTCCCGGTCCTGAAGGCCAACAGGTAGCCTCCGGATAGGCAATGATCCGGACAGCAGACGGTTTCAGCTGGGCCGCGGGATTTCCGTTAGGTCAAAGAAAAAGCCCTTCACGGGGGCGGTGAAGGGCTTTGAGGGTCTCGAAGACCTGGGGGCATTGGCCTTCGTGATGGAACAATGCCGCAGAGGAAGATTGGTTCCCTGTACGGCTGGAACTCTTGTCCTGCAACAGGATTGCCGCTGCAGCAACGCTTGTCCGACAAGGAATCCGTCTGTCCCTTGATCACATTCCCATCGGCCTTATTTGCCGGATTGCATCGCGACCAACCGCGGCGAGCCACGAGGCAGGGGATGTCTGCAAGCCCGACCAGATCAGCCTTTTTCTTGGCCTCAGGGATGGCTCATCGGGTGCGCTCCTGTCCAATCGGCACCATACCGGGCATTCGCCTTGAGGCACCGATCCCATGACCGAAGGCGCTTTGGAAGGGATGCCTCCCCAGCATTCAAAGCGCCGAGAGGCGGTCGCCCCTCAGGTTTCTGAACGCTCCCACTGGCCGTCGATCGATGGTGAGATGGGAGAGCGCATTCGAACCTACGACTGGGCTGCCACGCCCCTGGGGCCGATCGAGATTTGGCCGCAAAGCCTCCGGACCCTTGTCGATCTCATGCTCGCCTCCCAGCAGCCGGCCTATATCGGCTGGGGAGCAGAGTGTACGTCGCTCTACAACGACAGTTATGTGCCGATCCTCGGCACCAAGCACCCGGCGGCCCTGGGGAAGCCCTACGAAAGGGTGTGGCCCGAAATCTGGGACGAATACCAACCGATCATCGCCGCCACGATGGCCGGCGAGGCGCAGCATTTTGTCGACCGCCCGATTGCCTTGGCAGGCCGCGCCGGTCGGCCCATGAGCTGGTTCACCTTCTCCTGGACGCCGATCCGGAACGAGACGGGCGGCATCGCCGGTTTCTATTGCGCCGCGACGGAAACGACGAACCAGATCCTCACCGAGGGCGCCCTGCGCGACAGCAAGGAGGCGACGCTCCGCGAGACCGGGATGCGCTATCGCGCTCTCTTCGAGGCCCTCGACCAGGGCTTCTGCATCGTCGAAATGATCTTCGATGAGCAGAACCGCCCGGTGGATTACATCTTCGTCGAGACCAATCCTGTTTTCGCGACACAGACCAGCCTGCATGACGTCGTGGGCAAAAGCATGCGCTCCCTCCGCCCGCAGCATGAGGATTACTGGTTCGAGATCTACGGTCGCGTCGCCCTGACCGGGGAGCCGGTGCGCTTCGAGCATGAGGCGGGCCCCCTGGGTCGCTGGTACGAGGTTTTCGCCTATCGGATCGGCGATCCGGAGCATCGTCACGTCGCGGTTCTCTTCGACGACATCACAGAACGTAAGTCGGCCGAGGTGGCGCGCGGCGAGAGCGAGGAGCGTCTCCGGCAGGTTCAGGAGGCTGCGAGGATCGGCAGCTTCGAGTTCGACCGGAGAACCAACAAGGCCATTGCGTCGCCGGAGTACCTGGAACTGTACGGATTGCCTGAAAATCTCTCAGGCTTCTTCTCGTATGAGGATTGGCTGGCCCTCGTGCATCCGGAGGACCGACCCCGGATCGAGGCGGAAACGCGGATCGCCGTCGCCGATCCTGCCCGTCGCCAGCTCGACTATGAATTCCGGATCTTCCGCGCCGACACGGGCGGGATGCGCTGGATCACCGCCCGGACGAAGCTCATCCGTGACGCCAACGGGCGTTTCGTTCGTTCTCTGGGCGCACAATGGGATGTGACGGCAGAAAAAGACGCGGAGGCAGCCCTGCGCCAGAGCGAGGAGCGCTATCGCACCTTCATCGCACACAGTTCGGAGGGCATCTGGCTTCTGGAGTTCGATCCTCCCCTCGACATCTCCCTGCCGGTGGAGGAGCAGGTTGAGCTCGCTTACCGCAACGGGCGCTTCGTCGAGTGCAATGATGCGATGGCAGCAATGTACGGTCTCGCACGGGCCGAGGATCTGATCGGCAGGACGCTCGAGTTCCCGCTGCCGTCCGCCAGTCCGGAGGCACGGGCGTTCCTCACTGAGGTCATTCGCTCAGGCTACAGCATGGCAGGCGTCGAATCCGTCGAGCGGGACGCCGCCGGGAGCCAGAAGTACTTCGAGAACAGCATGACCGGGATCGTCGAAGACGGTCAGCTGAAGCGGCTCTGGGGGATCCAGCGCGACATCACGGACCGCAGGCAGGCGGAAGAGCAACGCACCCTGCTGATCCACGAGCTGAACCACCGGGTCAAGAACACCCTGGCCACCGTTCAATCAATCGCTTCTCAGACCCTTCGCAATGCTCCCAGCACGCGTGAAGCCAAGGATGCCCTGGAAGGACGCTTGATCGCTTTGGCTCGTGCTCACGACGTGCTGACGCGAGAGAGCTGGGAAGGTGCCGAACTCAGGGAGATCGTCGCCCAGGCGGTTGCTCCTTACGCGAGCCAAGGCGAGAATCGCCTGCATCTGAGCGGGCCCGAGATCCGCTTGCCGCCGCGCATGGCGCTGGCGCTTGCCATGGCCCTTCAGGAGCTTGCCACCAACGCCGTGAAATACGGCGCGCTCGCGAACCCCACGGGGGAGATCAGGATCACCTGGGACGTCGAAGCCGCCCCACCCGTTTCCCGCCTTCATCTGCGCTGGGAGGAGAGCGGAGGCCCGCCGGTTCAGGCGCCGAGCCGTCGGGGCTTCGGCTCCCGGCTGATCGAGCGGAGCCTGTCCCAGGAACTCAATGGGAATGCTCGCATCGCGTTTCGTCCCACTGGCATCGTCTGCACCGTGGATGCTCCCCTGGCCTGAGCCAAGCGTCGGTTGCTCGGCCGAGCCCGTCCGGTTGGAACCCTTGGGCGGCGACCATCCTTGAAAGGTAAGAGCCCTTTCAAGGAGATCCCTATGTTCAAGCTGATCAGAAACCTCCTCATCCTTCGCCAGGCCTGGAAGATGGTGAAGCGCCGACGCTAAAGCCGTTGCCCCGGGGAGGGATTTACTTTCCTCTTGCCGGCCCAGGAGCATAGGGGCTCCAGCCCGTGACCTGGACGAAGCCGTCGCGTGCGGCAACGACCATGTGCCTGCGGTGCCTGTGGACGAGAGTTCCCGGCCGGTAGCGGTGCGGCTCCTCCCAGCCGGCGGCTTCCCACACATAGACGTAGCGGGAATCGATTTGGGCGAAGGCTTCGATCGAGCCGAAGGCCCGGATGGTGCGCAGCACGTCCCGGATCCCTCCTGTCCAGTCGACGGTCCGCTGGGCCTGCGTGATGCGGGGCCAGTAGGTCCCAGCCCCCTGGGGTGTTGCCTCGGCGCAGAGCCTGGGGAGATCGTCGGCCAGTTGCAGGGCTATTTCCTTGGCCGCGATCTGGCACTTGGCGAGCAGGGTATCGTGCGTGTCCGTGCCGCTTAAGGGAAACCGCTTCTGGGCCACGATCGCGCCCGTATCGAAGGCAGGCTCGAGCATGTGGGCGGTCACGCCCCATTCGGGAAAACCGTCGAGGATGGCCTGGAAGAGCGGGTAGGGCCCCCGTCCTATGGGCAGAGGGGACGGGTGGAAATTGATGGCATAGGACAGGTGGCGCTCCCAACCCGTGATCAGCCAAGGATACCCCGCCACCACCAGGGCCTCGCAACGGGAGGCTCTCAGCCCCGCCAAGTCGGCAGGCAGGATCCGCGACATCTGGATGGGCAGCTTCATGGCGCGGGCGCGGGCGACCGTCGCATCGTTGAAATCGTAGATGCCATCGCAGGGCCGGCTGAAGAGTTTGACCGGCTCCCAGCCCTGGGCGAGCAACGTCTCGAAAACATCTCCGAGAAAATCAATTCCGGCGAAGGCAAAGCGCATTCCCGGTGATCTCCTTATCCGATGTTTCCGCGCAGGCTCTCTTCTAGCGCATCCTGCCGGGAAGGCGACTGGCCTTCCGCATCGACGATGCTCCCGTCATCCATGCAAGATCGCGTGGATGTGCAAGCCGATCCCCTTGCTGGAACTTCAAAGTGCACTCAAGATTTAGCCTTGAGCATAGGGCAGGAAACCCGCCTGTGCCATCGGGGCGGACACCTGTCGGTAAGGCTAGCTGGAGCTTGAGAGAAGGAGTTCGCATGGTATCCAAGGACTTCATCCGCCAGATGGAAGGCTACGGGCTGACGACCGCCAAGATCCTCTACCGCATGCCGGATCACCCGACCTTCCTGCAGACCTATATCTGGCAGGAATATGATCTGGCCCCTCGTTTTCCGGTCCTCATCGACTTTCTCGATTTCTGGAAGCGCGAGCTTGCCGGCCCTTTGCACTCGGTCACGATCACCCATGCGCAACTGATCAAACCCGCAGAGTTCCAAGCCATTCAGGGAGAAATCAACATTCACTGAGAGCTTGGGGTCCAAAGCCTTGGCCCCGGACCTTAAGTCAGGTAGAGAGGCGCCCTTGAGCATCCCCGAACCTGCCAGGGCTCCTTGTTTTCCAACGCGCGCACTTCTCAGATCCTGCTCGCCCTTGCCTCCCAGCCAGGCGAGCGCCTGACCGTGCGCGAGATCATGGCCGTGCTCCAGGACAGGGCCTTCGCCCTCCTGATCGTCCTGCTCGGCCTGCCGAACTGCCTTCCCATGCCTCCGCCGATCCCGCTGGTCTGCGGCCTGCTCCTGGCGCTCGTCGCCATTCAGATCGTCTTCGGCAGGGAAGCGCCCTGGCTCCCGCGTCAACTCCTGAACCGGTCCGTTGCCCGCACCGATGTCGAGCGTGCGGTCGGACGCGCCATGCCGGCCTTCCGCCGGCTGGAGCGGATCTCTCGCCCCCGGATGACCTTCCTCGATACGCCCGTCGCGATGCGCATCATGGGTGCGGTGGTCCTGGTATTGGCCTTGGGACTTCTCTTTGCGCCACCTTTCGTGGGGCAGATTCCTCTAGGCCTTGCCGTCTGTCTTGTCGGGCTGGGCCTCGTCGAGCGCGATGGCCTGGTGGTAGCGGGGGGCCTGCTGATCGGCTCCATCGGCCTGACCCTGAGCCTCGGCTTCGTCTACGCGATCTTCACCGGGATCGAGACGCTCATTTAAGGCTGCCCGCGGCCGCCCAGGACGAGCAGCCGCGGGCTTGCTCCCGCTTAATCGTTGTCGTCGTCGAACTCGGGCGCGGATTTGAGCTGATCCACGGGCGTGGTCACGACGATCCGCAGATCGTCATTCCGTCCGGCGGATGCGCCGCCCGTCTGTCCGGAGCCCTGGACGGATCCGGTCGTCGACGCGTCGGCGGCATTCATCTGGATCGCGCTCAGGGGCAGGGCCACGGTGCGGTCGCCTAAGCCCTCGTCCACCTCGACGACGACCGCGACGACGCGGCCGCTGCGGTCCAGCACGAGATCCTCGATATCGCCGATGTCCTTGTTGTCGGCGCCGACCGCGTCCTCATCCATGATCTTCGAGGCGAGCATCTGGCCCGGCTCGAGCCGGGTGATGAAGTTGGCCGCTCCGGAGGCATTCGGCTGAGTGGCCGGCGCCGGCGAGGTCTGGGCCATGGCGGCAGAGGCGAGCAGGGCCGAGCCGAACAGGCCAGCCGTGATCAAAGTCCTTCTCATAGGTTCAATCTCCCATTTGTGTTTTCGACAAGGATCTAACGCAACGGGAGCAACTCGGTTCTGTGGCCAAGCTCACAGATGAGCAGGGGCTTCAAGCCAGCATGGCCATCGGCCATGTGAGACAGCGCACTTGCACGATTTCAGAGTAACTATATAACAGTGGTGCCAGCATGTGCTGGTCTCGCAAAGGAGAATCCTGATGAGCAATTTTCTACGGATCGTCGGGTTGACCGTCGCGCTTGCTGCAGCACCGGTCGCATTGTCTACGGGCGCTTATGCCTTCTCCTGGGGCACCACCCAGTAAGGCAGCGGCTGATAAAGCTGAAGGATCAGTCCCGCACTGCTTTCGCCTAGTTCAGCGCCTCTCGTCTAGAGAGGCGCTTCTTCAGGAACGGACAGCCGTAAGCCCTGAACAGCTGCCTACTCAACGGACCTCAAATCAGCTTCAGACCCTTCAAGCTGGCGTGGCCCTCGCGGCCGACAATAATGTGATCGTGGACGGTGATCCCGAGCGGCTTGGCGATGTCGATGATCTCGCGGGTCATTTTGATATCGGCGGAGGAGGGGGTCGGATCGCCGGAGGGATGGTTGTGCACGAGGATCAGAGCGGAAGCCGAGAGCTCAAGGGCCCGTTTGACCACCTCACGCGGATAAACCGGGGCGTGGTCGACCGTGCCTGATTGCTGCACCTCGTCGGCGATGAGCGCGTTGCGCTTGTCGAGGAAGAGGAGCCGGAACTGCTCCTTGTCCATGAAGGCCATGGCGGCCCGGCAATAATCGATCACGGAGGTCCACGAGGACAGGACCGGACGTTTCGCCACCTCGCCCCTGGCGAGCCGCCGGGCCGAGGCTTCCATGATCTTCAGATCCGTGACGACGTTCTCGCCGATCCCATCGACCTCCATGAGGCGGGCCGGAGAGGCCGCAAGCACCTCGGCGAAGGTGCCGAAGCGCTTCATGAGCTCCTTGGCAATGGGCTTCACGTCCCGGCGTGGAATGGACCGGAAGAGAACGAGTTCCAGCAGCTCGTAATCCGGCAGCGCCTCCCCGCCCAATTCCATGAAGCGGGCGCGCAGCCGGTCGCGATGGCCGTGATAATGGGGAGTCCCGTCGCCGCTCATGCCCATCCCGTCGCTGTTGCCGATCCCTGCTCCAAGAAGTCTGCCTCGGAGCCGGGATGTTACTTTGTAGGCATGAAGCGGGGCGGCAGGCTAGTGTCAAGCTGCCGTATAAGGCGGCTTGTCCAGTCCCTTCGGCGAGAAGGTGAAGACCTCGACCCCGGTCTCCGTCACGCCCACCGTGTGCTCGAACTGGGCCGAGAGGGAGCGGTCACGGGTCACGGCGGTCCAGCCGTCGGAGAGCACCTTCACCTGCGGACGGCCCAGATTGATCATGGGCTCGATGGTGAAGAGCATGCCGGGCTTCAGCTCCACGTTATAGGCCGGCTCCACGTAATGAAGAATCGTGGGCGAATCGTGGAACACGCGGCCGAGGCCGTGGCCGCAGAAATCCCGCACCACCGAGCAGCGCTCGGCTTCCGCGTAGGACTGGATGGCGGCCCCGATGTCGTTGGTGGTGGCGCCGGGCCTGACCGCGGCAATGCCGCGCATCAGGCACTCATAGGTGATCTCGCACAGCCGCTGGGCCCGGCGTGGCACCTCGCCCACATAGTACATCCGGCTCGAATCCCCATGCCACCCGTCGAGGATCAGGGTCACGTCGATATTCATGATGTCCCCGTCGCGCAGGGGCTTGTCGTTGGGGATGCCGTGGCAGACCACGTGGTTGATGGAGGTGCAGATCGTCTTCGTGTAGCCGCGATAATGCAGGCAGGCCGGATAGGCTCCGTGATCGCGGATGAACTCGAAGGCGAGCTTGTCCAGAAATTCCGTCGTGACCCCCGGTTTGACATGATCCGTCAGCATGTCGAGGCACTCGGCGGTCATCCGGCAGACCCGGCGCATGGCCTCGAAAGCCTCCGGCCCGTGGAGCGGGATCTCGGCCGCGCGCTTGCGCTCGACGATGTCGGTTTCGGTCATTTTCGGTCCTTGATCTGATGCCCGGAATGTAAGGATCGCCGCGCGCGAAGCAAGCAAAGACCTTCTGCCCCGCTTGCGATTGGCGCCCGAGGGTGTCATGAGCAACCCTGTTCATCCCAATCGACGGCTGTGGATTCCCGCTTAATGAACGATTCTCGCCCTTTCGGCGACTTTGCGCCTTCAGGACTCGCCCGCTGGGTGATCGACCGCACGCGCGGGCTGCCCGAGGGATGGGCCGGCCGCCGGCTGGCCCTGATGCTGCGCCGTCTGGCGATGAAGACCCTGAAGGGGCTGCCGCTCGACCTGGAGACCTTCGGCCTCCGCATGCGGCTCTACCCTTACAAGAACGTCTGCGAGCGGCGCATCCTGTTCACGCCGCAGTATTTCGACGCCGACGAGCTCAGGATCCTGACGTCTCGGATCACGGATGGCTTCACCTTCATCGATATCGGCTCGAATGTCGGCTGGTATGCCCTCTTCGTCGCGCGGGAGGCGGGGGCCGTCCCGACCAGGATCCTGGCCGTGGAACCTCAGCCGGAGATCTTCGACCGCCTGATCTACAATATCCGCCAGAATCCCTCCTGCACCATCAAGGCGGTGGACTGCGCGGTGGCGGACAAGACCGGCGAACTCACCCTGTTCCTCGATCCTCTCAACCGGGGCGAGGCCAGCCTGAAGATCGTGAACTCGAGCCAGACGGACGCGATTCGCGTCCCGGCCGTGACCATGTTGGAACTCCTGAAGCGGGAAGGCCTCACCCGTGTGGACGCGATCAAGCTCGACGTGGAAGGGGCCGAGGACCTGGTGCTCGATCCGTTCTTTCGGGACGCGCCCACGTCCCTCTACCCGTCGCTCTTCATCGTCGCCAACGTCCCGGAACGCTGGCAGATCGACGTGGTGAAGCTCCTGAAGAGCAAGGGCTACCGGCAGATCCTCGAAACCAAGATGAACCTGGCGTTCGAGCGGAGCTAGGGCAGGGCCTTACCGCGGCGTCACGATCTCGACCGGCCGGTCGATAACGACCTCCTCCGGGGTGATGCGGCAGACATAGGCGTAGGATTCCACGCCAGAGGCCAAGGCATGACGAAAGGCCTTGTCGTAGGCAGGGTCGATGTCGCGGGCCACGTCGAAACGCTCGGCGTCCATCTGGATGACGTAAACGAGGGCCGCTCGTGCCCCCGCGGCTGCCATGTCGGCCAGCTCGTAGAGGTGCTTGGCGCTGCGGGCCGCGACGCAGTCCGGGAATTCGGCAAAGCCCGCCTCCCGCATCAGATGGCAGTTTTTCACCTCCAGGTAGCAGGGCGGCTCGCCATCCTTTTCGAGCAGGAAGTCGACCCGGCTGTTCCTGCCGTACTTCACTTCCGGCCGGACCCGGTCGTAGCGGGCGAAGGGGGCGAGGCGCCCCTCCGCCAGGGCTTCGGCGACCAGGAGATTGGGCCGGGACGTGTTGATGCCGATGAGCTGGCGGGGGCCGCCGCCGGCCGCGACCTCCACGAACTCCCAATTGTATTTGAGCTTGCGGTTCGGGTTCGTCGCCCGGGACAGGAAGACCCGGCTGCCCGGGTCCTTCAGGCCCATCATCGCGCCGGGATTGGCGCAATGAGCCGTGACCACCTCGCCCGTGTCGAGTTCGATATCCGCCAAAAATCGCTTGTAACGCTCGATGAGGCGGCCCTCGAGCAGGGTTTCCTGGAAACGCATCAACATCCAACGCTTGAACGAAAAATCTCTGGTAGCAGGGGAGAAGGTCGGGGTTCAACTGAACCCTTGCTTGAGAATTGCCATTTCTAAGGCTAAAGGCCCCCAAAAGGATCGCTGCGCATGGCCGTTTCCGTTACAGCCGCCCTTCTCATCATCGGCGATGAGATCCTCACGGGTCGCACCAAGGACAAGAACATCGGCTACATCGCCGAGTACCTGACCGGGATCGGCATCGACCTGCGCGAGGTGCGGGTCGTGCCCGACGTGGAGGAGGAGATCGTGGCGGCGGTCAACGCCCTGCGCCGCCGCTACACCTATCTCTTCACCACCGGCGGCATCGGTCCCACCCACGACGACATCACCGCCGATTGCATCGCCAAGGCCTTCGGCGTCGCGATCGGGCACGATCCCCGGGCGGTCGCGATGCTGCAGGAGCGGTATCAGCCGCACGAGCTGAACGAGGCGCGCCTGCGCATGGCCCGGATCCCCGAGGGCGCGGACCTGATCGAGAACCCGATCTCCAAGGCGCCCGGCTTCCGGATCGGCAACGTGTTCGTCATGGCGGGCGTGCCGTCCATCATGCAGGCGATGCTCGACCTCATCGCGCCATCCCTCCAGACCGGCGCCCGCATGATCATCGAGACCATCGAGGCCGAGGGGCTGGCCGAGGGCATCTATGCCGAGGGCCTGAGCCAAATCGCCTCATCGAACCAGGGCGTATCCATCGGATCCTACCCCTCCTTCTCGACGAGCGGCTTCCGCAACCAGATCGTCGTGCGGGGCAAGGACGCGGATGCCGTGGCGAAGGCCGGTGTCGCCATTCGTGAGCTTCTCGGTCGCCTCAAGGGTGACCGGGCACCCCTGTGAGAGTTATTGTCGTCACCACAAAAGCCTGAGAAGAGTAAAGCGATGTCTCCGACCTCTCCCAAAGCCTTTCCCGTCTCCTGGGATCAGTTCCACCGCGATTGCCGGGCGCTCGCCTGGCGCCTGGCTTCGGCCGGTCCCTTCGAGGCGATCGTCTGCATCACCCGCGGCGGTCTCGTGCCGGCCGCCATCGTGGCGCGCGAACTCGACCTGCGGCTCATCGAGAGCGTCTGCATCGCGAGCTACCACGACTACAAGAACCAGGGCGAATTGCAGGTGCTGAAGGACATCGCGCCGTCGATCAAGGCGGTGGGCGACGGCCAGGGCAAGGGCGTTCTCGTCGTCGACGATCTCACCGATACGGGCAAGACCGCCAAGATCGTGCGCGACATGCTACCCAATGCGCATTTCGCCGCCGTTTACGCCAAGCCCGCAGGGCGGCCTATGATCGATACCTTCGTCACGGAAGTGAGCCAGGATACCTGGATCTATTTCCCCTGGGATATGGGCCTGGCTTACCAAGCCCCGATCCGCGAAGGCTCGGCGGGCTAAGGTCGACGAGGAGCGCTCGTGGAGGAATTCGATTTAGCGCGGACGCGCAAGAGCCTCTTCGGCGCTCTCCTCGACGCCAGGGACGAGTTCGGCCGGAACAAGGTCGCCCTCGAGGATCTCGAACGCCAGCCGATCACCTTCGGCCGCCTCGTTCTGGGCTCGCTCGTGCTCGGGCGCAAGCTGGCTGGCCTGACGGAGGAGCGCGAACGCGTTGGCGTGCTGCTCCCGAACGTCCAGGCGATTGCCGTCACCCTGTTCGGCCTGAATGCCTTTGGGCGCATTCCCGCCTTCCTGAACTTCACGGCCGGGCTCAAGAACCTGAGGGCGGCCTGCGAGCTGGCCGGCATCGAAACCATCGTCACCTCGCGCCGCTTCGTCGAGCAGGGCAAGCTCGACGACATCGTCGAAGCCCTCGGGGAGGGGCGGCAGATCCTGTGGCTGGAGGACGTTCGCGCGAAGCTGACGAGCGTCGACAAGCTGCGCGGGCTGGTCGATTCCTGGATGGCGCGGCGGGTTCATGCCGGAGCCAAGATCGAGCCCGACGATCCTGCCGTCGTGCTGTTCACGTCCGGTTCGGAAGGCGTGCCGAAGGGCGTGGTGCTGTCGAACGCCAACCTGATCGCCAATGCCTATCAGGTCAAAGCGCTTGCAGGGGAGGTGCTGCAGCGGGACGACGTGTTCTTCAACCCTCTCCCCATCTTTCACTCCTTCGGCCTGACGGCAGGCCTCCTGACGGCGGTCCTCAACGGCATGAAATCGGTGCTCTATCCGAGCCCGCTCCACTACCGGCAGATCCCGAAACTCGTCGCCGGCACGCGCGCCACGATCATGCTGGCGACGGACACCTTTCTGCAGGGCTATGCCCGTGCAGCAGGCGAGAACGACCTAGCAAGCGTCCGTTACGTCATCGCCGGTGCCGAGCGGGTAAAGGACGAGACGCGCAGGCTCTGGGCCAAGCACGGGACCGTGATCCTGGAAGGCTACGGCGCGACCGAATGCTCGCCGGTCATCGCGGTGAGCCTGCCGGACCGCAACAGGCCCGGGTCCGTCGGACCCATTTTGCCGGCGATCGAGTGGCGCCTCGATCCTGTCGAGGGGATCCACGAGGGCGGGCGCCTCCATGTGCGCGGCCCCAACGTCATGAAGGGATACCTCGACTCGGCGGCGCCGGGCGGAATCCGTCCTCCCGCCGACGGATGGCACGACACGGGCGACATCGTCACCGTGGAGGACGGGATCGTCACCATCCGCGGACGGGCGAAGCGCTTCGCGAAGGTCGGCGGAGAAATGGTGTCGCTGGCGGCCATCGAAGCCACCGTTCAGGCGCTCTGGCCGGAGAACAGCCATGTGGTCGTGGCCATTCCGGACCCGCGCAAGGGCGAGCAGATCGTTCTCATCACCGACAAGGCCGATGCGGACCGGGATGTGCTTCTGGACTACGCCCGAGGCCAAGGCTTCCCCGAACTGTGGATGCCCCGTTCCATTCTCGTGTCGGGGATTCCGGTTCTGGGTTCGGGAAAGACCGATTATGCCGCAGCCGTTGAGCTGGCGCAGCGGCTGCAGCCGATGCTCTAATCTCGCGCTCTCGTTTCTTTGAAGATCAATCCCGGGACTTGCCCGTAACCAAGCTCTGCTTTCCACGTTGTCATGCGGGAAATTTCTCCCCGCTGACTGTGTCTGTGCGAAGGGCTCGGAGATGAGAAGAATTGCTCTTGTTCTGGTCGCCTTGGCCTCCACATCGAGCGCGTTGGCTCAGTCCCGGCCCATGACGCCCAGCCTGACCTGCAACCAGGCGCGCGGGATCGTATTCGCACGCGGCGCTGTGGTCCTCGGCACAGGCACCTACACCTACGATCGTTATGTCCGGGACCGCAGCTTCTGCGAGATCAACGAAACGACCGAGCCCGGATTCGTGCCGACCCGCGATACGCCCCAATGTCCTGTCGGCTATCTTTGCCGCGACGCCGAGTACTTCTTCGACGATTGAGAACCGTCAGGCCTGTCGGCTCCGCCGAAGCGGGATGACCCCGGGTCTATTGCTGACGTTCGGGTATGGCTCGCACAGCCTCGCCAATGCTGTTGAGATTTTGTCACAGTGGGGCAGATAATTCTGTGCACATCACAGAAGTGCTTATGTTTTCAGCAGATTGCACGACCCTTGAGCGGATCGGTCGTCCCTGCCAGTTGCGTCACGACGCGCCATGATTATGGTCACGTTTGTACATGGGTCATGGACTCAGCCTTTTTTGGAGAAAACCATGAAGCTCGCTAAGAGCCTCTTCCTCGGATCGGTCGCGGGTCTCGCGGCTGTTGCCGGGGCACAAGCTGCCGACCTTCCCGCGAAGAAGGCCGCTGCTGTCGAATACGTTCGCGTCTGCTCCACCTACGGCGCAGGCTTCTTCTACATCCCCGGCACCGAAACCTGCCTCCGCGTCGGCGGCCGTGTTCGCGCCGAGTTCCTGTATGTCGAGCCGACGGAGCGCGAACAGGATGCCATCGGCTTCCGCGCCCGTGGCCGTCTGAACATCGACGCCCGCACCGCCACCGCCTACGGTCTGCTCCGCACCTTCGTGCGCTTCGAGATGACCCGCGACACCGGCGCCTACGGCTTCAGCTCGACCTCGGCGAATGTCGACCAGGCGTTCATCCAGTTCGGCGGTCTCACCGCCGGTCGTACGATCTCGTTCTTCATGAACAGCGATCTGCCGAACGACAACTGGGGCACGCTCCGCTTCTATGACGCACCGACGGTGAACGTCTTCGCCTACACCTTCTCGTTCGGCAACGGCTTCTCGGCCACGATCGCCGCTGAAGAGGGCAGCTTCGCCGGCAACGCGTTTGGGGTTGATGCGGACGGCGATCCCATCACGGTGTTCGACCGCGCCGGGCAGACCATGCCGGATCTCGTTGCGAACCTGAAATATGCCGGCACCTGGGGATCCGCTCAGCTCGGCGGTGCCCTGCACCAGCTGCGCAGCGACGTGCTCACCTCCGACGTCGCCGCCGCGCCGCTCGTCGGTACGATTCCGGACTCGGAACTCGGCTGGGCTGTCACGGCTCAGGGTTACTTCAATCTGCCGATGCTCGCTGAAGGCGATGCGCTCTGGCTTGCCGCCACCTATGCCGACGGCGCTCTCGGGTACCTCGGCTTCGATCCGAACGTGACGGCTGGCTCCACCACCCGTGACGTCGTCGACGCCTATATCGGTGCCGATGGCGACATCGAGACGGGTCGCGGCTGGTCGATCGCCGGTGGTCTGAACCACTACTGGACTCCCACGATCCGCCAGAACGTGTTCGGTTCCTATGCCCGTGTGGATTACGGCTCTGACGTCGCTCCGGGCTTCGACTTCACCGAATGGCGCGCCGGTTCGAACCTGATCTGGTCGCCGGTTTCGGGCCTCGACATCGGTGTTGAGGTTCTCTACTCGAACCTTGATCCGCGTGGTCCGAGCTTCGGCGACGACAACGACACCATCGAAGGCCGTCTGCGCGTTCAGCGCGACTTCTGATCGGCTTATCCTTGATGGATAGGAGAGCCCCGGCGGCGACGCCGGGGTTTTCTTTTGGCGGCTGCCCGGTGCATTGCCGTACCGGCGATATCACCTATAAGTCCAGGAGCGTTTGTTCAGTTTGACGAGGATCAGGTCGGCGATGTTCATAGTTTTCAGAAACCTGGCCTCTGCTACGGTCCTCACGATCGGGTTGACCGGATGCGTGGGAAGTGCCGGCGTTTCCACCTGGCAATACCAGGCCGGACCTGGCTATGAAACGGAACGGGTCTACGACGGACGCGTCCAGGCGGATACGAGCCAAGGCTTCACGCGTGAGTCCTGCACGAGCGTGTCGAGACGGCAGATCGGGCCGTCAGGAGGCTTGGCATCTCGTGATGGGACGGCCTGCGTCTCCGATTGATCCTATGCACCTTGGCCGAAGGAACGAAGGCTCACCTTGACCGTTGGCATGGGGTCAATTGCACCGTCAGGAGAGTATCGTCATGAACAACATCATCTGGCTCATCGGAGCGATCGTGGTCGTCCTCGCGATCTTGTCGTTCCTTGGGTTGCGCTGATCGCTCTAAGAACCTGCAGGGCTGCTTCTTTCACAGGGCGCCCTGCAGTTCTCCAGGGATCGCCTGTTGCGACACGGGCTCTGGTGCAGCTTATTCCATCAGCACCATGACGACCGACGCGACGTTCAGGATGGCCAATACGCCGAGCAGGGTCGGAATCACAGGAACACCAAGCCGCCGCACCGTACCGTCACAGGCAGCTTCGTCGTGACATGCGAGATGAGAACGCTTGATGGCCATGCCTCATCCTCTTCGTAATCTGACCCTGCGTTAGTGCGGTGCCACCATGGACCCTCAGCTCCCCGTGGGAGGTGTGCTTCCACACATGGGCGGCCCGATCTGAGCTTCAGTGCCGCGTGGCGGTCTTCTGAAGCTGGAGAAGCTGACCCTCGATGGCGCGCATCCGGGTCATGAGACGGTCAAGCTCCGCAAGAAGATATCTCTCATCCTGCTTTGCCTGTTCGATAAGTTCAGGGGAGGAGCCGTGGCGGATGCGCTGAAGGGCATCCGCGAGTTGGCGATCCAGAAGCCGCATATGGTGCTCCAGTTCCAAGAACTCTTGGTGAAGCTGGGTCTCCTTGAACACGGCAGGGTCTCACGTGAGAACGGTCGGCTCCAAGGTTAAGCTACAGCGTCAATGCGGGTTCCTCCAGGGTCAAAAAGCGGTTCCGGCAAATTTCTTAACGGCCAAGCTGAAACACGAGATCGTGTTCACCGTTCTGTGATGAGGGCTTTCGCCCGATGGCCACACCATCGGGGAATGCAGAATTGCACACAGCCCTGCACAGAGAACATCATCGCGGGACTGCACGCGTTCAAGCAGCCTCGCGTTGTGTTCTCGCTTCATCGCGCCGACCACCCGCTTTGCGTTTCCGGGCCGGTCCTTCCAAAGATCACAGAGCCTCAAGGGTCGTTGCGTTCGCAAAAGGCTCCAAGAACAGCAGCCGGATGATAGAGGAGATGGCCGGATGGGACATAGGATTGAGCCTGATCATATAGCGTTGATCGTCGAAGACGACTTCGAAGTGAGGGGCTTGGCGGCAGCTCTCCTCGAGGAGACAGATCTCAAAGTCGTAGAGGCTTCCAGCGCCGAAGAGGCGCTCGATTATCTGCGGCTGCATTCGGAGGAAGTGGCCTTTCTGTTCGCCGATGTTCGTCTCCCCCGTCTGGCGGATGGCTTGGACCTGGTTCGTACCGTTCGCCTGAAATGGCCGTGGATACGAACGGTGCTGACGTCAGGCCGGCCCCTTGAGCAAGGGGAAGGTGATGTTCTCCGCGGCGTTCGTTTCATGCCCAAGCCATGGAGAGCGCTCGAAGTTCTGATGGAAGCTGAGAAGGCGGCTCAAGCCCATCAGAGGAACTGAAGCGAGATCAAGCGAGCAGCTTGGAATTGGTTTCCCGCCTCCTTCCGGCAGGGTCGTGGAACCTTGGCGCTTGCCAGGAATTGGCGTCAGCAGTTTGAAAGGATTGACTGATGCCGCATTCGTCCATTGCCACAGGCACGTTCCCGTCCCGCAAGGAGGCCAATCGGGCCGTTCAGCGTCTGGTGTCTGGTGGATTTGCCCGCAACAGCATCTCGCTCCACCAGCACGATGATGATGACGGATACGATCTGGAGATTCATACCCGCCGGGAAAACGTGGGGCGCGCAGAACGCCTGATCCACGATTCCGCGCCTTATTACGTCGTGAAGCAGAAAGCGTCCGAGGTTGTCCACACGGCACGATCGTATCCGCTGGTCCTGCTCGGTGCCGGAATTCTGGCCGGCTTCCTGATCTACAACCTCGTTCCACGTGAGGCCGTATCCGGCCAAGGAAGCCGGCGCAGGCGCTGACGTTGTTGCTGGAGCGGGGAGGGATCTCGAAGGCTCGGTTCAGTCCTAGAGATTGCCGTCCTCGTCGTGAGGCCGGCTCCGCTCCAATCGCTCCAGCAATTGTTTGATCGAATCCGGAGCAGGTTCTTTCAGGATGTTCTGATATTTCTGCTGCAATTGCCGACCGAGATCTCTCAGGAGCTCGGATTGACCTGCCGACGTCAGGCTGTTGGAGCCGACGCTCCAGCCTCTATGGCCGCCTGCGGCATAAGGATGGTGCCGCTTTGGCATTCCCTTTCCTCCTTATTCTCATCTTCGAGCCTGAGAACGAGAGAAATTGGATTGGGTTGCAGCTAAGTTTCTGGAAAAGAAGAATTTTCTAGCGGGCAACAAGATTGTCGCCTGCTTTAGGACCAGCTTCCTCGGCCTTAACCCCTTGGCCTGAAAGATTGGCCTCGGCACGTGAGGCGACCGCCGGTCGCATTGGATTCTTGCGGGCCCTGGGCCAAAGCTCGACCTTAAAGACAGGGCGGGCTGGATTCATGCGTGAAGTTCTCATGGTCTATTTGTGCGGTGTGATCCTGCTGCTTGCAGTGTCGACCATGATCGAGGGAGAGGAGGGGGTTGGCCTCGACCACATCCTCATTGCCGGTTTCGGCTGGCCGATCCTGACCCCGATCCTGGCCTTGCGCGCCTGGACCAGCCGCTAACGGTAGCGCCAGATATCGTTGCTGAGTGGCTGACGGAGTATTTCTCCGCACCGATTCTTGCTATCTGGGACCGTCACGTTGTGGGATGACCTCATGGCCAAATGGATCTTCTCTGTTGCGATCTTTCTGACCGGGCTCAACGCGGTGCAGGCTCAGACGAGCTGCTATCCGCGCATCGGCGCCTATAGCGGCCAATATGAGGGCCAGTGCCCCGGTTCCAGCCTCAAATGGACGGCGGTCGAGAATACGATCGGGGCGTTCGGGCGAAACTGCAGCGACGAGCCGTGGACCTACAATCGCACGGAGAAGATGTTCTACAATTCGAGGGCGAACGAGAGTTTTGCCATGCAGGATTGTTACGCGGCGAGCCGAGACCAGCTTGCGAGCAATTCGAAGACGAGCGTCGGCACGGAGATGGTTCGCCGCTTTCACGAGAACAAAATTCAACGTCCCGGGACGTCCCTCGAGCAGGCATCCGTCAATCGCTGAGGCTCAGCCGGGTGATCGTGCATGGGCATTGCGCTGTCGCTTCACGCGATCACAATCGTCATGATCCGTAAGGATACGTGAATTGACCAGCGTGCCTGGCAGGAGGAGAGTGATGCGTGGCCGATAGCATTGGTTGCTCCCTCTGAGAAACTGAGGCCCCGGAAGGGGCCTCTTTTATTGAGTGGATTTCTCGGGAAGATCGTCAGATCCGGAGACTCTCCAAAAGCTTCTGGTACGGTTCGCGACGCTCGCGGTATTTCAGGAGCAGTTGCCTCTCGATGTATTGCTTCTGTTCGATCTCGATTCCGCTGCGTTCAAGACACAGTATGTCCTCGCCGAACTGAAAGTCTATGTTCGTAAGCGTTCGCGCCACCCATAGTATCTTCAAGTCTTTTTCCGTCAGCATACCCCCGTCGCCATCTGTCGCGGAGTCTGGATACGTCAAGGCATCTTTGTCGACTGGCATGTTCCCCCTCCAGCCTCTTGAATCGATTGTGAAATGATATCTTTCAAGCAGATTGGCGGGCAATGAGGGCAGCCTAAGCTTGTGGATTAAAGCGTTGGCCCCAAGTCAGTAATCCCAAGGAGTGAGCGCCATTTGGCTCATATTTCTGTCGCCGGCTTCCCGATCCGAATCGCTTCGCTGGAGGAGATCTGGCTCTGCCTGAGCCCCAAAATCGTTAACGCCGTCTTTATCCGAGGGCGCCCTTAGGGAGTAATACGTACCCCTTAGTGATTAGATCCAGGTTCCCTCCCTTGATCAACTTAGATCTTTGCGTCCTGATAGATGTGGATGGGCTGATCGCGTAAAGTTTTTCAAGGGGGCTGAGTAATGGTCCAAGATCATTCTAAGCATGCTGCAGCGTCTAATCTGACGGATGATCGCTGCATGAATAATGTTACTTCAACATATGCAACAGAGTTGCTTTGCGGTAACGCGCTGCTGTATGCGGGTCTCGCGCAACTCTTGTCAGGTACCTGTTTCGAGGTGCTTGACGGGGTTTCGAAGGGAACTTCGACCTCGCAGCCTCGTACACAATCGGAGCCGGCCCTCTACATCGTAGACGCCACCGGTTCCTCCGAGCAGGCCCTCGAGTTCGTCCGAGTCGCCAAGGCACGGCATCCTGCTGCGCGGGTCGTGGCGATCGGCAATCAGCCCGACTGGCAATCCGTACACGCGGCGGTGTCCGCCGGTGTCGACAGCTTCTGCCTAGCCACGAGCGGCCGTGAGGTCCTGATCAAATCCCTCGAGCTCACGATGCTGGGCGAAAGGATCCTGCCCGGATCGCTTATTCGGGCATTGTTCGACAACGAGCTGACGCACCCGGGCACGGCTGAGGTTATCCCATTGTCGGACCATCGTGTTCCCGACCCGAAGGCTCAAAAGCTGTCGCCCCGTGAGACCGTGATCCTCCAGTCGCTGATGGGCGGCGACCCGAACAAGGTCATTGCGAGAAAGCTCGACATCACCGAGGCGACGATCAAGGTTCACGTCAAGGCGATCCTGCGCAAGATCGGCGTGGCCAACCGCACTCAGGCCGCCATGTGGGCGACGGGAAATCTCAAGGAGACCGGACAGTCGGCGGGAGAGTTCCATGAGGTGCGTCGGTTGAGCTGAACGCGCCTGGAAGCGATCTGCTGAATCCGTCGGCGGTTTGCCTTACATTGCCATCGTCATCCTTGCAGCGCGGCAAGGAATGACAGGGCGGTCGCCACGATATTGATGCCTGCGATAATGAAGAGCAGAGCCACCGACACGGGGAATGGCCGCGTCTGCTGTTCGTATTCCTTTTGCTGATGCATCGCCTTCATGGCGTTTCCCTCTCGACCGCTTCCGACAGACCCCAAGATGGCGCCATCGACGCCGTGGCGCTGTGACGTGCTTCACAGCCGCACGGGTCTTTCGTGACGTGCAGGAGAGATCGCGAGGCGGCACGTCAGGACACGTCGTCCACTTGATCTCAAGGGCCGCTGCCGCGAGCGACGGACACGCAGCGGGATCCGACCAGACACCGAGCAACGTCCTTGGTCGGTGCCCATCCCGGCCCCGGTGCTTCACCCAATCCGCAATAGGCACCCGAAGCGACAAACCGGTCGTAGGTCGTGGCGCCCGTGTTGAGAACAACGGAGCCTTGGGTCGCGACAAGGCTTTGCGCCTGATTGCACGCCATCGCAGTGGTCAGCTGACGGCTTTGCGCCCACGCGCCCGTCCCGATGACGATAAAGCCGATGACGGCACATGTGCGGTTCATCCGTTTCATACCCACCTCCGTTGCCGAGCAGATCGCGCCGCCATTCGCGGTTACGAGACGGACAGCGCGATCAGCGACAGGACGGCCGCAAGGACATTCATCGCCACGGCGGTTCCTGCCAGACACAGGGAGATCGGGATGCGTCGCCGTTCCAGCTCTGAACTGTCTTCGACGAGGGAGACGGCTTTGACGGAAAGCTGAGTGCCTCTCGTAATCACTGTCCTTCTCCTTCCAAAGCGGAGATCGCGATTGCGATAGGAAGAGGATGCTCCTGAACCGCCACGGCGGCGGTGCGATCCCGCACGCTCGGCTCCGGGCCCGATCTCGGGGACTTCGCCCCGAGGCGCCTGCCAAGGCCGGATATCTTTCCCGCTCAAGCTGACATGGTCGAGCCATATTGGTCCGCTGTCCTGCCGTGGTCGTTCACGTGACCCATTCACAAGAGGGAATGATGGCTTACATTCAATGGGAGAAGCCGTTCTTCGTGGATCCTGCGACGGGCGAGATTGTCCTGGCCGGCACCGAGGGAGCCGTCCCCCTGCCGACCTATGGAAACTACGGCGGAGGCGGATATTCCGCCGGCGCATTCGGCGGGGAGCCGCGCACCACGCTTTCAGGCGAGCCGCTCATGCAGGACGAACTCACGCAGCTGGGGCCACTTCAAGCCCCGCGCGATGCCCTCGATTATCGCTTCTATCTCCACGACGTGGCGTCGAACGATGTCGGCGAGCCCTATGACCAGGAACAGGCGGAAGCCGATGTGGCCTTGGTCGAAGAGCTGACCGTTCTGGATGCGCGCTACGATCCGGAGGCGAGCCTCTATGCGGGCGGCGCGACCTTCGGGATGATCGGCCGCCTCGCGCTCAATGATGAGCTCGACACTCTTTCTTTGCCGGCCCTCCTCGCCGCGACGCAGGACGCCGTCGGCGACATCCGGTATGGGCTCGAGAACCTGCCGCAGCAGGAGCTCGTGTCCGCCCTCGGTTTGCTGTTCGAGCCGACTGGGGAGGAAGGCGTGTTCGCGTTCGACTTCGAGGTCACCACCACGTCGCTCGACGAGGAGATCGTCGAGTACCTCGCGTTGAACGCCCTGAACGATGCCGTCGATTTCGGCGAGGCGGACGATGGTCCTCTCGATACGGGATTGCCGTTCAGCGGAACCAGCGACTATCGGCTCACCTTCAATGTGGCCACCCGTGACCTCGACTTCGTGTCGGTCTGACGGGAGGCGCGGGAGATCTCGAGAAGGTTGGTGCGGACGGCGGGGGTCGAACCCGCACGGGCATAGCCCGAGGGATTTTAAGTCCCTTGCGTCTACCGGTTTCGCCACGTCCGCGCTGACTTGAGGGTTATCGGGCCGGGGCCGGGAGCGCAAGGGCCAACACCCGCCTGTCCCGTCACTCGGGCGTGCGGAAGCCGTAGAGCCAGTCGTAGCGCCGGGTCATGCCCTCGGGGCCGAGACGGCGCATGACCTGGTTGCGCCCGAAGCCGATCAGGCCGCCCGCATGGTAGATGCGCCCGTTCCGGCGCGCCTCGGCCTGCACCCGGCCGGCGCGGGGACGGCGCTGGGTCTCGTAGGCCGCAAGCGCCCGGGGGATGTCCGGCCGCTCCCCGCCGAGGAGAACCGCCAGGGTGGCGGCGTCCTCGATGGCGAGCGCCGCGCCCTGGGCCAGGAAGGGCAGGACCGGATGACCGGCGTCCCCGAGGAGGGCGATGCGGCCCCCGGCGAGGCGCCCGGCAGGATGGTCGAACAGGGACCAGCGCAGCCAGTCCTGCGGCTGCGCCAGGAGGGCCCGCAGGGCAGGGGCCGCCGAGGCATAAGCCTTCAGGAGCGCCTCCCGGCTGCCCGGCGCGGCCCAGCCCTCCACGGGCGCGGCGCTCCGCTCGATCGCCACCACGTTGACGAGCCTTCCGCCGGCGATCGGATAATGCACCACGTGGCCTTTCGGACCGAGCCACAGGCCGGTCTCGTCGCCGGAAAGCTCCGCCGGCGCGGCGCTCCGCTCGAAGGTGGCGCGCCAGGCGACGGCACCGCGAAAGGCCGGGGGCGTCGTGTCGCCGAGGGCGGGCCGGATCGTCGACCAGATTCCGTCGGCCCCGACGATCAGGTCGACCGCGAGGCTCTCCCGCGCGCCGCCGGCGGACACCCAGGCGAGGCGGGCCCCGTCCGGCCCGTCTTCAACGGTCTCGACGCTGCGGCCCATGACGAGGCGGATCCCCGGCTCGGACCGGACAGCGTCGAGGAGAACGGTCTGGAGATCGGCCCGGTGCACGACCCAATAGGGCGCCCCGAAGCGCTCGCGCAGGAAGGCCCCGAGGGCCACCTGGCCGATGGCCTTGCCCGACCCGATGGCCCGCACGACCACCCGCTGCGGTTCCGTGGCGACCCGGCGCAGGGCGGCGCCGAGCCCGAGCCCGATCAGGATCCGGCTGGCATTGGGCGAGAGCTGGAGCCCGGCCCCGACCTCGGAAAAGCCGGTCCGGCGCTCGACGAGCGTGACCGCATGGCCCCGCCGGGCGAGCGCCAGGGACGCCGTCAGGCCGCCGATGCCGGCGCCGACGACCGCGATCGACAGGCCGGACATCTAGGGCCTCGGCCCGGAAGCGGGCGCCCGCCCGCGGGACTTGAAAGAGGCCGTCGCTCTCGGGCAGGGCATCGTTCGGGAATGCACGATGGTGTTAGCGCGAGGCGGGGGAGGTGGCGAAATCGGGCTCCCACTTGCATTCCGCCGGGCGGGCCTCGTCGGCCTTGAGGGAGGGATCGTACTTGAACAGGGTCGAGCAATAGGAGCAGACGGTCTCGCTGTCGTAGCCCATGTCGATGAAGATGTGCGGGTGATCGAAGGGCGGTGTCGCCCCGATGCACATGAACTCCTTCGAGCCCACGTGAATGACGGGAACGCCCGGATCGTTGTGGAAGTGGGGTGTGCCTTTGTCAGCCATGCCGTTGCTCTCGAACCCATGAAATCGGCGGCACCATAATGGCCGAACGGCCATGCGCCTAGAGGGTTTTTCCGCATGGCGGACCGGCCTCGGCCTCCCGGCGCCCTGTGCGCGACGGAGCCCCGGGACGGCTGAAGGCGCAGGCCGCGGCTCGCGAACCTCCGTCGCCATCGCTGCCGTCTCATCCACGTCATCGCCGTCCCCGGATCAGGTCCGGCCATGACGCGCGTGGGGGGCCGTCGCTTCACCGCCGCAAGGCGGCCTTCGCCACCGCCCGCTGCCGGTGCCAAAACTCCCGGTACTCGTCGAGTTCGAAGCGGACCGCATCGGCGAAGAGCTGGCGCTGCTGCAGGTAGCACGGCGGCCCATAGCCGCCCTGGCAGCCCTCGTTCTTCCGGCACGTGCGCCTGCGGCAGATCCTGTGCGCCATGAGCAGATCGGACAGGCGGCGCAGGGTATCGTCGAAGTCGGGCATGTCGAACAGGGGAATGTCGGTGTCCTGAATCATGATGGGTCTCTCGGCAATGGTGACAAAAAGCAATGGATGAAAAAGGCGTGCGCCTGCGGCCCGGGGCCGGATCGGCCCCGGACTTGAAGGCAATCGAGGGTGGCGCGAGTGGCAGCCCGGCTCGATGCTTGGTGTGAGATGGAAGAGCAGGGCCGCCCCTCGCGCACGGTTCTTTTAGGCGGACCTCCTGCGCTCTCAGCCCAGGGTCGGCCTCCCGCGATCACCGGCGTGCGAGGCCGGCGGCGGGACCGTGCCGGTTCCCGTCACTGCGACGCCTCGCGAGCGCGCCCCTCGTCGGAACCGATCTGCCCAACGATATAGCCCAGGTTAGGAGGATTGTCAAGAACAAAGGGTGAACATTAATTGTAGTGATACAACGGTATAATTTTCACGCCTTGGTTGAAATCTTCTACTTGTAGGGCCCGAGTTGGTACAGTTAAGCTTGCCCCATCTATGGGGGAACGCATGCTCTTACGGCTCAATAGCATTCAAGAAATCGGACGATTTGCATCTTTGATTCATAAAGGTCCCCAGTTTCCACGCCTTACCCTGATTTATGCCAGAAACGGTTATGGGAAGAGCACCTTAACATCTGTCCTGCGTTCTGCGTCTGAAACGAAGGCAGACTACATATTGGCACGGCGGCGCTTAGGGGCCTCGAACGTCTCTTCTGTAAAGTTTGAATGGAAATCACATGGCTCCATCTCCTTTACAGCTGGGAAATGGGATACTTGCCCAGGCAGGCTTTATATTTTTGACAGCGATTACGTTCAGCAGAATTTACATGTGGGGGATAGCGTCACAAGAGATAACAAGCGAAGCCTCTTAAGAGTCGTGTTGGGGGCCAAAGGTGTAGATCTTGCACGTACTATCTCAGAGATTGATGTGGAGCAGAAGGAGCTAACCAGCAAACTAGCTGCATTGGAGAAAACTATTAAGGCGGCATGCAATAACAGCATAGGCGACGTGTTGTCTTTCTGCGCGACACCAACACCAGCCAATATTAATGAGCAGGTCTCTAAGGCCAAGCAGAAAGTTGAATTAGGTGTTCGCTCTATAACGGTTCAACAGAAGAAAAATCCTTCTCTAATCCATTTGCGGCCATTTGCCGAGTTCGAGACTCTAATTTCTCGCTCGATACAAGATATTTCAGAGCGGGCCAGCATTCGTATTCAAGAACATATCGACAAACACCAAATGCATCCCAATGGGATGCGGTGGCTCAGGTATGGTGTTGAGCATATGAATGGTACAATTTGCCCTTTCTGCACGCAAGATGCAGGCCACGTTGATTTGGTCGGGATGTTCAAAAATTATTTTAATACAGAATTCTCTCAACTTGAAACAGAGCTTTCCGATGCATTTTTGGAAATACAGAAGCTGACAGAGCAAGATGCGCAAACGATCGAATATATACTTAATCACAATGCGTCGGATTTTGATTTCTGGAAATCCGTTTGCGAATTTGATGCTCCACATCTATCGATCGAACAGATCAGCTTTCTCGCAAATGGGTTACTAAGTTTGCGAGCTATTCTTGAGCAGAAAATCACTGCGCCACATGCCTCTTTAAGTTTTGGAGCCAAGCGCGGTGAAATTCTTGCCGCTTTTGAAATAGCATCAATTTATAATGATAAAATTGCTCAATGTATAAAGATCCTTGAGGTTGCTCGAAAAAATACGGATGGCATTGACCTCACGAAAGCGAAACAGGAGCTAAGCTATAAAGAGAGTTTAAGAGCTAAAGGAATTGACCCATTAAAGGCTGACATTCAATCATACTTGTCTCTAATTGAGCATCAAAAGCAGATTGTAAAAAACAAGAAAATTGCTCAGGAGGAGTTGCGAAAATATACAGAAACAGTGACGAGGGAAAAGCAGGAAGAGATAAACCAAATCCTGGAGAGTTTTGGCGCAAATTTCTCAATTACAGATACAAAGGCAAGTTACGTTGGAAGAGAGCCTAATACGGATTTTTCGATCCTTATTGGAGCGCACAAAATTCAAGCGGGCGAGATAAATGATCAAGCTCCATGTTTTAAAACGGTGCTAAGCACTAGCGATAAATTCACACTGGCGTTGGCTCTATTCATAAGTCAGGTTCGCTCCGATGAGAATCTAGATGACGCGACAATTGTCTTTGATGACCCATTTAGCAGCCAGGATATGTACCGTCAGTGGGCAACTGCAAGCCAGATCCGTGAACTCTCTAGAGATGCTTGCCAAGTGATAGTTTTATCTCATGATCCTCGCTTTCTCAGGCAAATCACAAAAGAATTCAAAGATTCTGAAGACTGCAAAGAGTTCAAGCTAACTTGTGATGACGAGGGTCTAGGCAGCATTTCTCAGTGGTCATCAGAAGATGAATTGAAATCCTTATATGTGCAACAGGCAGAACGTATTTGGGAGTATGCAAATAAGGGCATATTTCTTAAGGGTACAAATGCAGACAATTTAACTAAGGATCTTCGGCCTTTTTTAGAAGATTATCTAAGAGCCCGTTTTCCTGGTAGATTTGGTGAAAGCAGTTACCTGCCTGCAATGGCTGAGAATATAGAGAATGCAGGTATTGATGATCCTATGTTCAACTATGTTAAGGCAATCAAACAAATCAATGAATTTACAAGGGGGAACATGCACGGAGGCGCGGAAGCCCCTAATCCCGAAGCACTTAGAGTACAGTGTAAGCAGATTGTCAGAATTGTTGGCCTCTACTAGGCCAATCATCAAAGTTGATCTTTTAGATTGTATACCCATTGACCCCGCACCCCTGATGCGTGTTACCTCGTTGCCGGAGCCGGGCGTACCCGGTTCTGGGGTCTAGAAGCCTCTCACTACGCCGGTCGGCATCGACCGCAACGATGTCTCCCTCGCCTTACGGCCGGGGAGGCGTTGGCGCATGTCCAAGGCGCAAGCCCAAAGGCCAATGCAGCCGTGCTAGTGCGGCTTTCTAGCTCCCCGGCCACCAGCGCTTCGCTGGTGGTCGCTTCAGCCCAGGGGAGTGATCGCATGGAGCCGTCCTACAGCGTCTTGGCCGACGCGCTGTCCAAGTTTCACACCGCGCCGGAAGGGATCCAGGCGCTCTGGCTCGTGGTGGTGCCGGTGACCGTGCTCGGCACCGCGTTCTGCGGGCTGCAGGCGGTGAGGGCGGTCGCCGGCCTGCTCGCTCGGCGCGGCGAGCGGCGGGGCGAGGCGCTCTATGCGGTCTACGAGGAGGCGGACGGGCGCCTGATGCTCTATGCCCGCGGCACGGTGCGGGAATTGCCGCGCGGGGAGGCCGGGGCGGTGGCGCTGCCGGATCCATCGCAGCGGCGGTGAGGCCGATCCCTCTCCCGCCCGGGAGAGGGAGCTGTCCCGGGCGTGGAAAAACCGGGTCCACTTTTGCGCGCGATGCGCTAGGGTGCGCGGCAATCAGAAACCTCTCTTGCAACCTCCCTGGCAACTTCCCTTGGGATCCATGCGCTATTTCAATTCCGACGGCGTGAGCATCGCCTATATCGACGTCCCGCCCCACGAGGGCGAGGGCGAGCCGATCCTTCTCATCCACGGCTTCGCCTCGACCCATGCGGTGAACTGGGTCAACACGCTCTGGGTCAAGACGCTGACGCGGGCAGGCTATCGGGTGATCGCGTTCGACAATCGCGGCCACGGGGAGAGCGAGAAGCTCTACGATCCGGCGGCCTACGATTCCTACCGCATGGCCGAGGACGGGCGGCGGCTGCTCGACCATCTCGGCATCGAACGCGCCGACGTGATGGGCTATTCCATGGGGGCGCGCATCACCGCCCACATGGCCATCGCCACGCCGGACCGCATGCGCTCCATGCTGCTCGGGGGATTAGGCATCCATCTCGTGGAAGGCGTCGGCCTGCCGCTCGGCATCGCGGACGCCATGGAGGCGCCGTCCCTCGACGATTTGACCGATCCGATGCAGCGCATGTTCCGCGCCTTCGCGGATCAGAACAAGAGCGACCGCAAGGCGCTTGCCGCCTGCATCCGGGGCTCGCGGCAGGTGCTGACGAAGGCCGAGGTCGCGTCGATCCGGCTGCCCACCCTGGTGTCCGTCGGGACGGCCGACGACGTGTCGGGCTCGGGCCCGGAGCTCGCCGCCCTGATCCCCAACGCCACGGCGCTCGACATCCCGGGTCGCGACCACAACCTCGCGGTCGGCGACAAGGTGCACAAGCAGGGCGTGCTCGACTTCCTGGCCCGGCGGCCTTGACCGGGAGGCGCCCATGACCCGGCTCGACAGCGCCATTCGGCGCCTGACCGCGCAGCGCGATCTTTTGGACTGGGCCGCGCAGGCCATCGGCCCCACGGGCCTCGTGCTGGAGATCGGCCTCGGCAACGGGCGCACCTACGACCACCTGCGCGCCCGCCTGCCGGGGCGCGAGATCCACGTGTTCGAGCGCTCGCCCGCCGCCCATCCCGATTGCTATCCGCCGCAAGGCTATCTCGTGGTCGGCGATCTCTTCGACACCCTGCCGCCCTTCATCGAGCGGCACGGACGGGGCGCGGCGGCCCTGATCCATATCGATATCGGGTCCGGCGACGAGGCGGCGAACCAGAGCCTCGCCCGGCGCCTGTCGCCGCTCCTCGAAGCCCTGCTCCGGCCGGGCGGGATCCTGCTCGGCGACCGAGCCTTCGACCTGCCGTCGTGCCGGGACGTCTCGGCCGAGACGAACGTGCCGGAAGGGCGCTACTTCGTGTACCGGCGCGAGGCGTGACCTCAGCGCCCGGTGAAGACCGGGCTGCGCTTGTCCAGGAAGGCGTTGCGGCCCTCGGCGGCGTCGGCGCTGTCGAAGCATCGGTCCGCGAGGGCGACCGGGTCGACATCCGGGTGGGCCACGCCCATGGCCGCGTCGATGGCGGCCTTCGCGGCCTGGATCGTCAGGGGCGCGTTCTTGGCGATCGTCCGGGCGAGGGCCAGGACCGCGGCTTCCAGCTCGTCGTCGGCCACCACCCGCTGCACCACGCCGAGCCGCGCCGCCTCCCGGGCGTCGATGCGCCGGGCGGTGAAGAACAGGTCCTTGGCCGCCGGCGCGCCCACGGCCGCGGTCACGAGCTTCATGGCGCCGGGCGGATAGCCGATCCCGAGCCGGGCCGCCGGGATGCCGAAGACGGCGCTCTCGGTGGCCACCCGCAGATCGCAGGACAGGGCGAGGCCGAAGCCCCCGCCCAGGCAGAAGCCGCGAATCATGGCGATGACGGGCTTGGCGCAATGGGCGACAGCCCAGAACGCGGCCTCGTTGACGGCCTCGTAGCGCCTGCCGCCCTCGGCGTCGGCGCGCAGGGTCGCGAACTCGCCGATATCGGCGCCCGACGCGAAGGATTCCTGGCCGGCGCCGCGTATGACCACCACGCGCACCGCCGGATCCCGGTCGAGGGCCGCCATGAGATCGGGAAAGGCCCGCCACATCTCCAGGTCGAGCGCGTTGTGCTTGGAAGGATTGTCGATGGCGAGCGTCGCGATGCCATCGGAGAGAGACACGGCAAGCTTGGACGTGGACGGCGAAAAAGAGTAGGTCATGGCGGGCTTGGATCTATGGTAAGGGGCGCGTGCTTCTTATCTATGCCGAAGGCCCTCGCGAAGCCGGCAAGGAGACTATCATGACACAGACGCGCCTGAAGCCGGGAGCCCCGGATGCCGTGGCCGGAAAGGTCGATCCGGTCTGGAACCGCCTGCGCGGGGAGGCCGAGGCCATCGTCCAGGCCGAGCCGGCGATCGCAGGCTTCGTGCTCAGCGCCGTCCTGCACCAGCCGAGCCTGGAGGCCGCCGTCATCCACCGGGTCGCCTCGCGCCTCGGCCACGCGGCCGTTCCGGCCGACATCATCGAGCAGATCTTCCTGGAGGCCGTGGATGACGACCCGGCCATCGGCGTGGCCATGCGGGCGGATATCAGCGCCGTGATCGACCGCGACCCGGTGGTCACCCGGGCCATCGAACCCGTGCTCTACTTCAAGGGCTTCCACGCCATCCAGACCCACCGCCTGGCGCACTGGCTCTGGAAGAGGGGCCGGCAGGACTTCGCGCTCTACCTGCAGAGCCGCTCCTCCGACACGTTCCAGACCGACATCCATCCGGCGGCCCGGATCGGTCGGGGCATCTTCCTCGATCACGCCACCGGTCTCGTGGTGGGCGCCACCGCGGTCATCGAGGACAACGTCTCGATGCTCCAGGACGTGACGCTGGGCGGCACCGGCAAGGAGCGCGGCGACCGCCATCCCAAGATCCGCCACGGCGTCCTGATCGGAGCCGGCGCCAAGATCCTCGGCAACATCGAGGTCGGCCACTGCGCGAGAATCGCCGCCGGGTCGGTGGTTCTCAAGCCCGTCCCCCACAATGCCACGGTGGCCGGCGTCCCGGCCAAGGTCATCGGCACGGCCGGCTGCGAGGAGCCCGCCCGCTCCATGGACCATTGCTTCTCGGAATCCGACGGAATCTGACAGAGGGCCTCACTTCAGGGACCCAACCCCGCTTGCTCGCGTTTGCCCGGCATGGCAAGTGCAGCATCCGTGACATCAAGAAAGGACCTGTAGTGGACAAAACCGAGATGGCTAAAGTCGAGCGTTATCTGCGCCAGACCTTTGCGAACCACTCGATCCGCGTCGTCGGCCGCCCGAAAAAGGCCGACTCGGCGGAAGTTTACATCGGTGAGGAATTCGTCGGCGTCCTCTTCCTCGACGACGAGGACGGGGACCGCTCCTACAACTTCACCATGGCGATCCTCGACACGGATCTCGAGGATTAAGGCCGTTTTCTCGCAGCAGAACCTCACCCCAAGGTTCTGCTGTTTTTCCGTTCGGACCTGCGATGCCGATCTACAGCCTCGACGATACTGCTCCGATCCTTCCTGAACCGGACCGTTTCTGGATCGCGCCGGATGCCCATGTGATCGGCAAGGTGCGCCTGGGGCTCGATGTGGGAATCTGGTTCGGCGCCGTGCTGCGCGGCGACAACGAGCTGATCGACATCGGCGCGGCCACCAACATCCAGGAAGGAGCCTTGCTCCACACGGATATGGATGCGCCGCTCACTGTCGGGCCGGGGTGCACCATCGGGCACAAAGCCATCCTGCACGGCTGCACGATCGGCGAGAACTCCCTGATCGGCATGGGAGCCACGGTTCTCAACCATGCGCGGATCGGCGCGAACTGCCTCGTGGGTGCCAATGCGCTGGTGACCGAAGGCAAGACATTTCCGGACAACTCCCTGATCGTCGGCGCACCCGCCAAGGCGATCCGCGTACTCGACGCCGACGCCGTCGAGCGGCTGCGCTGGTCGGCCTGGAGCTATGTGGACAACTGGAAGCGGTTCGCGAACGGAATGAAGCGGATCGACTGATCTGCCTCGAACAGACTTGCTGCTGGAGAGAGAAACCGGCGCTCGAGGCGCCGGTTTTCGTTTTAACGGTTCGCGGTGGTGGTCGGCGACGACACGATTCCGCCGAGCGACACCCAGCCGATCGTGTCCTGGCTCTCGCGCTTGATGTAGACGTAGCCGGTGCGGTGCCAGGGCAGGACCGACGAGGTCTTGTTGTCGAGGACGAAATCGCCCCGGTTGGTACGGACCATCAGCACGGCATGGCCTTCGCCGAGTTCGTCGATCACGACCGTCATGCGCATGGCGCGGCGGGGCAGGCCCGCCTCGGCAAGAAGGCGGCGCTTCAGAAGCTGAAAATCCTCGCAGTCGCCACGGCCGTCGTCAGGAAAGCCCCAGGTGTCGACGACACCCCAATGGTCGGCATCCGTCACGGCCTTAACGCTCGCATTCACGCGCTGATTCACGGAAACGATCGTCTTCCACACCTGGGGGGTCAGGTCGATCATGTCCGATTCCGAAACGTCCACGGTGCACTCGGACCGAAACTTGTCGCAGAATTGCGACCAGCCCTGAAGCGGCTTGGCCGTGCCGACGCTCGTGATCGGGGCGCTGGAATTGGGCAGTGCGGCCAGCGTTTGAGCCTGGGCGGCCTGGCCGAAAAAGAGGAGCGACAGGCCGAGAAGGGCTGATTTGACGAATGTGCCGAAAATGGCAGGCTTCTCACTTACGCCACAGAAAAGGCCATTCTTGAAATAATCCTGCCGCATGCCCCGCCCGCCGGTTAACGTTCTTTTAACCAAACTGACATGGTTGCATTTTAGGCTCAAGCGGAAAGTAAAAGGTGAGTTAACGCGTCGCGGCCGAACCGGTTCCATTATGGTTAACGAAAAGTTGGAGGAACTGAAACGAAGAAGGAAAGCGTTCCTCTTCGGCAAGCTCGGCCGTTGCTAAGTTGTTGGTTTTTCTCGACGGGGCACCCGAATTAGGGCTACTCAGACAATGAACCGAATGCCGCCGGCGCAACGACCCGAGGCGGCTGCCAGACAAAAAAGTTTTGCATGTTTCCACAACCGCCTCGTCTCCGTGAGCCGATTCTCAACCTGCCGGCAACGATCACCCTGTGCTTGGCCGTGCTGATCGGCATCCATGCCCTTCGGCTCTTCCTGTCCGATGAAACGGATTTCACGCTGATCATCGACTGGTCTGTCATCCCGGCGCGCTGGTCCGTCGCCTTCGGAGGCGTGCAGGTCGACGAGATCATGCGGTCCCTGCGCGAGGGTGTGCCGGAGGACACGGTGACGCCGATGATGGCCCTGGCGCAATACGTGCTGGCCCCGGAGGAGGGGCGGCCCTGGACCGCGCTGACCTACGCGTTCCTCCACGGCTCCTGGGCCCATGTGCTGATCAACGGCGTCTGGCTCGCCGCGTTCGGCACGCCCATCGTCCGGCGCTGCGGCGCCGGGCGGTTCCTTCTCCTGTCGGCCGCCTCCGCCGTGTGCGGGGCGGTGTTCTACGCCTTCATGAATCCCTTCCAGGTCCTCCCGATGATCGGTGCGTCCGGGGCCGTGTCGGGCCTGATGGCGGCAGCCTCCTGGTTCATGTTCGCCCCGGCCTCGTGGCACTGGGAGGGCCGCCTGACTCAGCCGCATGAGCGGCCCCGCGAAACCCTGGGGCATATGGTACGCAACCGGCAGGTTCTGATCTTCCTCGGGATCTGGTTCGCGGCCAATTACGTGTTCGCCTTCGTCCAGCCCGCGGGGCTCATGGATGCGAGCATCGCCTGGGAAGCGCATATCGGCGGCTTCCTGGCCGGCCTCGTCGTTTTTCCGCTCCTGGACCCGCTTCCGGCACGGCCACGCCGCATCTCGGCTTGAAACCGACACGGATTGCTCCAATCATCGTAAGGCTGACGGAGGGTTTCCGCCCCGGAACCACGGGGAACCGACGCCCGAATTCAGCCTTGCGCATGGGAGGGCCGACCGTCCTCGCCGTTCGCACAACGGGAGGGAATAAATGATCGTCAATCGAATCCTTTCGCTCAAGGGCCGCGACGTCGCCACCATCGAACCGGGCCGATCCTTGAGCGAGGCGGCCAGGGTTCTCGCGGAGCGCAGAATAGGTGCCCTTCTCATCGTGGACGGTCAGCGGCCGGTCTCCGGCATCATCTCGGAGCGCGACATCGTGCGCGCCGTCGCCGCGCATGGAGCAAAGGCCCTGGACGAGCCCGTTTCTCGATTCATGACCGAGAAGGTGGTCACCTGCACGGGCGAGACCTCGATCAACGACGTGATGGAGCTCATGACCCAGCAGAAATTCCGGCACGTCCCTGTCGTCGAGGGCGGGCGCCTGTCCGGCATCGTCTCCATCGGAGACGTGGTGAAGCTTCGCCTCGAAGAGGTCGAGGCCGAGACTCAGGCGATCAAGGAATATATTGCTACGGCCTAGAGCAAAGAACCTGAAAGTGGATTCCACTTTCAGGATCCATCCGAAGCTTGTCTCTTAAGCTGGCGCATCGTTCGGAGCGGAAACCGGGATCCACTTTTCACTATATGGCCCAAAGGGACGCTGACGCGGCCCTTTGGGTCCGCACGATGCGCCAGGCTCAGGAGCTGTTGACTGAGGCTAAGGCATCGGACCCAAAAGTGGATCTCAGATCCCTAGACCACCGGCTATATTGATGGTCTCGCCGTTGATGTAGCCCGCAGAGGGTCCGGCGAGGAAGCAGATGGTTTCCGCCACTTCTTCGAGGGTCGCGATGCGACGGATCGGATGCATGTCCAGGATGGCTTCGCGATCCGGAAGCTCACCGGCGACATCCGAGGCCATGTCCGTGGGCATGATGCCCGGCTGGACGACGTTCACCGTGATATTGCGGGGGCCGAGATCGCGCGCGATGCCCTTTGCGTATCCGGCGAGCGCCCACTTCGTTCCGGCATAGTCTGCTACACCCGGAAAGGGTACGGAGGAGCCGAGGAGGGAGCCGATGAAGATGATCCGACCACCGTCGCTCAATTTGGGTGCCGCCGCACGCGTGTTGGCGATCGTGCCCAAGACGTTGACTTGCCACTGGCGATTGTATTTGTCTCCATCGAGCTCGGGATCGTCGACGAGCTGACCCTGGATCGCAATGCCGGCATTGTTCACGAGGATGTCGAGCTTGCCGAATTCGGCGATCACCGAGTCGATCAGTGGTTTGGAGGACGATAGGTCAGCCTGATCGCTCTTGATCGCGATCGCGCGAGCACCCTTCGCCTTCAATTTCGCCACGACAGCTTCCGCCTTGTCGGCCGAGGCGGCGTAGCTGATTGCAACGTCGGCTCCGTGCGCCGCGAACGCTTCGGCCGTCGCGGCACCAAGGCCGCGCGAGCCGCCCGTAATCAGGACGACTTTACCCTTCAGTATGTTCGACATGAAAACCCTCTCGGTTCACGATCAGGACAGACCTGATCTCAGCGAGCGATCTCGCTGCTTTCAGTAACGTACGTTACGATAACGATTGGTATGAAATGTGGACATGGGCTGTCAAGTGGTTTAGTAATGGCCATTATGAAAAGGTTGGGCTGAGCTGATGGGACGCCATCGGGAATTTGACGTGGAGAAAGCTCTCGACGCAGTGCTATGCGTCTTCTGGCGTAAGGGCTACGAGGGGGCTTCCTACGCCGACCTGACCGAGGCTACCGGGGTAGAGAGACCCGCCCTTTATTCTGCATTCGGCAACAAGGAAGCACTGTTCCGCCAAGCTTTGGCTCGCTACTATGAGCGGTACCTGGACTTCATTCCGGAGGCGCTTCAGCTCCCGACAGCGCGGGAAGTGGCTGCGCACATCCTGTACAGTGCAGCCGACCTACACACACGCTATTCGAGGCATACGGGGTGTCTCGGGATCAATGGGGTTCTGGCAGGATCGGATGAAGCGGAACCTGTGCGACAGGCGTTGATCGATGCTCGCGCGGTCGGTGAGGTGCAGCTTCGTGAACGCTTCGAACGAGCGAAGGCCGAAGGTGACCTCCCGGAGACGGCCAAACCTACGGCCCTTGCGGCCTTCGTGATGGCTGTCTCTCATGGCATGGCCGTGCAGGCTAAGGCCGGCTTTAGCCGCGACATGCTCGAGGCTGTTGCGGAGCAAGCGCTTTCTACGTGGCCGACAGGGAGTTCCGAACTTTCCGGACAGTCACCGTGACCTTAGGTGAGACACGCGCTGGCCGTCACCGCGGCCTTCACTTGCGTTTGGCCTCAGCGGCGCCCGCCGCCGGTTTGCGCCTTCGCCAATCAGAACAGGTCAGTCATGGCGGCTCCCCGGCCATCATGGAATCAACCAGGCAGATTGCACGCTGGCCTCAATCACCGGCTCCTGAACGTAGTCAGCTCGTCTGCGATTCCTGCAGCAGTTCGATAATGTCCGGCAGGGCGCGTTCCGTGGCCTGCCGGCCCAGGGCGATGCATTCCTGGGCACGGTGGAACTCGAACAGTCCCATCTTGGCGAGCTTTGGCGCCACCATGATGTCCGGCGGATCGCCCGCGAGCCGCGAGCGGGCGATGCGGTCCTGAGTGATGTTGAAGGCGTCGACCATCACCGTGGCGAGGCCCGGCGCGTTCGGCTTGCGCGGCTTGTCCCCGCGGTGACCCGGGAAGATGCCCCAGCGCCGGGGAGCTTCGTCGATGACGTCCTCGATCTCCTGCTCGTCGCTCGTTCCGGCATCGTAGGACTGGATGACCGTCCCGCGCACGCGCACCTCGCCGTTGAGGTTCACGCAGATGACGATGTCGGCGCCGAGCGCCCGGGCGGCGGTGATCGGGATCGGGTTGACCAAGGCGCCGTCCATGAGCCAGCGCCCGCCGATCATCACCGGGTCGAAGACGCCGGGGAGGGCATAGGATGCCCGCATGGCCTGGACGAGGGGACCGCGCGTGAGCCAGATTTCATGGCCGCTCACGAGCTCGGTCGCGATGGTGCAGAACTTGACCGGAAGGGTCTCGACCCTCCGGTCCGTCAGGTCGTGGTCGAGCAGGCGCTGCAGGCGTCCGCCGGCGATGAGGCCCGCGCCGCTGAAATGAAAATCCAGCAGGCCCATGACCCGCCGCTTGGTGAGGGACAGGGCGAAGGCCTCCAGTTCGTCGAGCTTGCCGGCCGCGTAGCAGCCGCCGACCACGGCGCCGATTGAGGAGCCGGCGATCACGTCCGGAACGATGCCGGCTTCCGCCAGGACCCTCAGCACACCGATATGGGACCAGCCGCGCGCCGCGCCTCCGCCCAGGGCAAGACCGATCCTTGCCTTCGTGCGATGTTCGCGCTCGGCTGGCGGCTTGATCTCGGACACTCCCCCGCCACCCCCTGATCCGGCGCTGCGCCGCGCAATCCCGTCCCACAACATTGATCAACTCCAAGGCATCCTGTCCCATTCCTGGCAGCCTCTCGTGAAAGCCGCATGAACGGTGCCCTCAAGTTTCAAGTAGGACTGGTTCAGGAAAACTGAACAGTGGAGCGCTGCAAAGCTCGCTGCGACAAAATGATGATGATCAAGGCGAAGCCGATCAACAGGCCCAACATGGCGCGAAGGCTGAGGATTTCCCCGCCGAGTCCGATCAGCGGGGGGCCGAGCAGCAGGCCGCCATACCCCAAAGTTGCCACCATGGCGACGCCCACGCTCGGTGGAAAATCCTTCATCTGACCCGCCGTGCTGAACAGGACCGGCACCGCGTTGGCCAAGCCCACCCCGACGAGGGCGAAGCCGATGGAGGCGGGCAGGGGGTGCGGTAGGAGCATCGCCAGGGCAAGGCCGAAGGCCGAGAGCAGGCCTCCGAGCTGCAGGGTCCGGACCCGTCCAAGGTGCCGAACGACGAAATCGCCCATGAAGCGGCAAACCGTCATGGTCAGGGAGAACGCGGCAAAGCCCGTGACGGCGGCCTCCAGGCTCGCGCCGGCCACGGTCTGGAGATAGATTGCCGACCAGTCGACGATGGCGCCCTCGACGATGAAGCAGAACATGGCGAGCACCGCCAGGAGGACCACGCTCCCCCGCGGCCAGGCGAAGCCGTGGCCCTCGCCCGCCCGCTCCTTTTCGCCCAGGGTCCAGACGGCGGCCGGCAGGAAGAGGAGGCTCATCCCGAGGCAGGAGACGACGAGCGTCGGGACGATCCCGACCTCGAGGGCGATGAGCAGACCGGACACTCCGGCTCCCGCCAATCCTCCGAGGCTGAAGAAGGCATGGAAGGACGACATGATGGCCGATCCCCAGGCCTTCTCGACCACGGTGGCATTGGTGTTCATGGCGATGTCCATGGTGCCGTTGCAGGCTCCGGCCACGAGAGCCGCGGCGACGAACAGGCTCAGGTTCGGCGCGAGGCCCGGGAGGAGCAGGGCCGCCGCGAAGGAGAAGGCCGCCACGATGGTCATGGTGCGGCTGCCGACCACCGCCACGGCCCAGCCGATGACCGGCATGAGCGCCACCGCGCCGAGGGAGAAGGCCAGGAGACCGAGGCTGAGCTCACCGTCGGACAGGCCGAGCGATGCCTTGAATCGGGGAAGCTGGGCCGCCCAGGTGCCGATGCCGAAGCCGTTGCCGAAGAAAACGGCGCTGGCCGCCAGCCGTGCGGGAAGAAGGTCATGTCGCGTCATCGGGCCTTCCTAACCCGGACGTCCCGAAACTGCACCCGTTTCCTGGTCGATGGCAGCCCTGCATTTCGCGAGGGCTGCCGATCTTTCAATCCGTCACGAGGCGAGGCTCGCCGCCGGAGGTTTCGACGACTCGGTAGAAGCAGGAGCGGCGTCCGGTGTGGCAGCAGCCGCCATCGCCCGCCACCTGCACCCGCAGCAGCAGGGCGTCCTGGTCGCAATCGATCCGCATCTCCCGAACGGTTTGGATCTGCCCGCTCGTCGCACCCTTGTGCCAGAGCTCGCCGCGCGAGCGGGACCAGTACCACGCCTCTCCGGTCTCGATCGTCCTGGCCAGCGCTTCCGCGTTCATGTGGGCGACCATGAGGATCTCGCCGGTGGCGAAATCCGTCGTCACGCAGGTGATCAGCCCGTCCGCTCCGAAGCGGGGCGACAGGACGGTTCCTTCCTCGAGCTCGGTCTTGGGGCCGGGTGCGGGAAAATGGCTGGTCTGTGACGGGGCCATGGAAGATGTCAGCCCCGGCTATTCCGCACGAGGGTCAGGAAGCGCACCTGCTCGGCCGGGTCTTCCTTGAAGACACCGGTAAACTGGGTCGTCAGCGTCAGGGCGCCGGCCTTCTGGATGCCGCGCATGGACATGCACATGTGCTCCGCCTCGATCATTACCGCCACGCCGCGCGGATCGAGCGCATCGACCATGGCCCTGGCAATCTGCGAGGTCATGGTCTCCTGCGTCTGGAGCCGACGCGCATAGGCATCGACGAGGCGGGCGAGCTTGGACAGGCCGACGACGCCCCTGGTGGGGTAATAGGCCACATGCGCCACGCCGAAGAACGGCACCATGTGGTGCTCGCAATGGGAGTGGAAGGGGATGTCGCGCACCAGCACGATATCGTCATAGCCTTCGACTTCTTTGAAGATTTTGTCGAGGATCTCCGACGGATCCTCTCCGTAGCCGGAATAGAACTCCTTGAAGGCCTTCGCGACGCGCTTGGGCGTGTCCCGCAGACCCTCTCGGTTCGGGTCGTCGCCTGCCCAGCGGATCAGGGTGCGAACCGCCGCTTCGGCTTCTTCCCGGGACGGAGCAGCAGGCTTGTCGGCGGCTGTACTCAGACGCGTAGATAGGGACTTAACCACATCACTCACGTGGAGCCTCATTTCTCAACTTTTAACCGAGGAAGCTTGGCCGCCCGGCAGTTTCTATTTTCTTTCCAGACAGCCCTGCGAACACAGCTGTCGCAGAACTCATTCACAGTGCTTATATAGGCATATGAGCACATTCCCAACCGTCATGTCATAACCATCATGCTGAACGACATCTACAGCCGACGCATTCTCGAGCTCGCAGCCGATATCCCGCATTTGGGTCGGCTGCCCGAGGCCGATGCGTCGGCGACCGCTCGTTCCAAGCTCTGCGGCTCGACCGTGACTGTCTATGTGAAGCTCGAAGACAACGTCGTGACGGCTTTCGCCCATGAGGTGAAGGCCTGCGCTCTCGGTCAGGCCTCGTCGTCCATCATGGGGCGGAATATAGTCGGCGCGACCATAGAGGAGCTTCGCGAGGTTCGCGATGCGGCAAGTCGTCTGCTCAAAGCCGGCGGAGACGCGCCTCAGGGCAAGTGGGAAGACCTCAAGGTCCTGGAACCATTGCGGGATTACAAGGCGCGCCATGCCTCGATCCTACTGACCTTCGATGCGGTCGTGGACGCCCTCGACCAGGTCGAGGCGCGGCGGATCGAGAGCGTTGGATAAATGCCTAGAGCATCGAGCCCGAAGTGCGTTCACCTTCGGGCTCGGCGCACCTGATCTAAGCGGGAACCGCCGCTGCCAGCCCGCGACGCGCGATTCGCGCTTTGTCGTCCTCGGAGCCGTAGCGCCGGTCCAGAGTCCGGGTCGTATCGGCCCAATCGGCCATGGTTCGAACCTTGTCCATCTGCTCGGCGACGAAGGGATCGGCGCGCCAAGCCTGCGCCCGCGGCCAGAGAACCTCCAAGGGCTCATGGAGGACGTTGCCGATCTTCGCCTCGTAGATCGGGAAGGCTCGCAGCCCACCGTCGGGTTCGATCTGGAGAATATCGAGATCCACGAGGCTCGATCCGGGGCGGGGCAGGAAATACCTGACGTCGGTCACCGAGATGTGAGGGCCGTTTTCATGACGGGCGGCAAAGCGTCGGCCGACATCGATCATGTCGACGAGTTCATCGATGGTGAGAAGCCCGCTGGTCTCGAACTCCCGCTCGGCGGCCAAACCGGACGGAATGACCGCTCCGAAGCGAATGAAATCGAGCTTCGGGAACCGCTCGACGGCCTGATCGACGAAACGCTCCAGGTCCGCTTCCTTCGCGCCCGGACGGGTCAGGGTGTAGTCGATCCCCAGCTTGAAGCATGGCCGTCCGGCGGCGCTCCGCTCGTCTTTCACCCGGTTCAGGATGTCGAGCGCCTTCATGCCGCGGTCGAAGGCGCCGGCGCGCCCGCGGACGGCGTCATGCACGGCCGCATCGGCCCCGTCGATGCTGATCGCCACGCCCGAGACCGCGTCCGCAAGAGCATTGGCGGTTTTCTCCTGCATCGACCAGCCTGTCGTGAACAGCGTGACCTCGACCCCTGTATCGTGCAGGCGCTTCATGGCTTCGACGGCCCACCGGACCGACAACGGTTCGCCGCCGCTGAACATCACGCTTTTCGCTTGCGCGGCCAGCATCACGTCGACGACGCGCATGGCCGTGTCCCGGTCGAGGGCGCGTGCGTCCCGGCGGCCCGATTCCGAGTAGCAATGCCCGCACAGCAATGGGCAGGCATAGGTAATATCCCAGATGAATTTACTGATGTTCACGGTCATTGTTCTTGCCCCGATTGCCGCCTTGCAGTTCAGATGGCGGGAATATCAACGAAATGAAGTATCGTTTACGAGTTTGCAGGGCGCCACTATGTGGTAGTTGAGTCTTGACGGAACTGTACGATATAACGCTTACATCTTAGGTTGTATTTGTAGCAAGCTGCCGTAGAGTCGTTGGGTTCTTCGATTGCCTCAACCTTACGTGACATGCCGCTGCAGCGAGGATCGGACGTGAGAGACAGATCTCAGGAGAGGAACGCGACACATCTCCCTCGGCAGGTCGCGCACCTGGCGATCAGGGGATATCAGCTCACGCTCTCCGGACTGATCGGCCGCCAATGCCGGCACCTGCCGTCCTGCTCGGACTATACGGACGAGGCGATCCAGCGGCACGGCTTCTGGCCGGGCGGCTGGATGGGGTTCGCCCGCATCTGCCGCTGCGGCCCCTTCGGCACGCACGGCATCGATTGGGTGCCCGACACGTTGCCCGACGGCGCTGCCTGGTATAAGCCCTGGGCCTATGGTCGCTGGCGGGGCGTCAACGCGCCGGACAACGCCTCTGCGATCACCTGCGATTCGGTCGAACCTGACGGCGGCTGATTTCGCCCTTCAACCAACGAACCGTCGGCCCCCGCTTACCTGCTCCGTTGGCAGGAGTGAGCCAGGAGAAATATGTGATGATCACCCTGACATTCCCCGATGGCGCCCAGCGCCAGTACGAATCCGGCATCACCGGCCGCGAGATCGTGGAAGGCATCGCCAAGTCGCTCGCCAAGCGCACCGTTGCCATGGCCCTAGACGGCACGGTCGCCGATCTCGCCGATCCGATCGCCAAGGATGCCAAGATCGAATTCTTGAACCGCGAGGATCCGCGGGCGCTGGAGCTGATCCGGCACGATGCCGCGCACGTGCTCGCCGAAGCCGTGCAGGAGCTCTTCCCCGGAACGCAGGTCACCATCGGCCCGGTGATCGAGAACGGCTTCTATTACGACTTCGCCCGCAACGAACCGTTCACGCCGGAGGATTTCCCCGCCATCGAGGCGAAGATGCGCGAGATCATCGCGCGGGACAAACCCTTCACCAAGGAGGTCTGGAGCCGCGACAAGGCCAAGCAGGTTTTCAAGGAGAAGGGCGAGACCTACAAGATCGAGCTCATCGACGCGATCCCGGAAGGGCAGGATCTCAAGATCTATTTCCAGGGCGACTGGTTCGACCTTTGCCGCGGTCCCCACATGACCTCGACGGGCAAGATCGGCAACGCCTTCAAGCTCATGAAGGTGGCCGGCGCCTATTGGCGCGGCGACTCGAACAACGCGATGCTCACCCGCATCTACGCGACCGCCTGGGCGAACCAGGAGGACCTCGACACCTATATCCGCCAGCTCGAGGAAGCCGAGAAGCGCGACCATCGCCGCTTGGGCCGCGAGATGGACCTGTTCCACTTCCAGGAGGAGGGGCCGGGCGTCGTATTCTGGCATCCGAAGGGCTGGACGGTGTTCCAGGAGCTGATCTCCTACATGCGCCGCCGCCTCAAGGGCACCTACCAGGAGGTCAACGCGCCGCAGATCCTCGACAAGGCCTTGTGGGAGACGTCCGGTCACTGGGGCTGGTACCGCGAGAACATGTTCGCGACCCAGACCGAGGACGACCGCATCTTCGCGATCAAGCCGATGAACTGCCCGGGCCACGTGCAGATCTTCAAGCACGGCCTGAAGTCCTACCGCGACCTGCCGCTGCGTCTTGCCGAATTCGGCAATGTGCACCGCTACGAGCCGTCCGGCGCGCTGCATGGATTGATGCGCGTGCGCGGCTTCACGCAGGACGACGCGCACATCTTCTGCACGGAAGATCAGCTCGCGGCCGAGTGCCTGAAGATCAACGACCTGATCCTCTCGACCTACGCCGATTTCGGCTTCGACGAGATCGTCGTGAAGCTCTCGACCCGTCCCGAGAAGCGCGTCGGCACGGACGAGATGTGGGATCATGCGGAAGACGTGATGACCCGCGTCCTGAAGCAGATCGAGGACCAGTCCGGCGGACGCATCAAGACGTCGATCAATCCGGGCGAGGGCGCGTTCTACGGGCCGAAGTTCGAGTATGTGCTGCGCGATGCCATCGGCCGCGACTGGCAGTGCGGCACAACCCAGGTGGACTTCAATCTGCCGGAGCGGTTCGGCGCCTTCTACGTCGACCATGACGGCCAGAAGAAAACGCCCGTCATGGTGCACCGTGCGATCTGCGGTTCCATGGAGCGCTTCACCGGCATCCTGATCGAGCACTTCGCCGGTCACTTCCCGCTCTGGCTCGCGCCGGTGCAGGCGGTGGTGGCCACCATCACGTCCGAGGGCGACGAATACGCCATGGAGGTGGTGCGCGCCGCCGAGGCCGCGGGCCTTCGCGTCGAGGCGGACCTGCGCAACGAGAAGATCAACTACAAGGTCCGCGAGCACTCCCTCGTGAAGGTGCCGGTGCTTCTCGTGGTGGGCCGCAAGGAGGCCGCCGAGCGGACGGTTTCGATCCGCCGCCTGGGCAGCCCGAACCAGCAGACCATGACCCTGGACGAGGCCTTGAAGGCCCTCGCCACCGAGGCCGTCACCCCGGACCGCCGACGAGCGGCGAGGGCGGTGTCCGAGCCCGAAGGCCACGTGACCCTCGACGGGCATCACGTGGTCGAGCGGACGATCGCTTAAGGGCTTATGGGTTCAATGACGAAGGCGGCGCTTCTGAAAAGAGGCGCCGCCTTTTTGTTGAAGTCACTCATCTGCATCCTGAGCTTCGGGTTTAGGAGGAAGACCAATCCTTCCCGCGTCATGGCCGGGCTTGTCCCGGCCATCCCGATCATGTGAAGCGCCGCGCCTCACCAATCGGGATCACCGGCACAAGGCCGGTGATGACGTGGTGGGTGTCATCCCCGGCGCACGAAGTGCGGGAAGGGGATCCACGCACACGCACGGCGCTGATGGATTCCCTTCCCCTCTGCTGCGCTCCGGCCGGGAATGACACCCTCCCTGTTCACACCCTCGACGTCATGGCCGGCCTTGTGCCGGCCATCTCGATCGGAAAGGTGTAACGCCTCTCGCATCGGGATCACCGGCCCCAATCCCCGGATCAAGTCCGGGGAAGTGATGGCGTCGAAGTTGGTTGCCCGCCAGATCACGTCGTCTGGCGCTGCCGCCCCGTCGTGCGGCCGCCGGGTGCCGTGCCGGATGTCGTGCCGGCGGTGCCGACGCCCGGATTGCCCGTCGCGGCGCCGGCGTCGCCCGCTTCCGTGCCGGTCGCATGGGTTCCCTGCTGCTGGCCGATGCGCAGGTTGTTCTGCACGTGGCTCACGCCCGAGACGGATTCGGCCAGATCCTCGGCGCGCCGCTTCTCGTTGCGGTCGCGGACCGTGCCGGTGAGAGTCACTTCCCGGTTCTGGACCTGCACCTCGATCTCCGAGGCGTCGATCATGGCATCGTCCGTGAGCCGCTCGTTGATGTCCTCGCGGATGCGGTCGTCCGAGCGCTGGTATCCTTTCGGACCGCGGCCCTGATGCTCGCCCCGGCGCACCTCGCCGCGGCTGGCCGTCGCGTCGTTGCCGAAGCGGGTGTTGCCGGGTCCCATGCCGTAATTGCTGTGATCTCGGGGCTCGTTCACGAGGCTCCAGGTGCGCTCGCGATCCTGCATGCGGCGATCGTTCTCGTTGCTGTCGTCGCCGGGACGGGCGCGCTCGCCCGTGATCGTGGAGGCGCCGTAGCGTTTCGGATGGTAGCCCCGGCCGGCGGAGCCGCGACCGGCAAACTCGTCCCCATAGCTCTGGTAGCCGTCGCCGCCGAAACCGCCGCGCATGCGGGCGTTGCGGGCGCCTTCCTCGCCGGGATAGCCGAAGCTGCCGAAGGCGGCGCGCACGTCATCCTCTTCGCGGAAGCGGAACTGCTCGCGTCCCGCATTGCGCGAGCGGTCGTCCCGGCCGCGCCGATCGTCGTGGTAGTCGTGCGGGCGATGACGCCAATCGTGGTCCTCTCGCCTCAGACGCTGGTCGAGCTCACGGCGCTCGTCGCCGGTCAGGCGCGCCTGACCTCCGCCCCGGGTCTGGTCCGCCCGCGACTGTGTCGGGGTTCCCGTGCGGTCGGGCTCCGACGGGGTGGAGATGCGATGAAGCGCGCGGGAGGCCTCGCCCTCGCTGTCCGTCGCGAGGTCGCCGAGCGCCACGATGCCGACAAGGTGCTTGTCGTGATCGACCACCGGCAGGCGGCGGATCTGATGCTCGCTCATCAGCTCGACGATATGGCTGACGTCGTCGTCGTCGAAGCACCACCAGACATTGTCGGACATGATGTCCCGCACGCGGGTGGTGTCGGGCGCAAGGCCCGCCGCCGTGGCCCGGACGGTAATGTCGCGGTCCGTCACCATGCCGCGCAGGCGGCGTCCGTCGCAGACGGGCAGCACGCCGACATTCATCTCGTCCATGAGGCGCGCCGCTTCCTGGATCGTCCGGTCGGGATTCACCACGCGCACGTTGCGTGTCATGATCTCTGCGATTTTCATGAGCTTCCTCTCCAGCAAGGTCACGCCTTGGGAGTTCAGGCTCATGAGCGGCGCGACCAATGATTGCCCACGGTCAATGCCGCGGCTGCGGAAAGGTTCAGCCGTTTAGGGCGTTGCGATGATCTCGATGTCCCGGTCGAGCCCGCTCTCGATCTTGAACTCGCGGGTGTAGACCTTGCCCTCGTGGCGCGCGATCAGGACGTATTCGCCCTCCGCCAACGTGACGGACGGAAAGGCCCCGATGGCCTCGCGGATCACGTCGCCGCCCGGGGTGAGCACGCTGAAGGCGGTCCCTGCAAAGGCCTCGCCGCCGGCGGATGCAACAAGCTTGAGCGTCACCGTCGCGGCTCGGTGATTGAGGGTCGCCTCGGTGACGCGCCCCGACTCCACCTTCAAGTCGCTTCGCATGATGGCGTTCGCGTCGCCATAGGTGGACACCACGTGATAGGTGCCCTCGGGCAGGCGGATCATGTCGTTCGCCTTGGCGTCGGCGATCACGAGCCGGCCTTCCGAGTTCTGCGCCTCCGGCACATAAACCGAGAAGGCGAGGCGGTTGGCGGCGATGGGGCTTCCGCCCACGGCGCCCTTGAGCTGGAGCGCGCCCGCATTGATGGCGAGCCGCTCGTTCAGGTTGCCGCGCTGGACGCTGATGCGCTTCGAGGCGCTCGCGAAGCCGTAGGCCACGTGGATGATGTAGTTGCCGGGCGAGAGGGTGAAGCTCGGCATCGGGCTCGTGGAACGCGCGACGATGGTGGGCTGGGATGCGTCGCCGCGATCCTCGTAGATTCGCCACACGAGGCCGGAGCGGATCGGCTCGTTGCTTCCGGCAAAGGTCGCTCCGGCATTCAGGGTGACTTGCCCGACCGAGATTGGGGGCAGGCTCTGCGACATGGATGGTACGGCAGGCGACTGAGCCGAGGCGGGGCCGACGGCGACGAGGCCGATGAGCCCGAGGATCCAAAAGCGCTGTTTCACGAACAAGGTCATCAATGAGACGTCGGCTCTTCTTGGAGCGGAGAGGCAATGGCCGTCTGAATCGGCTTGTCCTCGCTTTTGACGAGATCGGAGGCGGCGGCAACCAGATTTTCGAGCGACATCGGCCGGAAATGGAACTCGACCCGGTGGCGCCCAGGGCCGATCTCGACGCCGCGGAACAGGAGATTGGCACGCAAGATCGGCCGGCGCTCGCCGTCGACCCAGGCCTCCCAGCCGGGATAATGGATGTCGTGCAGCACCAGAATGCCGTTCTTGCTGCTCTCGATATCGAGCGTGACCGAGTTTCGGTGATAGCTGACGATGCGCGCCTCTCCCTTGCCCTCGCTGCGGAGGGCGCCCGCCGGCGTGTACGCTGCCTGGAGCTGCACCATGCTGTCGTCGTCGATGAGAGCTTCCGTCTCGCGATTGAACTCGGGCAGTTCCTCCAGGCCCAGCACGGCCTCGGAATCCACGGGCGTCACATGATGCGCCACATAGGCGCGCGGGACGGAAGTATTGAGCCGGTAGATCCACATCCGCCCGGTCCCGTAGACGACCTCGGCGCCCGTAAGGCGCGGGAAGTGGCGCGGCAGCTTCTCCACCGGGCGGTCGAGTACGATATAATCGAGCCCGAGCAGGCTCGCGAGTTCGCACTTGTAGCCGCGAAAGCTCGTCGGGAAACGACGCAGATTCGGGTCCTCCGCATTCTCGCCGGGACCGATGGCCCGCTCGTAATCGGCCAGCCTCAGGGGATTGTAGCCGATGATGTCCTCGATCCCGAGGACCATGGACGCGTTCTGCCAGGCACCCTTCAGGCCCAGGATCTCGACCCGGGGATATTCTCCCCTCGCGTGGCGGTCCGCCAGCTCCCGCTTGAGGATCTGCAGGCCCTGCAATTGCTCGGGCGGCAGCTTCGTGAAGACCGTGTAGCGCTCGGCCGGCTCCGCATTCAGGGCCGAGGCCGCATGGCGGCCGATGAGCTCGGCGCCCGTCAGGGTCACCAGCACGAGGGCCATGGCCTCGCGCCAGCGCGAAGCCCCGCTCATCCGGGTGATCACCGCGATGGCCAGGGCTGCCACCGCGAGGCTCACGGCGATTTCGGTCACGGCCGGGGAGACATGTCCCCCTTTGATGGCGAAGGCCAGGGCGCTGGCGATGGCTGCGACCAGCAGGCCCAGGGCCAGGAGCGGCAGGGCGGCCCAGAACCGCCCGAGAGCGGCCCTGTTCCACCGCGGAAGGCCGTCCGTCGCATAGCGGTGGACGAGGTAGCCTGCGGCGAAGGCCAGGGCGATGTTGATGAGGAAGGTCGCGTCAGCCGGCCTGCGGTAGAGATTCACGCCCGGCATGTGGTCGAAGATGATCTCGAACCCGGGGGTATAGCGGCCGAGGGCATAAAGCACGGCGGCGATGCCGAGGATCAGGAAGAACCGGAACTCCCGGGCGAACAGGCGCCCGCCCGCCACGCCGTGCCAGAGGAGCAGGAGGGCCGGAAGCGTGCCGACGAACAGGTAGTTGGTCGCCCGGTCCGTCCAGGTTCCCTCGGACAGGCTGTGCCAATCGGGTCCCCAGTAATCATAGGTCCAGCGCAGGGACCCGAAGACGTTGCCGAACAGGATCGTCGCCAGGCTCTCCGGGGGCAGGGACCCCATGGCGGCCACGCCGAAGCCGAAGGAGGGACGGGTCGAGGTGGCGAGGAACTGCATTGTCAATACGATCGGCACGGCGAGAAGCGCGCCGCCGATCAGGCCCATGAAGACGAGGAGGCCGAGGCGCGACCGGAGATAGCCGAGGGGGCGCGGCGCGGTCCAGACCCGCTGCGCGGCCAGCGCGATGAGGGTGAGGGCGCACAGGAAGGCGACCTGATCCCGGCCGATCACCATCATGGCGGCGCTGAGGGCGAACAGGAGGCCGTAGAGGTAGGAGCGGCGGTCGAGGGCCTCCTCCAGGAGCCAGAAGGCGAGCGGGAAGAAGCCGTAGCTGAAGATCATGCCGGTGTGCTGGAGCCGCGCCGTCGCGGAGCCGCCGAGCATGAAGATCAGGGCGGCCACCACGGCGCCCGCCGGATGCCAGCCTCTGCGGCGGAACAGGGGCACGAAGGCGAGCGCTCCGGGAAGGAAATGGGCGAACACGACCGCGTCGAAGAGCTCCATGGACGGCTCGGGGACGAGCCATCCGAACAGCAGCATGGTGGGTGTGAAGAGCAGGGACTGGGGATCGGCCGCCGAGGGGTGCCCGCCGAAATGGTAGGGGTTCCACATGGGGAGTTCCCCATGGGCGAGGGCACTGCCCAGGTAGCGCAGGGTCGGATAGAACTGGTTCTTCGAGTCCCAGGGAACGACGGTTCCGGTGAGAGGCCAGATGGCGGCGGCCAGGGCCCAGGCGGCCACGATGAGGGCGAACGCCGTCAGCGCCTGGCGCTGCGGCCAGGCTGTCGGGGAGGCGGGACTGTCCAGTCCGGAAATTGCTGTCTGCATTGAACTCAAGCGGCGTTGCGCCAGCTCACCTCGTCCCCTGAAGCACCCGTCGTCCGGCCTTTAAGCCTGCCGCCGGGGCCGTCACGGGTTGAAACCTGCTTGGCCTGTGACCGCACTCCCCCTATACATCCGCTGCTGTTTCTTTTGTGCAGCGGCGTGTCTTTCGGATGCCCGCGCTTCCTCAAGCGCAGCAAGACGGCGAGACGATGGCAAGCCGGAACTTGCTCGGCTCGCTGCCTTTGAGAGCATCCACCTACATTGTTCCACATTATTCAAGCCGGATGAAGATCCCATGAATGAGTGCCTCTCCCGCCTACTTCAGCGCCGTTCGGTCCCCCCGCGCTGGCTGGGCGAGCCGGGTCCGAGCGGGCCGGAGGTCGAAACCCTCCTCAAGATCGCATCCCGGGTGCCGGACCACGGCAAGCTCGTTCCCTGGCGCTTCATCCTGATCCAGGACGAGGCCAGGGGCCGCCTCGGCGAGGTGCTGGCGGCTGCCTTCCAGGCGGACAATCCGGAGGCCGGCACGGAGCTGGTGGTGGCCGAACGGGAGCGCTTCACGCAGGCGCCGCTCGTCGTCGCGGTGGTGTCCCGGGTGGTGCCGCACGTGAAGATCCCGGACTGGGAGCAGGTTCTCTCGGCGGGCGCAGTCTGCATGAACCTTCTCACCGGGGCGACGGCTCTCGGCTACGGCGCGTCCTGGCTCTCCGGCTGGGCCGCCTTCGACCGGCGGGTGCTGGATGCCCTTGGGCTTGCGCCCAACGAGAGGATTGCCGGCTTCGTCCATATCGGTACGGCCAAGGAAACGCCTCCCGACCGGGACCGGCCCAACCTCGCCGACATCGTGACGCGGTTCTGACATCGTCGTTCGTCGCATGTCCTGCGGCGAACCGGTACCCACTTCGCCGGGAAATGCTCCAGCATGTTCTACGAAACCTCGACCAACGCCCACGGCCTTCCGCACGATCCGTTCAAGGCCATCGTCACGCCCCGGCCCATCGGCTGGATCACCGCCATGAGCGCGAACGGGGAGGTGAACCTCTCGCCCTATTCGTTCTTCAATGCCGTTTCCGAGCGCCCGCCCATGGTGGCGTTTTCCTCGGCAGGCAGGAAGGATGCGCTCACCTTCATCGAGGAGACGGGGGAGTTCGTCTGCAATCTCGCGACCTATGACCTGCGCGAGCAGATGAACCTGACCTCCGCGGTCCTGCCGCGCGGCGAGAACGAGATGGAGCATGCGGGCCTGAAGGCCGCGCCGTCCCGCCTCGTGAAGCCTCCGCGGGTGGCCGATGCGCTCGCTGCGCTCGAATGCAAGTGGCTGCAGACGGTGCCGCTCAATCCTCTCGGCGGAGGCGATCCGTCCTATTACCTCGTGATCGGCCAGGTGGTCGGCATCCATATCGACGACCGCTTCATCGTGAACGGCCTCGTGGACACCGCCGCCATGCGTCCCATCGCCCGCTCGGGCTACCGGGACTACTTCGTGGCGACGCCCGAGACCAAGTTCTCGATCACGCGGCCGGGCGGCTGAGGCAGGTCGCGTCTGCCCACGAAATATATCTCTCGGTAAGCATAGAAAAGCGGGGGGGGGGGGGGGGGGGCCGGCGGGGGGGCCGGGCGGGGGGGGTGCCCGCCGGGGGGGCCCCCCCATCGCGGGGGGGGGCCGGGGGGCGCGATAACAAGGCGCGGTCCATATACGACTGCGCCGC
>NZ_JAYGGM010000018.1:0-92168 GCF_036314085.1 Microvirga sp. CF3016
GCGACGCCGAAGAAAAATTACTCTAACACGGGGCGGGGGGGGTGAGGAAGGACGCGTCTGCCAACTAAAAATAAAAGGCGGTAACAAAAAAAACGCGCCCTCCGAGCAGCCACCCAGGCCGCTTCGTTTCGGTGAGGCTCACTTAGATGACGAAGAAGTCCTTTTCGGTCATCTTCAGGTTCCTGGAGAGCTGAGCGAATTCGACCGCCTTGCCCTTGCCCGAACCGTCGGCATCGTAGGACAGCACGCCCGTCTTGCTGTTGTAGACGACGTAGTCGTTCTTGTCCTTGGCCTTGTCGCCGGTGGTGAAGTAGTTCTTGTTCAGCTTGCCGACTTTCACGAGCTTCTTGAAGATCGCATTGTCGAGCTGGATGCTGTCGTCACGCACCGAGAAGTCCTTGATCGTGTCGAAGTTGACCTTGCGGTCGGTGCTCGACGTGCCGAGGGCCGTGTCGAACACGAAGACATCCTTGCCTTTCTCGCCCCACAGCGTGTCGTTGTCGGCGCCGCCGGAGAGTTTGTCGTCACCGGCGCCGCCTTTGAACGTGTCCTTTCCGGAACCACCCGTGAGCATGTCGGCCGTGGCCGTGCCCGTGACGATCTCTGCACCGATGTCGGTCACATTGATGGTGAAGGACTTTTCGAAGGTCGCACCAGCGGCGTCCTTCACACGGACTTTCACCGTGTGCGACATGGCCTGCTCGTAATCGAGTTTGACGCCATCGGCGACCTTCAGGGTGCCGGTCGCATCGATCGTGAAGCGTCCGCCTGCGTTATCCACCAGTTCATAGGTAAATGAGCCGCCTTCAGGATCAGAGACCGTCAGCTTGCCGACTTCCTTTCCAGCTGTCGCGTTTTCTTCGATCTTGGCGCTCGACAGAGAGACATTCCGCGGCGCGTCGTTGACACGCTTGACGGTCAGCGTGAACGTCTGAGGCTCGCTCTTCTCTCCATGCTCATCCACGGCCCGATACTGGAAGGTAACCTCGCCGTTGAAATCGGCCGCCGGCGCGTAGCTGAAGGTGCCGTCAGCGTTGAGCGTCAGGCCTGCCACCGGCGCAACCAGTTCGTAGGTGAGGTCGTCACCGTCGGCATCCGTTGCGTCCGGAAGCTCGCCGATGAGGATCTTGTCCTCATCGCCGGAAGCGCTGTTGCCGGTCGTGGCCGCAACAGGGGCGCGGTTGGGCTGCGTCACGGTGATCGTGAAGGTTTGAGCCGCGCTCGTGCCTCCATTCGAATCCTTGGCCTTGTACTGGAAGGTGACGTTGCCGGTGAAGTCGTCAGCCGGCTCGTAGGAGAAGCTGCCGTTCGCGTTGAGCGTCAGGCCTGCCACAGGAGCAACCAGCTCGTAGGTGAGGGCGTCGCCGTCCACGTCGGACCCGACCGGAACGTTGCCGGTGATGGTCGTGTTCACGGTTCCGGAAACGCTGTTGCCGGTCGTGGCGGCCGTGGGGTCGTCGTTCACGCCGGTCACCGTGATCGTGATGGTCTCCTCCGCTGTGCCGTCAAAGGATGTGACGGTCAGCGTCTGCTCGACCTCTTCACCCTCCTTGAGGGACTGAGCGGCGTCGTTGTTGAGGGTGAAGGTCCACGCGCCGGTCTCATGATCGAAAGCGAACGTACCGTAAGTCTTCTGAAGATCTGCCGCATCAACAGCCTGGAAAACGTCCTCTCCCCAGTCTTCGTCCTGCACCGAGAGAGTGCCGAAGACGACCTGCGCGATGCCATCCTCGTCCAATGTACCGGTAAAATCGCCAGTGATGGTCGCAAGGTGTTCAGCCTCGATTTCGGCATCAGCCTCCTCAAGCGCAGCGATGATCTTGCCGTCGCCGAAGAATTTGCCGCCCTGCAGATCGTTCCGGAGAGCGAGCATGCGGGCACCGAGCTCGGCCATGTAGGCCGGCTCGCCGAGGTGGCTGACGATTTCGGCCAGGACAGTGGTGAAAGCGTCGTCCGCCAAATCCGTAGCGCGCGCGACAGCATCTGCGTCACCGCTGTTCGACCACGCTTCGATCAGATCCTGGCGATCCTGATTGACCAGTTCGATGGTATCCAGGATCGCATCCGTCATCTCGGCTGCCGTCGTGGCCGCGTCGAGTGCCGTGATGAATTCATACTTGGCGTATTCGACGTCGATCTGCATGTCGACGGCGGCCTGCACGTCCTCGATCGTGGTGAAGTTGCCGAACAGGGTCTTGATCTCGAGCACGCCGAGGCCGATCGCCTTTTCACGACCGCCGCCATCAGGGAGAGTGTTCAGCTTGTCGAGATGGTCCTGATCGAGCAGATCGCCACTGTTGTCTTTGATAGCCGCCAGCGTTGCTGCCCAATCGGCGGCATTGTTAAAAGCATCGATGATAGCTTGAGACATCTCATATTCCCCCATGGTTCGCCGGCCAGCGAACCCGTCTGTGCGCCAGTGCAGCTCCTGAAGACGGCCGCAAGGCTTTGTGGATTGACCTGTGTCCAGCCCACGTCCGAGCACGGAGGAGGGACTTATTGTGACGCCGTATCGGATAAGGGGATGAGGCCGGCGCGGGAACTATCCGTTTGGATAGTATATAACGTTTATATTCCTTCCGGCGGAATTGCTATCGCCAGGTGGCTTTTCAGCCACAGCGGGGCCACCTAAGTAGGAAATGTAACTGCCGTTCCGTATAATTCGCCCCTGGGCCCAGGGGCTATCGAGAGCGCCTGGAACAGAAGCGCTTGGGCTGGCCTCTTAACAGAACCCGAGAAGGCACCGGACCTCGTGGATTCCATATGAAGCTCGGACAGTCGTGCCGATCATCAGAGGCAACCAATGACCTTGGCGGCCGGTCTCCGAGCCGTCATGAAGCACTTAGACCCGCCCAGCGCGCCTCAGGAGTCGCTCGGCCCGCAGCAGGTGAGGGCGATCCAGCATCTCGCCGTTCAAGCCGACCACGCCTGCACCCGGATTGGATTTGAACGCCTCGATCACGGCCTGTGCGCGCTCGACGGCCTCGGGAGACGGCGTGAAGGCCTCGTTGATCACCGGGACCTGGGCGGGGTGGATCGCCATCTTGGCCACGAAACCGTCGCGCCGGGCGGCCCGGCACTCGGCCGCGAGACCGGCCGTGTCGCGGAAGTTGGTGAAGACGGAGTCGATCGCATCGACGCTCGCCGCCGCGGCACCCAGGAGGGTGAGGGAGCGGGCGAGCCGGTACGGATCCGTATAGGCGCCGTCCTCTCCCCGGTTGGTCTCGGCGCCGAGATCGGCCGACAGGTCCTCGCCGCCCCAGGTCAGGCCCATGAGCCGATGGCTCGAGCCAGCGAAGGTGCCGAGGGCGAAAACGCCGGCGGCGTTTTCCGTCGTGATGGCGAGGATGCGGGTGGCGCCGTCCTCCAGGCCGAATTCCGCTTCGCGCACCGCCAGCTTGGCGCCGAGATGGGCCACGTCCGCTCCGCCGATGGCCTTCGGCAGCACGATCCCGTCGGGGCCTGAGCGCATCACACCGTCGAGATCCGCATCGATCAGGCCCGTCGTCAGCCCGTTGACGCGGACAAACAGGCGGGGGCGGTCAGCGCTCTTGCTCTGTTCGGAGAGAAACGCGGACGTGATGCGCCGGGCCTCTTCCTTGGCGTCGAGGGCAACCGAATCCTCCAGATCGATGAGGAGCACGTCGGCGCCCGACGTCATGCCCTTCTCGAGCTTCTTCGGGCTGTCGCCAGGCACGAACAGCAGCGAACGCATCAGGCGCTCCTCTTGCGCATGAAGGCCTGCCGGCGGCATTCGGCCACCAGCGTCCCGTCCTGCTTGTACGCGCGGTGGATGAACTCGACGATGCCGGCATCCGGGCGCGACTTGGATTCACGCTTGGCGACGATCTCCGTCGTGGCGCTGACCGTGTCGCCCTCGAAGAGCGGCGCGGGAAACTTCACGTCCGTCATGCCGAGATTGGCGATGGTGGTCCCCACCGTGGTGTCGTTGACGGAGATGCCGATCAGGAGTCCGAGGGTGAACAGGGAATTCATGAGCGGCTTGCCCCATTCCGTCTCGGTGGCACAGAAATGCGCATCGATGTGGAGCGGCTGCGGGTTCAGCGTCATATTGGAGAACAGCATGTTGTCCATCTGCGTCACCGTCCGGGTCAGGCGGTGATTGATGGTGGTGCCGACGGTGAAATCCTCGAAGTAAAGGCCACCCCTCGGGTGCCTGCTCTCATCGTTCATGACGTTGCCTCATCGTTGTGAACGGCATGTTGGAACCCATGCCTTTGGTGTCATCAATAACCGAACTGTTCTCGCAGGATTCGCTCGTCCAGGCTGTGGCCGGGATCGTGCAGCATCACGAGATCGACGCTGCGATCCATGGAGACATGCACGTGGGAGACGTTGCGGAATTCCGTGTGGTCGGCCACCGCACTGACGGGGCGGTTCTCCGCTTCCAGAACCTCGACCTGGATCTTGGCGTAGTCCGGCAGGAGAGCCCCGCGCCAGCGGCGGGGACGGAAGGCGGAAATCGGCGTCAGGGCCAGCAGGGGTGCATTGAGCGGCAGGATCGTTCCGCCCACGGAAAGGTTATAGGCCGTCGATCCGGCGGGCGTCGACACCAGGATGCCGTCGGCGATGAGCTCGGGAATCCGCACGTGAGAATCGACGCTCACACGCAGCTTGCCCGCCTGATAGGTCTGCCGCAGCATCGAGACTTCGTTGATGGCGCGGGCCGTGTGAGCCACCCCGTGCACGTCCCAGGCGACCATCAGCAGGGGGTGCACGACGCTGCGCTCGGCGGCCTCCAGGCGCTCGAACAGATCTTCTTCCCGGTAGTCGTTCATCAGGAAGCCGACCGTGCCCTTGTTCATGCCGTAGATGGGCTTGGCCGTGCCCATGAGCCGGTGAAGGCTCTGCAGCATCAGGCCGTCGCCGCCGAGCGCCACGATGGCATCGGCCTCCTCGGGAGCAACATTAGCATAGCGGCCCTGCAGGGTCTTCAGCGCGCCCTGGGCGTCCGGCGCGGCGCTGGCGACGAATGCGATATGGTTGAAACGGCGGGCCATGCCCAGTTACCCTCGTGGCGTCCGATCGGATGCGGAGGAAAGGCATAGCATGGATCGCCCACTTCTCGTCTATACGACCTTTCCCGATGTGGACACCGCCCTGTCGATCGGGGAAGCGCTCGTCCGGGACCGGCTGATCGCCTGCATCAACGTGCTGCCGGGGATGAGGTCCGTCTACGCCTGGAAGGGCGCGATCGAGCAGGGGCAGGAAGCGGTCGGCATCCTGAAGAGCCGCAAGGGCCTTCAGGACGAGGTGCATCGGGCCCTCAAGGAGCGGCATCCTTACGAGACGCCGGTCGTGCTCTTCATCGAGCCGACCGGCGCAGATGCGGCCACCCTGGAGTGGCTTGTGGCGGAAACGGCCGGAGACCGACCTTAGACGGCCGGGCTCCACTGGACCGGCACAAAGCGGAAGCCGTTGCCGTCCTTGGCGATATGTCCGGTCGCCGGGAAGGGTGCGTGATAGAACGCGACCTGCGCCCGCTCGGAGGCCGCCATGTCGAGCATCCTGCGGCGGGTGGCCCGGGCCTGGTCCGCATCCATGTCGAAAACAGCCGACCAGTCCGGATTGCGGACGAAGAGGGCCGGGTGGTTCGCGGTATCCGACAGGATCAGCAATCGACCGGAGCCGGAGGACAGCATGAAGGCCGTGTGACCGGGCGTGTGTCCGGGAGCTGCGATGCTCGTCAGGCCCGGCACGATCTCCTTGTCGGCCTCATACTGCTTCACATCCTTGGCGATGGGACCGAAGACGCGACGCGCGCCCTGGAAGCCGCCCCGGGCATTCTCCGGAGCCTGGTTCATGCGGGCGTCATCCATCCAGAAGGCCCATTCAGCGGCCGGCACCATCACTTCGGCATTCGGGAAGACGGCAGTCCCGTCCTTGCGGCGGAGGCCGTTGATGTGGTCGCCGTGGAAATGGCTGATGACGACGGTGTTGACCTGCGACGGGTCGAAGCCGGCGGCACGGAAGTTGTCCATCCACCGGCCGGTGGTGGGAGCGCCCATGTCTCCGTTGCCCGTGTCGACAATGGTCAATCGGTCGCCGTTCCTGATGACGAGAGCGTTGAAGGTATTCTGGATGGTATCCTGGGGCAGGAACGCCTCGCGGGCGGCCTGCTGGACGGCCGACAGTTCCGCGTTGCGGATGAAGCCCTCGAGGGCACGCGGGGCGATGCCGTCGTTGATGGCCGTCACCTCGATGTCGCCGACCTTGTAACGATAGAAGCCGGGCGCTTGGCGGCTGCCGGATCCCTGCGCGGGAGCCGGGGCCGGCGCGGCGGTTTGAGCGAGAACGGGCGCCCCGAGGGGCGCAGCAGCAAGGGCAGTACTGGCGAGAACGGTGCGGCGTGTGATCGTCATGAACGTCTCCAGGCATGCGAGCGGAAGCACGGGAGCAGGAGCCTAGAACGGCCAGGCTTGGAGACAAGACATCCGCCTTTCACAAGTCAGCGAGCGATCGCGTCATGACGGCTGGCCTGGGAGAGGTGATGCAAAGCGATCCCGCTCGTGGTCGCCACGTTCAGGGAGTCGAAGCCGCCGCTCATGGGGATCGACACGGTCCTGGTCCGCGCCAGCAGGTCGGCGGGCAGGCCGGGGCCTTCGGCTCCCAGGAGCAGGGCCGTTCGACGGGAAGGCTGGACCTGCGAGAGAACCTCTCGGCCGGACGGGGACAGGGCCATCACGTCGAAGGACGCGTCCTGCAGGATCTGCACCATCTCCTCCGCGGAGCCGACCCGCGTGAAGGGTACCACAAGCGCGCCGCCGACCGAGACACGGATGGCCTTGCGATAAAGCGGATCGCAGGTCTCGCCGTCGAGCAGGACCGCCCCGGCGCCGAAGGCCGCCGCATTGCGGAAGATCCCACCGACATTGTCATGGTTGGCCAAGCCGATCAATCCAACCACGAGCGCTTCCTCCGGCATCTGCGCGAGCAGCTCCGCCGCCGGCGGCAAGGACGCCCGGTGAGCGATGGCCAGGATGCCCCTGTGGATCGGAAAACCCACGATGGCGTCCATCACCGTCCGGTTCGCCATATAGACCGGAACGTCCCGGGAGAGCAGGCGCAGGGCATCGCCCAGGGCTTCGAGCCGGTTCTCCGCCAGCAGGAGCGATTCGATCCGGAATCGGGTTTGCTTGAGGAGAAGCCTCAGGACCACTTCTCCTTCCGCGATGAAGCTGTGCTGCCGCCCGGCAAGATCGCGCTCCCGCACGGCACGATAGGCTTCGATCCGAGGGTCGTCAGGGTCTGAAACGGCAATCGGCATGAGATCTCTATGAATACGAGGCGGCCCGGGTTTTCTCGTCTGTCTAATGCCGGAAGCCGGCTTTGCCTATGCATGACGTCCCTGGGAACAACGACTTGGCATTCCGGTTAGCCCATTAAGAAAGCCGGGACTGCGCTCGGCAGTCCCTCGCAAGGAGACGATCGATGGATTGGGATATAGCCGATGGTTGGGTGTGGGCCGTGGTGATTGTCGGCGGGCCTTTGCTGATCGGCATCTTCATGGCGGTTTTCGGCAGCCGTCGCCGCAGGCTGTCGCGAACCGAGCAGAAGATCTCGGATCAGGCAGCCCATGAAAACTGGGGCAAGGAGCGCGTTCGTTAGCACCGCACCTGATCAACACTTGCCAGTGCCTGGAACGAGGCTCCCTCGATATCAACATATCATGGGTAGGCGCGATGCCTGCCTGTGATGAACATTCAGTGGCCGGACCTTGGGCCGGAGGCCGGATCTTGAAGCGACAATCCGGCGAGTTCCCTCGACAAGCGGCTCGTCATGACGGCAACCACGACTGCAGAAGCCACAGCCGCCGAGCCCATCACGTTCAGCAAGAGCACGTCCACATACGCCTCCACGACCTGAAGCGAGCAGCCTAAGCCTCATTCCTGGAAGTTCTGCCTGGGCAGTCGGGCTACCCCGACGGACGGTCGGCAGGTCGCCGATTGGGTAGAACCCTCTGGACGCTCCCGAACATGTGAAGCGAGCACGGTCAAATAGGCCCATCCGTGGAGATCCCGGTTGAAACAATCGGGCCGTTCATCCGTCGACTGGAAGCTTCGAACGATGAGGATGGAACAATGAAAACGAAAACGGTGCCGGTGCTGACGGTCGCATGGGTCCTGGCGGCTTCGCAGGGCATTGCCATGGCTCAATCGAACCCGGCGACGCGATCCTGCATGCAGGGCGAGCAGGAAATTGGAGGAGTCTGCCAGCCGCTGACAAGGTCTCCCGGTCGATCAAGCAGCGACAGGCCGGATTCCGGGGGCCCAGGCAGCACCGGCAACACTGACGGCGGCAACTCGCAGGGCGGCCAGAACTCAGGCGGATCAGGCGGGCAGGGCGGGAGCGGATCCGGAGGCAGCGGATCCGGAGGCCGGGGAGGCTAGCGAACGCCTCGCTCCCAGCAAGCGGCATACGAAAGGGAGTGTGCGTGCCGGCGGCCAGCCTACCGGTTCTGCCTCTGGCATTCCCTCGCAGTCCCAGCCCGCAAGCTTGGCAATGAGCGGCCAGCGCGTTATGCCGAGGCATGCTCAAGCTTGAAGATGGTCTTCCCGGCCAATCCGTTTCTTCGCTTCATCAGCCGGACGAACTGGGAAGGCTCACGAACGACATCAACGATCTCAAGCAGCGGATCTCCGATCAGGTCGCGCTCATTCAGGAACTCGCTTGGGAGGCTCAGCCCACCGCATCGGCCAAGGCGGCTCTGCACGAGATGCAGGAGACGCTCAGGGATTGGTGCGCTCACCGCGACCTGCTCGTGAAGTTCCAAGCGGCGGAGCCCTAGAGCATCGGACCCGACCGTGGAATGCACTTTACGCTGGCGCGGCCCGCAGGGTCCGCTCAATGCCCTAGTTCATCGGACATGGAATAAGCCGGGATCCTCCCTCGTTAACTGAAAGCGACAGGGATGGGGGCGCTTCATGGATGCCGATGACACGAGATCTCTTTGGCTTGCCTTGCTGGCAGCCCTGGGCCTGAGCTTCCTGGCCCTGCTGGTTGCCGTCTATTTGAGCTATTTGAGCGTCGCCTTGGACTGAGGCGCTCCGGTCGCGTTCGGAACTTTCGACCGTCGCGACGCGAACAGCATCGTGCGCGTGTCCTGCATCAGAGAAGGACGCGTCCATGATTCTTGTTGCTGCTGAAGGGCTTTGCCACTCAAGGAAAAGAGAGTGGTGCCGGTGGAGAGGATCGAACTCCCGACCTTCGGTTTACAAAACCGCTGCACTACCGCTGTGCTACACCGGCCGATGCCACGGGTGCTCAGGTAGCAGTCCGCGAAGCAGGACGCAAGTTCCACACAAATGTAAATATTAAGTGTCCTGGCACACCGAAACCAACCCTGAATTCTGGAATTGTTAGGAAAACCTGATCACGGAGTTGGTGTGATGAAGACCTCAGGGGCTTCTGCTCGTAGACGATTTTCGCCGCTCGGCGGCGGTCTCAAGATCATGGCCGGTCTGGCCATTGCCGTAGGATTCGGTCTCGCGGCGGAGCGCACGGATGCCGCTCACGCGGGCCATACGGTGACGGCCAAGCCCGTCAAGGCGACGGCAACGGCGGTTGCCGCAAAAGACGTGGAGACCACGTCTTCAATCGAATCGAAACCGACGAACGACGGGTCCTGCGACATCTCCCGCAAGCGCCTGTTCGTGGAAGGCGAAGGTTGGATCGTCCGCCGCGTGACGACCTGCTACTGAGCCGCGATCTCTTGTGCGGCAAATGAAAAGCCCCGCCAGAAGGCGGGGCTTTCCGTTAGCGTTCTTCGGAAGTTCAGCGCTTCGCGCCGACGCCCTCGAAGGTCAGGATGTCCCGGTCCTTCGTCTCCGGCACGAAGAGGAGGCCGACCACGAAGGTCACCAGAGCGATCACGATCGGATACCAGAGGCCGTAGTAGATGTCGCCGGTAGCCGCCACCATGGCGAAGGCCGTCGGGGGCAGGAGGCCGCCGAACCAGCCGTTGGCGATGTGGTAGGGCAGGGACATCGCGGTGTAGCGGATGCGAGTGGGGAAGAACTCCACCAGAGCCGCCGCGATCGGGCCGTACACCATCGTGACGTAGATCACGAAGAGCGTCAGGATTCCGATGGCCTTCAGAGCCTGGGCGTTGCCGAGAGCCGAGAAGAAGCCGTTCACCTTCAGGATGCTCGGATCGCCGGCCTTCGGATAGCCCACTTCGGTCGCCGCAGCCGTGAAGGCCGTGATGTTGGCCGGAATGGCTGGAGCGATCGGGACATCCTTGCCGTTGAACGTCACCCGCGGAGCGGTGCCGGCGGCGGCCGGCACGAGTTCGTACTTGACCGCCGAGCGGGCCAGAGCCACGCGGGCGATGTCGCACGGAGCCGTGAAGGTGCGGATGCCGACCGGGTCGAACACGGAACCGCAGCTCGCCGGATCGGCCACGACCTGAACCTTGCCAGTCTCAAGAGCTTGGGTCAGGTTCGGGCTGACGACGTTGGTGAGGGCGCCGAAGAGCGGGAAGTAGGTGATCGCCGCGATCAGGCAGCCGCCGAGAATCACCGGCTTGCGGCCGATCTTGTCGGAGAGCGCGCCGAACAAAATGAAGCCGCCGGTGCCGATGATCAGCGACCAGGCGATCAGCACGTTCGAGGTGAGCAGGTCGACCTTCAGAATGCTCTGGAGGAAGAACAGGGCATAGAACTGGCCCGTGTACCACACGACCGCCTGACCGATGGCGAGACCGACCAGGGCGATGAGCACCATCTTGAGGTTGCTCCATTGGCCGAATGCCTCCTTGAGCGGAGCCTTCGACTGCGTGCCCTCTTCCTTCATCTTCTTGAAGGCCGGAGATTCTTGCATCTGGAGACGAATCCAGACCGAGATGCCGAGCAGCACGACGGAGAGCAGGAACGGGATGCGCCAGCCGGCAATGGGCCAGCCCTCGCCGGTCTGGAAGCCCTGCTCGCCCATCCAGGTGCGGAGAATGAGGATGACCGCCAGAGACAGCAGCAGGCCGACCGTGGCGGTGGTCTGAATGAAGCTGGTGTAGAAGCCGCGGCGGCCCACCGGAGCGTGCTCGGCCACGTAAACAGCAGCACCGCCGTACTCACCGCCGAGGGCGAGGCCCTGGAGCATGCGCAGGGCGATCAGGACCACGGGGGCGATCCAGCCGATTTGGTTGTAGCTCGGCAGCAGGCCGACCAGGAAGGTCGAGAAGCCCATGATCAGGATCGTGACCAGGAAGGTGTATTTCCGGCCGACAAGATCGCCGATGCGGCCGAAGAAGATGGCGCCGAACGGGCGCACCAGGAAGCCTGCCGCGAAGGCCAGGAGCGCGAAGACGTTACGGGTCGTCACGTCGAAGGCGGAGAAGAACTGCGCGCCGATGATCGTGGCGAGAGAGCCGTAGAGATAGAAATCGTACCATTCGAAGACGGTACCGAGAGAGGAGGCCAGAATGACCTTCTTTTCCTCCCGCGTCATCGGCCGCGCTGCGGCAGCCGAATGAGGCGTGGTAGCTGCTGTTGCCATAGGGTTCCCTTCCATTCATATGCCCGGTGATCCGGGTTCTGGGCCGCAAGCCCGCAAGGCGGGCTTTGGCCGAGGCATCGTGACTGCGCCGTGCAGCCAAGAATTCCATCGAACGGGAGGCTAACTCCGGCCTTTCTTTCCACAATTCACAATTGGTATTTGCGACTTCCGTCTAAGAAGCCGTGCGACCAAAGAAATTCATTATGAGACGCAACGGCTTAGCAGTATTGCGAGCTTTATCTACGGGCGCTCTTGGACGCTCCTTTAGTCACAGCATAAAGGCATATGGCAGCGGCGTTCGAGACGTTCAGGCTCTTGATGGCGCCGGGCATGTCGAGCCGGCCGATGACATCGCAGCATTCGCGCGTCCTCTGACGCAGTCCCTTTCCCTCCGAACCCAGCACGAGAACGACCGGCAGGGCGATTTCAATCTCGTCCAGGCTGGCCTCGCCCGAGGAATCGAGCCCGATTCGTTGAAAGCCCCGCTCGCCGAGCGCCGTCAGCGTGTCGCCGAGATTGCGCACGATCATGAAAGGCACATGCTCAAGGCCGCCCGATGCGGATTTCGCCAGGACGCCCGTGGCGGCCGGGCTGTGCCGGGCCGTCGTGATGATGGCCTCCACGTCGAAGGCTGCAGCCGTGCGGACGATAGCTCCGACATTGTGAGGGTCGGTGACCTGGTCGAGGACCAGGACCACGCGCTTACCGCTCAAGGTATCGACTGACGGGGAGGGCAGGGGGTCGGCCTCGGCATAGAGGCCTTGATGCACCGCATCCGGCTCCAGCAGGCGGTTGATCTCGTCCGGGCGGACGATCTCAGGTTCGATAGGCACGGGAACATCCAGCTCCTCGCTCAGGCGCCTGGCGGAATTTTCCGTGGCCAGGAGGCGGCGAATCGTCCGCTTGCCGTTGCGGATGGCTTCCACGACGGGATGCCAGCCATAGAGAATGGTGGTGTCGATCTCGAAGTTCGGCCGTCTGGCCTTGGGATCGCGGCGACCGGATTTCCCGTGCGGACGCTGGAATCTCGGCTTGCGTGATTGGAATGGGCGGTCGCTCATGCTCTCAGGATCTCGTGTGGTGACGGAAGGGCCATAGCACAGCGCGGGCCGGTTCACGACCCGTCCGATTTCGGTGCGCTTTGAGGTTGACACCGGCCATACAGGTCACCATAAGAGCGCCACGGAGCGCCCAGCCTCGGCGAGCGCTCTGCAGAACAGCCTCGGCGTTTTGCGTTCGGGTTGGGTTCTATGGGGGAATGTCCCGAGCGGCAAAGGGGGCGGACTGTAAATCCGCTGGCTATGCCTTCGTAGGTTCGAGTCCTACTTCCCCCACCACCCAATCAGATGGGCATGCGGGTGTAGCTCAATGGTAGAGCAGCAGCCTTCCAAGCTGAATACGAGGGTTCGATTCCCTTCACCCGCTCCACCTTCCACGAGGCTTCCCGCTCAGCTTGTAATTTTGGCACTTAACGCCTTTATACAGGCCGAACCTGCCCGGTGAGGAGATGCGTGACGATCCGGTCTCTGACAGGTCGGGCGATCGGGTTATCGGGCATTAGGTTCTGCAATATCGAAATTGGCTCTTGCGCAAACAGCGCAACCGCAATATCGGGACGCCCTGGGTTTTTTGTTCCTGGCCTATGCAAGGTAGAGATCAATGGCGAAGGAAAAGTTTGAGCGGACGAAGCCGCACTGCAACATTGGGACGATTGGTCACGTGGACCATGGCAAGACGTCTCTGACGGCGGCGATCACGAAGGTTCTGGCGGAGTCGGGCGGGGCGACGTTTACGGCCTACGACCAGATCGACAAGGCGCCGGAGGAGAAGGCGCGCGGCATCACGATCTCGACCGCGCACGTGGAGTACGAGACCACGAACCGGCACTATGCCCACGTGGACTGCCCCGGTCACGCCGACTACGTGAAGAACATGATCACGGGCGCGGCCCAGATGGACGGGGCGATCCTGGTGGTGTCCTCGGCCGACGGCCCGATGCCGCAGACGCGCGAGCACATCCTGCTGGCCCGTCAGGTGGGCGTGCCGGCGCTTGTGGTGTTCATGAACAAGGTCGACATGGTCGACGACGCCGAGCTGCTCGACCTGGTTGAGCTCGAGGTGCGCGAGCTTCTGTCGAAGTACGACTTCCCGGGCGACGACATTCCGATCGTGAAGGGCTCGGCCCTGTGCGCTCTGGAAGACCGTTCGCCTGAGATCGGGCGCGACCGGGTGCTTGAGCTGATGGCCGAGGTGGACCGCTACATCCCGCAGCCGGAGCGTCCGGTGGACCAGCCGTTCCTGATGCCGATCGAGGACGTGTTCTCGATCTCGGGCCGCGGCACGGTGGTGACGGGTCGCGTGGAGCGCGGCATCATCAAGGTGGGCGAGGAAGTGGAGATCGTGGGTCTGCGCGACACGCAGAAGACCACGGTGACGGGCGTGGAGATGTTCCGCAAGCTGCTCGACCAGGGCCAGGCGGGCGACAACGTGGGCGTTCTTTTGCGCGGCACGAAGCGCGAGGACGTGGAGCGCGGCCAGGTGCTGTGCAAGCCGGGCTCGATCAAGCCGCACACGAAGTTCAAGGCCGAGGCCTACATCCTGACGAAGGAAGAGGGTGGCCGTCACACGCCGTTCTTCGGCAACTACCGGCCGCAGTTCTACTTCCGCACGACGGACGTGACGGGCGTGGTGACGCTGCCTGAGGGCACCGAGATGGTGATGCCGGGCGACAACATCACCATGGAAGTGACGCTGATTGCCCCGATCGCCATGGAAGAGAAGCTGCGCTTTGCCATCCGCGAAGGCGGCCGGACCGTCGGCGCCGGCGTCGTCGCCGCCGTGATGGACTAACACGGATCCAGGTGGCGGGACCCCGCCACCTGTTGACCGCCGGAGGAGTGTAGCTCAATCGGCTAGAGCACCGGTCTCCAAAACCGGGGGTTGGGGGTTCGAGTCCCTCCACTCCTGCCAGCGGTCGACAAAGCGGGCGTTTTGCGTTAGAGAGGCGCCCCGTAGATGGTTTGAACAGGTGGCGCGAGGCTCGAAAGCAGCCTCGCGCCCCTTCAATTTGGGCTCAAGCGTGCCCTTAGAGGACGTTCGCAGCCGCTCTCAAGGTGATGTGGACGCAAGGGAAATGGCGAAGACGAACCCGTTCGATTTCATACAGCAGGTCCGCTCGGAAGCCGCGAAGGTGACCTGGCCGACGCGCAAGGAGACCATGATCACGACCGCAATGGTGTTCGTGATGGTGGTGGTTGCCAGCCTGTTCTTCCTGGTCGTCGATCAGGCGATCGGCTGGGGCGTCCGCTCGGTGATCCTTGGGCTTGGCGGTTAAGGGGCGAATGCAATGACGAAGCGTTGGTATATCGTCCACGCCTATTCGAACTTCGAGAACAAGGTCGCCCAGTCGATCAAGGACCAGGCGGCTCAGCGCGGCCTGGAAGACAAGTTCGACGAGGTCATGGTCCCGACCGAGAAGGTCGTCGAGGTGCGCCGCGGCCGCAAGGTCGACACGGAGCGCAAGTTCTTCCCGGGCTACGTGCTGGTGAAGTGCGATCTGACCGACGAGGTCTACCACCTCATCAAGAACACGCCCAAGGTGACGGGCTTCCTGGGCGCCGACAAGTCCAAGCCGGTTCCGATCCCGGATCGTGAGGCCGAGCGGATCAAGGGCCAGGTGGCCGAAGGTGTCGATCATCCGAAGCCGTCCGTCAGCTTTGAGGTCGGCGAGCAGGTCCGCGTCTCCGACGGTCCGTTCGCCTCGTTCAACGGCGTCGTCGAGGAAGTCGACCACGCCCGGGCCCGCCTCAAGGTGGCGGTCTCCATCTTCGGCCGCGCGACGCCGGTCGAACTCGAATACGGTCAGGTCGAAAAGGTCTGACCGGAAGGGAAGTGGCACCTGTCCGGTGGCACTTTCCAGGCCCCTTGAGAGGGGCTTTCATCCGCGGGAGGTCTGCCCGGTCGCCAGCCGGGACGAACAGGCTGCACCGCGATCTGCAACTGCCATTCCGCTCGGTTGGCGCCGGGCGGTTGGTCCATTGGGAGCAGTCCTATGGCAAAGAAAATCTCGGGCTACGTTAAGCTTCAAGTGCCCGCAGGCGCAGCCAACCCGTCGCCGCCGATCGGTCCGGCGCTCGGTCAGCGCGGCCTGAACATCATGGAATTCTGCAAGGCCTTCAACGCGAAGACCTCGCAGATGGAGAAGGGCACCCCGATCCCGGTGATCATCACCGCGTATCAGGATCGTTCCTTCACCTTCGAGATGAAGCAGCCCCCGGTCTCGTACTTCCTCAAGAAGGCGGCGAAGATCGACAAGGGTTCGCAGACCCCCGGCAAGGGCGGCAATGTCGGCCGCGTGACCCGCGACCAGATCCGCGAGATCGCCGAGAAGAAGATGGTCGATCTCAACTGCGACACCGTTGAATCCGCCATGGCCATGATCGAGGGCTCCGCGCGCTCGATGGGCATGGAAGTGGCGTAAGGAGGGCATGATGGCTGTGAAAGAAGGTAAGCGCATCCGCGCGGCCCGCGAGGGCATCGAGGTCACCAAGCTCTACCCGATCCAGGACGCGGTGAAGCTGATCAAGGAACGCGCCAAGGCGAAGTTCGACGAGACCATCGAGATCTCGATGAACCTCGGCGTCGATCCCCGCCACGCCGACCAGATGGTCCGCGGCGTCTGCAACCTGCCGAACGGCTCCGGCCGGACGGTCCGCGTGGCCGTGTTCGCCCGCGGCGCCAAGGCCGACGAGGCCAAGGCTGCCGGTGCCGACGTGGTGGGCGCCGAGGACCTCTTCGAGGTCGTCAACGGCGGCACGATCGATTTCGATCGCTGCATCGCCACCCCGGACATGATGCCGCTCGTCGGCCGTCTCGGTAAGGTTCTCGGCCCGCGCGGCCTGATGCCGAACCCGAAGGTCGGAACGGTCACCATGGACGTGAAGGGCGCCGTCGAGGCGGCCAAGGGCGGCGCCGTCGAGTTCCGCGTCGAGAAGGCCGGCATCGTCCATGCCGGCATCGGCAAGGCCTCGTTCGACGAGGGCAAGCTCGTGGAGAACATCAAGGCTTTCGCCGATGCGGTCTCCCGGGCAAAGCCCACCGGCGCCAAGGGCACCTACATCCAGCGCGTGGCGATCTCCTCGACGATGGGCCCGGGTGTGAAGGTCGATCCCTCCTCGGTGATCGGCGGCTGATCAGCCCCATTGCCATGAACGTTGGAAAAGCCCGGCCTCTGCGCCGGGCTTTTTCTTTTCCGAATCCCATTTCGGGCGCTCCTGGCGCAAAAAAGTTTCGGCAGGATGTCGATCCGGCCGCTGCCCGTTCGTCGTAGGAACAGGAGAGCCCGTACGGCCTCCCTGGAGCACAAGGAGATGAGACGATGCGCGTGATGGTATTGGTCAAGGCCACCGAGGACAGCGAAGCGGGCGTCATGCCCACGGCCGAACTCCTCGAGGCCATGGGCCGGTTCAACGAAGAGCTGGTCAAGGCCGGCGTCCTTCTGACTGGGGACGGACTTAAGCCGTCCTCGCAGGGCAAGCGGGTCGCCTTCGACGGCCCGAGCCGCACCGTGATCGACGGCCCCTTCGCCGAAACCCGCGAACTCGTCGCCGGATTTTGGGTCTGGGAGGTCAAGGACATGGCCGAGGCAGTCGAGTGGGTGAAGCGCTGTCCGAACCCGATGTTCGGCCCGAGCGAGATCGAGATCCGTCCATTTTACGAAATGGCGGATTTCGGCGACGTCGTGACCCCGGAAATCGCCGAGCGGGACAAGCAGCTCCGCGCGAAGACCCCTGGGCTTTGAGCCCGTCCTTTGCCTGGCCAGGAATCCGACGACCTCTAGCGTAAGACCATGACCACCATCGAAACTCACCAGACGATCGAGGCGATCTTCCGGATCGAGCGGGCGAGACTCATTGCCGGTCTCGCCCGGATGGTGCGCGACGTAGGTCTGGCCGAAGAGCTAGCGCAGGACGCCTTTGTCGTCGCTCTGTCCGAGTGGACGAAGACGGGAGTGCCGGCCAATCCCGGCGCCTGGCTGACCGCCGCGGCCAAGCGCCGGGCCATCGACCTCCTGCGAAGGGACCGGATGCTCGCGCGCAAGCATGCCGAGATCGGCCGGGACCTGACGGAGGAGGACGAAGCGGGCATCGCGGCGATCGAGGCTGCCATGGACGACGATGTCGGCGACGAACTCCTGAGCCTGATCTTCATCGCCTGTCACCCGATCCTGTCCCGAGAGGCGCGGGTCGCTCTGACCCTGCGCCTGATCGGCGGGCTGACGACGGACGAGATCGCCCGCGCCTACCTCTCCAGCGAAGCCGCCGTCGCCCAACGGATCGTCCGCGCCAAGAAGACCCTGGCCAAGGCAGGCCTGTCCTTCGAGGTGCCGCGCGGCGAGGAACGGCGAAAGCGCCTCGTTTCGGTCCTGGAGGTCATCTACCTGATCTTCAACGAGGGGTACTCGGCAACCGCCGGCGAGGATCTCATCCGTCCGGCCCTGTGCGCCGAGGCCCAGCGGCTGGGACGCATCCTGGCCGGACTGGCGCCCGAGGAGCCCGAGGTCTTCGGCCTCCTCGGCCTCATGGAGATCCAGGCCTCCCGCCTGGCAGCCCGCGTCGGGCCACAGGGAGATGCAATTCCCCTGACCCAGCAGAACCGGGCGCTGTGGGACCGCCTTCTGATCCGGCGGGGCCTCGCCGCGCTTGAGCGCGCCGAGGCATTGGGCGGTGCCGCCGGACCCTATGCGCTCCAGGCCGCACTTGCCGCCTGCCACGCCCGCGCCCGCAGCGCGGAGGAGACGGACTGGCCGAGGATCGCCTCGCTCTACGACATCCTTCGCTCGGTCATGCCTTCGCCGGTCGTCGACCTCAACCGGGCGGTGGCGCACAGCATGGCGTTCGGCCCGAAAGCCGGCCTGGCGCTCCTGGACGCCATCGACGAGGCTGCCCTGCGCGATTATGCGCCACTGCCGGCGGCAAGGGGCGATTTCCTGTTCCGGGCCGGTCGGATGGCCGAAGCCAAGGTCCAGTTCGAGCGCGCGGCGGGGCTCAGCCGCAACGGGCGCGAAAGGGCGTTCCTTCTGGGTCGAGCCGAGGCTTGCGCAATCGAGGGCGCTACACCATATCGCAAATAAGCGGCCTGGAAGCTGCCAAAGCCGGCAAAAAAGCCTCTTGGCAAATGCTTCAGAAAGGCTTAATAGAACGCGTTGAGTTTCCAACATATGCCGAGGCTCCGCTTTTGCGCGTGCCTCTGGCTGCTAATCCGTCCCGGAGACGGGACGGTGACAAGCCGGCGAGCCAAAGGGTGACCTTTGGCGCGTTCCGGCTATGTCCTGTCCGAGACTGCAGGTGCCGGCTTGCCGGTTTAATTCGAAAGGGCCTGCATAGACGGGGAAGCCGAGTTTAACACCTGTTCAACGCAGGTGACGAGAGTCGGTTCGAACCATCTCACCCGGTGCGCCGCCAGGCGTCATTTGGGGGACAGGGCTTGCGAGAGCGTCGTTCAAGATGCCTCGGATGCAAGTCCGGGCCTTGAGCGGCAAATGCAACCGGCGGATATTCCCGCCAACCGGAGAGAGCCCAGTGGAAAGAGCAGCAAAGCGCGAGCTCGTCTCGACTCTCAACGACGTGTTTAGCACCACGAGCGTTGTCGTCGTCGCCCACTATGCTGGCCTCACGGTCGCCGACATGCAGAAGCTGCGCGCGCAGATGAAGCAGGCCGGTGCCACCGTGAAGGTCGCAAAAAACAGCCTCGCCAAAATCGCTCTCGAAGGCAAGGACGTCGCGTCCATCTCGGGCCTCATGAAAGGTCCGACCCTGATCGCTTATTCAAACGATCCGGTCGCGGCGCCCAAGGTCGCTGTTGATTTCGCCAAGGCTAACGAGAAACTCGTGATCCTCGGCGGCGCAATGGGAACGACCGCCCTGAACGTGGACGGAGTGAAGGCGCTTGCCACTCTGCCGTCCCTCGACGAACTGCGCGGCAAGCTGGTCGGCCTCATCCAGGCTCCGGCTACGAAGATCGCTCAGCTCAGCACTGCGCCGGCGGCCAAGCTCGCCCGCGTATTCGGGGCCTATGCCAAAACAGGCGAAGCGGCGTGAGGCCGTAACCTCAACCATCAAACCGTTCGAACCGAACTTAAGGAATTAAGAAATGGCTGATCTTGCCAAGCTCGTTGACGATCTTTCGTCGCTGACCGTTCTCGAGGCCGCCGAGCTCTCGAAGATGCTCGAAGAGAAGTGGGGCGTTTCCGCTGCTGCGGCTGTTGCCGTCGCTGCTGCTCCCGGCGCCGCAGCTGGCGCTGCTCCTGCTGAAGAGCAGACCGAGTTCACGGTCGTCCTGGCTGCTGCCGGCGACAAGAAGATCGAGGTCATCAAGGAAGTCCGTGGCATCACGGGCCTGGGCCTGAAGGAAGCTAAGGACCTCGTCGAGGGCGCGCCGAAGACCGTCAAGGAAGGCGCTTCCAAGGACGAAGCCGAGAAGATCAAGGCGACCCTCGAGAAGGTCGGCGCCAAGGTCGAGCTTAAGTAATTTTGCGGCCCTTCAGGGTCGCAGGATTACCCCCGAGAAATCGGGGCTCAAAAACACACGGTCCCAGGCATTTTTGCTTGGGGCCGTTGTGTCGTCAAAGAGGCCGGGCTTCTTTGGCGGCGTTTTGGAAGGGCTCGCAACGAGCCCGGATTGGTTCGAAATCCGGCGCATTTCGCCGGGCGGCTAATCGAGGAGCCTGACCCACCGGGGTTCTCGATTAGCCGTGTATGAGGAACGAGGTCCAGATGGCCAACACACTGATCGGCCGGAAGCGCATTCGCAAGTTCTTCGGGAAAATCAAGGAAGTGGCGGAGATGCCGAACCTGATCGAGGTTCAGAAGGCATCCTACGACCAGTTCCTGATGGTCGAAGAGCCAAAGGGTGGCCGGCCGGAAGAGGGCTTGCAAGCCGTCTTCAAATCGGTTTTCCCGATTTCGGACTTTTCGAATACTGCCCTGCTCGAGTTCGTGAAGTACACGTTCGAGCCGCCGAAGTACGACGTGGACGAGTGCCGCCAGCGGGGCATGACCTTCGCGGCGCCGCTCAAGGTCACCTTGCGCCTCATCGTGTTCGATGTGGACCCGGATACCGGCGCCCGCTCCGTGAAGGACATCAAGGAGCAGGACGTCTACATGGGCGACATGCCGCTCATGACCGACAACGGCACCTTCATCGTGAACGGCACCGAGCGCGTCATCGTCTCTCAGATGCACCGCTCCCCTGGCGTGTTCTTCGACCACGATAAGGGCAAGACGCACTCCTCGGGCAAGCTGCTGTTCGCCGCGCGCATCATCCCGTACCGCGGATCCTGGCTCGACATCGAGTTCGACGCCAAGGACATCGTCTACGCGCGCATCGACCGCAAGCGTAAGATCCCGGCCACGTCGCTGCTCTATGCCTTGGGCCTCGACGGGGAGGAGATCCTCAACACCTTCTACAACCACATCGCCTATACCCGCGACGGCGACGCCTGGTCCGTGCCGTTCGATGCCGAGCGCATGAAGGGCTTCAAGGCCTCCGTGGATCTGGTCGATGCCAAGTCCGGCGAGGTCGTGCTCGAGGCCGGCAAGAAGCTGACGGCGCGCGCCGCCCGCCAGCTTGCCGAGAAGGGCCTCAAGAACCTGCGCGCGACAGACGAGGACCTCTACGGCCAGTACATCGCGGAAGACCTCGTGAACCCCTCCACCGGCGAGATCTATGCCGAGGCGGGGGACGAGATCACCGAGAAGCTGCTGAAGGGCCTGCTCGATGCCGGCTTCACCGAGATCCCGGTGCTCGACATCGACCACGTCACGGTCGGTCCGTACATCCGCAACACCCTGGCCGTGGACAAGGCTTCCTCCCGTGAGGACGCCCTGTTCGACATCTACCGCGTCATGCGCCCGGGTGAGCCGCCGATCCTCGAGACGGCGGAGGCGATGTTCAACTCGTTGTTCTTCGACGCCGAGCGCTACGACCTCTCGGCGGTCGGTCGCGTGAAGATGAACATGCGTCTCGACCTCGACGCCGAGGACACCGTGCGCACCCTGCGCCGCGAGGACATCCTCGCGGTCACGAAGGCGCTCGTGGACCTGCGCGACGGCAAGGGCGAGATCGACGACATCGACCACCTCGGCAACCGCCGCGTGCGCTCGGTCGGCGAGCTCATGGAGAACCAGTACCGCCTGGGTCTGCTGCGCATGGAGCGCGCGATCAAGGAGCGCATGTCGTCGGTCGACATCGACACCGTCATGCCGCAGGACCTGATCAACGCGAAGCCTGCGGCTGCCGCCGTGCGCGAGTTCTTCGGCTCCTCGCAGCTTTCGCAGTTCATGGACCAGACGAACCCGCTCTCCGAGGTCACGCACAAGCGTCGCCTTTCGGCCCTCGGCCCGGGTGGTCTGACCCGCGAGCGCGCCGGCTTCGAAGTGCGCGACGTGCACCCGACGCATTACGGCCGCATCTGCCCGATCGAGACGCCGGAAGGCCCGAACATCGGTCTGATTAATTCCCTCGCGACCTTCGCCCGCGTGAACAAGTACGGCTTCATCGAGACGCCGTTCCGCCGCGTGCGCGACAGCCGCGTGACGGACGAGGTGATCTACCTCTCCGCCATGGAAGAGGCGAAGTACAACATCGCCCAGGCCAACTCGCCGCTCGACGGCCAAGGGACCCTGACGGAAGAGCTCGTGATCTGCCGCCGCGCCGGTGAAAACATCGTCGTGGCTCCCGATCGCGTCGACCTGATGGAAGTGTCGCCCAAGCAGCTGGTGTCGGTTGCGGCCGCGCTCATCCCGTTCCTCGAGAACGACGACGCGAACCGCGCTCTCATGGGCTCGAACATGCAGCGCCAGGCCGTTCCTCTGGTCCAGGCGGACGCTCCGTTCGTCGGCACCGGCATGGAAGCGGTCGTGGCCCGGGACTCGGGTGCCGCCATCGCGGCCCGCCGCACCGGCGTTGTCGATCAGGTGGACGCGACCCGTATCGTTATCCGCGCGACGGAGAACACGGATCCGACCCGTCCTGGCGTCGACATCTACCGCCTGCAGAAGTTCCAGCGCTCCAACCAGTCGACCTGCATCACGCAGAAGCCTCTGGTGCGCGCCGGCGACCTCGTGCGCAAGGGCGACATCATCGCCGACGGTCCTTCGACCGAATACGGCGAGCTGGCGCTAGGCCGGAACGTGCTCGTCGCGTTCATGCCCTGGAACGGCTACAACTTCGAAGACTCGATCCTGCTCTCGGAGCGGATCGTGAAGGAAGACGTCTTCACCTCGATCCACATCGAGGAGTTCGAAGTGATGGCCCGCGACACGAAGCTGGGTCCTGAGGAAATCACGCGCGACATTCCGAACGTGTCGGAAGAGGCGCTGAAGAACCTCGACGAGGCCGGCATCGTCTATATCGGCGCCGAGGTCCATGCGGGCGACATCCTCGTCGGCAAGATCACGCCGAAGGGCGAGAGCCCGATGACGCCGGAAGAGAAGCTTCTGCGCGCCATCTTCGGCGAGAAGGCTTCCGACGTTCGCGACACGTCGCTGCGCGTGCCCCCGGGCGTGACCGGCACCATCGTCGAAGTCCGCGTCTTCAACCGGCACGGCGTCGACAAGGACGAGCGCGCCCAGGCCATCGAGCGCGAGGAGATCGAGCGTCTCGCGAAGGACCGCGACGACGAGCAGGCGATCCTCGACCGCAACACCTATGCGCGCCTGGCCGAGATCCTCTCGGGCCGGAGCGCCGTTGCGGGCCCGAAGGGCTTCAAGAAGGACACGAAGATCACCCGCGAGCTCCTCAACGAGCACCCGCGGTCGCAGTGGTGGCAGTTCGCGGTCGAAGACGATGCTCTGATGACCGATATCGAGGCCATGCAGAAGCAGTACGACGAGTCGAAGAAGCGCCTCGAGCAGCGCTTCCTGGACAAGGTCGAGAAGCTGCAGCGTGGCGACGAGCTGCCTCCGGGCGTCATGAAGATGGTCAAGGTCTTCGTGGCCGTGAAGCGCAAGATCCAGCCGGGCGACAAGATGGCCGGCCGTCACGGCAACAAGGGTGTCGTGTCGCGCATCGTGCCGATCGAGGACATGCCGTTCCTCGAGGACGGCACCCACGCGGACATCGTGCTCAACCCGCTCGGCGTGCCGAGCCGCATGAACGTGGGTCAGATCCTCGAGACCCACCTCGGCTGGGCTGCTGCCGGTCTCGGCAAGCAGGTCGCGCAGGCGGTCGACGCCTACATGAAGTCGGGCAAGTCCAACGCGCTGCGCGAGCAGCTCGTGTCGATCTACGGCAACCTGCCGGAAATCGAGCAGGCCTCGGACGAGGAGCTGGTCGAGCTCGGCAACAAGCTGCGTCGCGGCGTTCCGTTCGCCACGCCCGTCTTCGACGGCGCGAAGGAGGCGGACATCGAAGCCATGCTCGAAAAGGCCGGTCTGAACCCCTCGGGTCAGGTGACGCTCTACGACGGCCGCACGGGCGAGCCGTTCGACCGCAAGGTGACCGTGGGCTACATCTACATGCTGAAGCTCCACCACCTCGTGGACGACAAGATCCACGCTCGCTCCATCGGCCCCTACAGCCTCGTCACCCAGCAGCCGCTGGGCGGCAAGGCCCAGTTCGGCGGCCAGCGCTTCGGCGAAATGGAGGTCTGGGCTCTGGAGGCTTACGGCGCCGCCTACACGCTGCAGGAAATGCTCACGGTCAAGTCGGACGATGTGGCCGGCCGTACGAAGGTCTACGAGGCCATCGTCCGCGGCGACGACACCTTCGAGTCGGGCATTCCGGAGAGCTTCAACGTTCTCGTGAAGGAAATGCGCTCGCTCGGCCTCAACGTAGAGCTGACCAACTCCAAGCGCGCAGCCAACGAGGCGGAGCAGCTGCCTCCGTCCGAGGCTGCCGAATAAGCGCGCAGGCGCTCCAAGTTTGACGTTCGGCCGCGGCTTTCCTGCCGCGGCCCCATGCAATTGCCGGTGAGGGTGCTTATGTCAGCGCCCTTCAGCCCAGGAGACGGCGATGAATCAAGAGGTCATGAATCTCTTCAACCAGACGGCCCAGCCGCAGAGCTTCGATCAGATCAAGATCTCGATCGCGAGCCCTGAGAAGATTCTGTCCTGGTCCTACGGCGAGATCAAGAAGCCGGAGACCATCAACTACCGTACGTTCAAGCCCGAGCGCGACGGCTTGTTCTGCGCGCGCATCTTCGGTCCCATCAAGGACTACGAGTGCCTGTGCGGTAAGTACAAGCGCATGAAGTACAAGGGCGTGATCTGCGAGAAGTGCGGCGTCGAGGTGACGCTGGCCCGCGTCCGTCGCGACCGCATGGGCCACATCGAGCTCGCCGCGCCCGTCGCTCACATCTGGTTCCTGAAGTCCCTGCCGAGCCGCATCGGTCTGCTGCTCGACATGACCCTGAAGGATCTGGAGCGCATCCTCTATTTCGAATCCTACATCGTCGTCGATGCGGGCCTGACGCCCCTCAAGGACCGTCAGCTCCTCACCGAGGAGGAGTACATCCGCGCTCAGGACGAGTACGGTGAAGATTCCTTCACGGCCATGATCGGCGCGGAGGCGATCCGGCGGATCCTGCAGGAGCTCGACCTCGAGAAGACCGCGCAGGAGATCCGCGAGGAGATCGCCGTCACCACGTCCGAGCTGAAGCCCAAGAAGCTCATGAAGCGCCTCAAGATCATCGAGGCGTTCGTCCAGTCGGGCAACAAGCCCGAGTGGATGATCATGACGGTCGTTCCGGTGATCCCGCCGGACCTGCGTCCGCTCGTGCCGCTCGACGGCGGCCGCTTCGCGACCTCGGACCTGAACGATCTCTACCGCCGCGTCATCAACCGCAACAACCGCCTGAAGCGCCTGATGGAGCTGCGTGCGCCGGACATCATCGTCCGCAACGAGAAGCGCATGCTCCAGGAGGCGGTCGACGCCCTGTTCGACAACGGCCGCCGCGGCCGCGTCATCACGGGCGCCAACAAGCGTCCGCTGAAGTCGCTCGCCGACATGCTGAAGGGCAAGCAGGGCCGCTTCCGCCAGAACTTGCTCGGCAAGCGCGTCGACTACTCGGGCCGTTCGGTCATCGTGGTCGGTCCTGAGCTCAAACTGCACCAATGCGGCCTGCCGAAGAAGATGGCGCTCGAGCTGTTCAAGCCGTTCATCTACGCCAAGCTCGACGCGCGCGGCCTGTCCGCCACCGTCAAGCAGGCCAAGAAGCTCGTCGAGAAGGAGAAGCCTGAGGTCTGGGATATCCTGGACGAGGTCATCCGCGAGCATCCGGTGCTCCTGAACCGCGCTCCGACGCTCCACCGCCTCGGCATCCAGGCCTTCGAGCCCACCCTCATCGAGGGCAAGGCGATCCAGCTGCACCCGCTCGTCTGCGCCGCGTTCAATGCGGACTTCGACGGCGACCAGATGGCCGTCCACGTGCCGCTCTCGCTGGAGGCTCAGCTCGAAGCCCGCGTGCTGATGATGTCGACGAACAACATCCTGCACCCGGCCAACGGTCAGCCGATCATCGTGCCGTCGCAGGACATCGTTCTCGGCCTCTACTATCTCTCCATCGTCTCCGACGGCCAGCCCGGCCAGGGCAAGGCCTTCGCCGACATGGGCGAGATCGAGCATGCCCTGAACGAGAAGGTCATCACGCTCCACACGAAGATCCGCTACCGCTGGGAAGGGATCGGCGAGGACGGCCAGCCGGTCTCCAAGATCGTCGACACTACCCCCGGCCGCGTGATGCTCTCGCGTCTCCTGCCCAAGCATCCGGCCCTGTCCTTCGACGTCGTGAACAAGCTCATGACCAAGAAGGAGATCTCCAACATGATCGATGCCGTGTACCGGCATTGCGGTCAGAAGGAATCGGTGATCTTCTGCGATCGCATCATGGGCCTCGGCTTCTACAATGCGTTCAAGGCCGGCATCTCGTTCGGCAAGGACGACATGGTGATCCCGGAGAACAAGTGGCAGATCGTCGAGGAGACCCGTGCTCTCGCGAAGGACTACGAGCAGCAGTACCAGGACGGCCTCATCACCCAGGGCGAGAAGTACAACAAGGTTGTCGACGCCTGGGCGAAGTGCTCCGACCGTCTCGCTGCCGAGATGATGAACCGCATCTCCACGGTTCAGAAGGACGAGCACGGCCGCGACAAGCCGGTCAACTCGATCTACATGATGTCCCACTCGGGCGCCCGTGGTTCGCCGGCTCAGATGAAGCAGCTCGCGGCCATGCGCGGCCTCATGGCCAAGCCGTCGGGCGAGATCATCGAGACGCCGATCATCTCGAACTTCAAGGAAGGCCTCGACGTTCTCGAGTACTTCAACTCGACCCACGGCGCCCGTAAGGGTCTGGCCGACACCGCGCTCAAGACGGCGAACTCGGGTTACCTGACCCGCCGCCTCGTAGACGTGGCGCAGGACGCGGTCATCCGTGAGCCGGATTGCGGCACCGAGAAGGGCATCAAGATGCGGGCCATCATCGACGCCGGCCAGGTGGTCGCGTCGCTGGCTTCCCGCATCCTCGGCCGCTCGACGGCGGAGGACCTGGTCGCCCAGGACGGCACCGTCATCGTTCCGAAGGGCACGATGATCGAGGAGCATCATCTCGAGGCGATCGGCGCTGCCGGGATCCAGGAGGTGAAGATCCGCTCCGTGCTCGTCTGCGAGTCGAAGAACGGCGTTTGCGCTACCTGCTACGGCCGCGACCTGGCCCGGGGTACCCCGGTCAACCATGGCGAGGCCGTGGGCGTCATCGCGGCGCAGTCCATCGGCGAGCCGGGCACGCAGCTCACCATGCGTACCTTCCACATCGGCGGCGCGGCCCAAATCGCCGACTCGTCCTTCATCGAGTCGAGCTTCGAGGGCAAGATCGGCTTCCGCAATAAGAACATTGCGCGCAACTCCGACGGCGACCTCGTCGTCATGGGCCGCAACGTGGCTGTTGTGATCATCGGCCAGGATGGCGCCGAGAGGGCGGTTCACCGCCTGCAATACGGCTCCCGCCTGAAGGTGGACGAGGGCGATACGATCAAGCGCGGCCAGCGCATCGCCGAGTGGGATCCGTATTCCCGTCCGATCCTCACCGAGATCGACGGAACGGTGGGCTACGAGGACCTGGTGGACGGCGCATCGATGATCGAGTCGATGGACGAGTCGACCGGCATCGCCAAGCGTGTGGTCATTGACTGGCGCGGTTCCCCGCGTACGGCGGACCTGCGTCCGGCGGTGGTCATCCAGGGTGCCGGCGGCAAGGTTGCCAAGGTCGCCCGTGGCGGCGACGCCCGCTACCTGCTGCCGGTGGACGCGATCCTTGCGGCCGATCCGGGCTCCAAGGTCAAGGCCGGCGACATCCTCGCCCGCGTCTCGACCGAGAGCGCCAAGACCCGCGACATCACGGGCGGTCTGCCGCGCGTAGCGGAGCTGTTCGAGGCCCGTCGTCCGAAGGACGCGGCCATCATTGCGGAGAAGTCTGGCACGATCCAGTTCGGCCGCGACTACAAGAGCAAGCGTCGCCTGACGCTGAACCCGCACGATGGCTCCGAGCCGGTGGAGTACCTGATCCCGAAGGGTAAGCACATCCACCTGCAGGACGGTGACGTGGTCGAGGTCGGCGACTTCATCGTCGACGGCAACCCGGCTCCGCACGACATCCTGGCGATCAAAGGCGTCGAGGAACTGGCCGCTTACCTCGTGAACGAGATCCAGGAGGTCTACCGCCTCCAGGGCGTGCTCATCAACGACAAGCACATCGAGGTGATCGTTCGCCAGATGCTGCAGAAGGTCGAGATCACCGAGGGCGGCGACTCCGAGCTGCTCACGGGCGAGCAGGTCGATCGTCTCGAGTTCGAGGAGATCAACGAGCGCCTCGTGGCCGAGAAGAAGAAGCCTGCCGAAGGCGTGCCGGTTCTTCTCGGCATCACCAAGGCCTCGCTGCAGACCCGCTCCTTCATCTCGGCGGCGTCCTTCCAGGAGACCACCCGCGTCCTCACCGAGGCGGCGGTCAACGGCAAGGTCGATACCCTCGAGGGCCTCAAGGAGAACGTCATCGTCGGCAGCCTGATTCCGGCCGGCACAGGCGCGCTCACCGCTCAGATCAAGGCCGTGGCGACCCATCGCGACGAGCTGATCCTGCAGCAGAAGCGCTCCGAGTCCCAGGCTCAGGTCAGCGAGCTGCCTCCAGCGGCCGAATGAGCTGCAAGGCTTGATTAAGATAGGAAAGGCCGCCTTCGGGCGGCTTTTCCGTTTCTCCGGCCTGAGCGGCCAAGCCGCCGCTCAGGCCGGCTTGGCCTTAAGGTAGGGTGGGGGCAGGATCTAGGCTCTTAGAAGTGTAGGGGGCGCCCTTTCTGCCCTTGCCGGAGGCCGTGAGACTGCCCACATGGGAACTAAGCCCGGCACCGAGCCTCTACCGAGCCTCTGAAGTCGGAACCTTTCCGATTGGTTAGCGGAAGCCTGTTGACTTTCCGCGACTCGGACGCTACAGAGACCGGACTTTCCGGCTGGCCGTAGGTTTTCGCCAGTCGAAGCGCCTAGCTTCGACGGATGCCACCTAAACGCTGCCGAACTCAACCTTGACTGACACATGTCAGATTTAGGGCACGACCGCGGTGATAAAGATCGTGGTCCTCTGCAATCGCACCGCGCCAGGGGCTTACCAAAGTCAATGGCGTGGCTTCGTTTTGTGCAACCCAAAAGGTCCGCAGAAGCGAAGTGCGGCGTTCAACCGTTGAAGACACTCAGAAGGCCACCGGGTCGGTGGCTGGTGAAAGAGGGCACAGGATGCCAACGATCTCTCAGCTGATCCGCAAGCCGCGGACGGCGCAAAAGAGCCGGAACAAGGTCCCCGCGCTTGAGGCCTGCCCGCAGAAGCGCGGCGTGTGCACGCGCGTTTATACGACCACCCCGAAGAAGCCGAACTCGGCTCTCCGTAAGGTCGCCAAGGTTCGTCTGACGAACGGGTTTGAAGTCATCGGGTACATCCCGGGTGAAGGTCACAACCTTCAGGAGCACTCCGTGGTCATGATCCGCGGCGGCCGCGTGAAGGACCTTCCGGGTGTCCGCTACCACATCCTCCGCGGTGTCCTCGACACCCAGGGCGTGAAGAATCGTAAGCAGCGTCGTTCAAAGTACGGCGCGAAGCGGCCGAAGTAAGCCGTCAACTGTTATTGAGGTCAGCTCATGTCCCGCCGCCACAGCGCCGAAAAGCGTGAGATCATCCCGGATCCGAAGTTCGGGGATATCGTCGTCACGAAGTTCATGAACTCCATCATGTACGACGGCAAGAAGTCCGCAGCCGAAAGCATCGTCTACGGTGCCTTCGACTCGATCGAGAGCCGCGCCAAGGCGAACCCGCTCGAGGTCTTCAAGCAGGCCCTCGACAACGTCGCTCCGGCAATCGAAGTGCGCTCCCGCCGCGTCGGCGGTGCGACCTACCAGGTCCCGGTCGAAGTTCGCGCCGAGCGCCGTCAGGCTCTCGCGATCCGCTGGATCATCCAGGCCGCCCGCGGCCGCAACGACAAGACCATGGTCGAGCGCCTCTCCGCCGAGCTGCTCGATGCCTCCAACAACCGCGGCAATGCCGTGAAGAAGCGCGAAGACACCCACCGTATGGCGGAAGCCAACCGTGCGTTCTCGCATTACCGCTGGTAACGGCCTGAGGAGCTGAGCGATGCCCCGCACGCACGCGATTGAGGACTACCGCAATTTCGGCATCATGGCCCACATCGATGCCGGCAAGACCACCACGACCGAGCGCATCCTGTACTACACCGGTAAGTCCCACAAGATCGGTGAAGTGCACGAGGGTGCCGCCACCATGGACTGGATGGAGCAGGAGCAGGAGCGTGGCATCACAATTACGTCTGCTGCCACCACCTGCTTCTGGAACGGCAAGCGCCTGAACATCATCGACACCCCCGGCCACGTCGACTTCACCATCGAAGTCGAGCGCTCGCTGCGTGTGCTCGACGGCGCCGTCTGCGTTCTCGACGGCAACCAGGGCGTCGAGCCCCAGACCGAGACCGTGTGGCGCCAGGCCGACAAATACGACGTTCCGCGCATTGTGTTCGTCAACAAGATGGACAAGACCGGCGCCGACTTCTTCAAGTGCGTCGCCGACATTATCGACCGCGTGGCCGGCAAGCCCGTCTGCCTCCAGCTGCCGATCGGCTCCGAGAGCAACTTCCAGGGCGTGATCGACCTTATCAAGATGAAGGCGATCGTCTGGAACGGCGAAGCTCTCGGCGCTTCCTTCAGCGAGGAGGAGATCCCGGCCGACCTGAAGGATCAGGCTGTCGAGTATCGCGGCAAGCTGATCGAGGCTGCTGTCGAGATGGACGATGAGGCCATGATGGCCTACCTCGACGGCCAGGAGCCGGACGAGGCGACCCTGCGCCGCCTGGTTCGCACGGCCGTGCAGCGTCGCGCCTTCCACCCGGTCCTTTGCGGTTCGGCGTTCAAGAACAAGGGCGTTCAGCCGCTCCTCGACGCCGTCGTCGACTTCCTGCCGTCCCCGGTCGACCGTGGCGCTGTCGAAGGCATCGACTTCAAGACCGAGGAAGAGACCGTCCGCAAGCCGTCCGACGAAGACCCCTTCGCCATGCTCGCCTTCAAGATCATGGACGACCCCTTCGTCGGCACCATCACCTTCTGCCGCGTGTACTCGGGCAAGGTCGAGGCCGGTTCCTCGATCCTGAACTCGACCCGCGACAAGAAGGAGCGCGTCGGCCGCATGCTTCTCATGCATGCGAACAACCGCGAGGACATCAAGGAAGCCTATGCCGGCGACATCGTCGCTCTGGCCGGCCTCAAGGAAGTCCGCACCGGCGACACGCTCTGCGACCCGAACAAGGCCGTGATCCTCGAGCGCATGGAGTTTCCCGAGCCCGTCATCGAGATCGCGATCGAGCCGAAGTCGAAGGCCGACCAGGAAAAGCTGGGTCTGGCTCTCTCGAAGCTGGCTGCCGAGGATCCGTCCTTCCGCGTCTCCACCGACCAGGAGTCGGGCCAGACGATTCTGAAGGGCATGGGCGAGCTTCACCTCGACATCAAGGTCGACATTCTCCGTCGTACCTATAAGGTCGATGCGAATATCGGCGCTCCGCAGGTCGCTTACCGCGAGACGATCACGAAGAAGGCCGAGATCGACTACACCCACAAGAAGCAGACCGGCGGTACGGGCCAGTTCGCTCGCGTGAAGCTGGTCGTTCAGCCGAACGAGCAGGGTGCAGGCTTCTCCTTCGAGTCGAAGATCGTCGGTGGTGCGGTTCCGAAGGAATACATCCCGGGCGTCGAAAAGGGCCTCCAGTCGGTCGTGGGCGCCGGCGTGATCGCCGGCTTCCCGGTGGTCGACCTCAAGGTCGAGCTCATCGACGGTGCCTTCCACGAAGTCGACTCGTCGGCTCTGGCCTTCGAAATCGCTTCTCGCGCGGCTCTCCGTGAGGCTCTCCAGAAGGGCGGATCGGTTCTGCTCGAGCCGGTGATGAAGGTCGAGGTCGTGACCCCCGAAGACTACACGGGATCGGTCATCGGCGACCTGAACTCCCGTCGTGGCCAGATCCAGGGTCAGGACATGCGCGGCAACGCCGTGGTCATCAACGCGATGGTCCCGCTCGCCAACATGTTCGGCTACGTCAACACCCTGCGCTCCATGAGCCAGGGCCGGGCCAACTACACCATGCAGTTCGACCACTACGAGCAGGTGCCGTCGAACGTGGCTGCCGAGGTTCAGGCGAAATACGCCTGAACCCACTAAGCAAATATTTGAACGATCAAAGGAACGGGTGCCACGATGGCGAAGGAAAAGTTTGAGCGGACGAAGCCGCACTGCAACATTGGGACGATTGGTCACGTGGACCATGGCAAGACGTCTCTGACGGCGGCGATCACGAAGGTTCTGGCGGAGTCGGGCGGGGCGACGTTTACGGCCTACGACCAGATCGACAAGGCGCCGGAGGAGAAGGCGCGCGGCATCACGATCTCGACCGCGCACGTGGAGTACGAGACCACGAACCGGCACTATGCCCACGTGGACTGCCCCGGTCACGCCGACTACGTGAAGAACATGATCACGGGCGCGGCCCAGATGGACGGGGCGATCCTGGTGGTGTCCTCGGCCGACGGCCCGATGCCGCAGACGCGCGAGCACATCCTGCTGGCCCGTCAGGTGGGCGTGCCGGCGCTTGTGGTGTTCATGAACAAGGTCGACATGGTCGACGACGCCGAGCTGCTCGACCTGGTTGAGCTCGAGGTGCGCGAGCTTCTGTCGAAGTACGACTTCCCGGGCGACGACATTCCGATCGTGAAGGGCTCGGCCCTGTGCGCTCTGGAAGACCGTTCGCCTGAGATCGGGCGCGACCGGGTGCTTGAGCTGATGGCCGAGGTGGACCGCTACATCCCGCAGCCGGAGCGTCCGGTGGACCAGCCGTTCCTGATGCCGATCGAGGACGTGTTCTCGATCTCGGGCCGCGGCACGGTGGTGACGGGTCGCGTGGAGCGCGGCATCATCAAGGTGGGCGAGGAAGTGGAGATCGTGGGTCTGCGCGACACGCAGAAGACCACGGTGACGGGCGTGGAGATGTTCCGCAAGCTGCTCGACCAGGGCCAGGCGGGCGACAACGTGGGCGTTCTTTTGCGCGGCACGAAGCGCGAGGACGTGGAGCGCGGCCAGGTGCTGTGCAAGCCGGGCTCGATCAAGCCGCACACGAAGTTCAAGGCCGAGGCCTACATCCTGACGAAGGAAGAGGGTGGCCGTCACACGCCGTTCTTCGGCAACTACCGGCCGCAGTTCTACTTCCGCACGACGGACGTGACGGGCGTGGTGACGCTGCCTGAGGGCACCGAGATGGTGATGCCGGGCGACAACATCACCATGGAAGTGACGCTGATTGCCCCGATCGCCATGGAAGAGAAGCTGCGCTTTGCCATCCGCGAAGGCGGCCGGACCGTCGGCGCCGGCGTCGTCGCCGCCGTGATGGATTGATTTTTAGAGGATCAAAGGACAGCGGCCGGGTCTCGGTCCGGCCGCTTCCCTTGTTGAATGGATAAGCCATGAACGGTCAAAACATTCGTATTCGCCTTAAGGCGTTCGACCACAGGATCCTCGACGCTTCGACACGCGAAATCGTGTCGACCGCGAAGCGGACCGGCGCTCAGGTTCGCGGGCCCATCCCGCTGCCGACGCGCATCGAGCGCTTTACGGTGCTTCGCTCGCCGCACATCGACAAGAAGTCGCGCGAGCAGTTCGAGATGCGCACTCACAAGCGTGTTCTCGATATCGTGGACCCCACCCCGCAGACGGTTGATGCTCTGATGAAGCTCGATCTCGCTGCTGGTGTGGACGTGGAAATCAAGCTCTAAGCCTTCGGGGCTTGGAGCCTTCGGTAGACACGCCGAGAGGATACGCACATGCGCTCAGGCGTCATTGCACAGAAAGTCGGGATGACCCGCATCTTCACGGATGCCGGCGAACATGTCCCGGTCACGGTTCTGAAGGTCGACAGCTGCCAGGTCGTCGCCCACCGGACCAAGGAAAAGAACGGCTACACGGCGCTGCAGGTCGGCGTCGGCAAGGCCAAGGTGAAGAACGTTTCGAAGGCTGAGCGCGGCAGTTTCGCCGTTGCGAAGGTCGAGCCGAAGCGCAAGCTCGCGGAGTTCCGCGTCTCCGAGGATGCTGTCATCCCGGTCGGCGCCGAGATCACCGCTGACCACTTCATTGCCGGTCAGTTCGTGGATGTCACGGGCATCACGACCGGTAAGGGCTTCGCCGGCGGCATGAAGCGCTGGAACTTCGGCGGACTGCGCGCCACGCACGGCGTGTCGGTCTCCCACCGCTCGATCGGTTCGACCGGTGGCCGCCAGGATCCGGGCAAGACGTTCAAGAACAAGAAGATGCCGGGTCACCTGGGCGTTGAGCGCGTCACCACGCAGAACCTGCGTGTCGTGTCGACCGACGTCGAGCGCGGTCTGATCCTTGTCGAGGGCGCCGTTCCCGGCGTGGCCGGCGGATGGATCTTCGTCCGCGACGCAGTAAAGCGCAAGCTGCCCAAGGAAGTGCCGATGCCCGGCGCATTCCGCACGGCCAACGACGCTGCACCGGTCGCCCAGGCTGAGCAGGCCCAAGAGGAGAATGCGTGATGAAGCTTGATGTCACCACGCTCGAAGGCGCCAGCGCCGGTTCGGTCGACCTGAACGAGGCCATTTTCGGTCTCGAGCCGCGCGCCGACCTGCTGGCCCGTTGCGTCCGCTGGCAGCTTGCGAAACGCCAGGCCGGTACGCATGCCGTGAAGAATCGTTCGGACATCGACCGGACGACCAAGAAGGTCTACAAGCAGAAGGGCACCGGCAGCGCCCGCCACGGCGCCGCGAGCGCTCCCCAGTTCCGGGGCGGCGGTCGCGCCTTCGGCCCGCAGGTCCGCAGCCATGCTCACGACCTGCCCAAGAAGGTTCGCGCCCTTGCTCTGAAGCATGCGCTCTCGTCCAAGGCCAAGGACGCTTCGCTCGTCGTGATCGACGACGTGAAGCTCGCCGAGCCGAAGACGAAGGCTCTCATCGAGCGCTTCGGCAAGCTCGGCCTCGGCAACGCGCTCATCATCGGCGGCGCCGAGATCGAGACGAACTTCCAGCGGGCTGCTCGCAACATCCCGAACATCGACGTCCTGCCGGTGCAGGGCATCAACGTCTATGACATCCTGCGTCGCGAGAAGCTCGTTCTCACGAAGTCGGCTGTCGATGCGCTGGAGGCGCGTTTCAAATGAGCCTGGACCCGCGCCATTACGATGTGATCGTAAGCCCGGTCATCACCGAGAAGGCCACGACCCTGTCCGAACAGAACAAGGTCGTCTTCAAGGTGCGGCTGGATGCGACGAAGCCGCAGATCAAGGAAGCGGTTGAGAAGCTGTTCGATGTCAAGGTGAAGAGTGTCAACACGCTCGTCACCAAGGGCAAAGTGAAGATGTTCCGCGGCACCCGCGGCCAGCGGTCGGACGTGAAGAAGGCGGTTGTAACCCTCGCTGAGGGCCAGACCATCGACGTCACGACGGGCCTCTGATCGGACGAGAGAGTGATCCGATGGCTTTGAAAACATTCAAACCAATCACCCCCGGCCTGCGCCAGCTGGTGATCGTCGACCGCAGCGAGCTCTACAAGGGCAAGCCGGTCAAGAAGCTGACGGAGGGCAAGAGCTCCTCCGGCGGCCGCAACAACCTGGGTCGCGTGACCGTCCGCTTCCGCGGCGGTGGTCACAAGCGCACCCTCCGTCTTGTCGACTTCAAGCGTCGCGCCCGTCTGGGCGATGTGGCGACCGTGGAGCGGATTGAGTACGATCCGAACCGCACCGCCTTCATCGCTCTGATCCGCTACGCCGACGGCGAGCAGTCCTACATCCTGGCCCCGCAGCGTCTGGCTGTCGGCGATCAGGTGTCGGCCGGCGAGCAGGTCGACATTAAGCCGGGCAACGCGATGCCGATCGGCAACATGCCGGTGGGAACGATCATCCACAATGTCGAGCTGAAGATCGGCAAGGGGGGCGCTCTCGCCCGCTCCGCCGGCACCTACGCTCAGATCGTGGGTCGTGACCAGGGCTACGTGACGGTCCGCCTGAACTCCGGTGAACAGCGCCTAGTCCATGGACTGTGCTTCGCCAGTGTCGGTGCGGTGTCGAACCCGGACCACATGAACACCTCGATCGGTAAGGCTGGTCGTAACCGCTGGCTCGGCAAGCGTCCGCACAACCGCGGCGTCGCCATGAACCCGATCGACCACCCGCACGGTGGTGGTGAGGGTCGCACCTCCGGTGGTCGTCATCCGGTGTCCCCGTGGGGCGTACCGACCAAGGGCAAGAAAACCCGTTCGAACAAGCGGACCGACAAGTTCATCGTGTCGAGCCGCCACGCTCGGAAGAAGTAAGGATAGAGGCACGTCATGGCACGTTCGCTTTGGAAGGGTCCGTTCGTCGACGGCTACCTCCTCAAGAAGGCCGAGGCTGCCCGTTCTTCGGGCCGCAACGAGGTCATCAAGATCTGGAGCCGCCGCTCCACGATCCTCCCGCAGTTCGTGGGCCTCACGTTCGGGGTCTACAACGGTCAGAAGCACATTCCCGTCTCCGTGAGCGAGGAAATGGTGGGTCACAAGTTCGGCGAGTTCTCGCCGACCCGCACGTTCCACGGCCACGCGGCGGACAAGAAGGCGAAGAGGAAGTAAGATGGGTAAGGCCGCGACTCCTCGCGCACTGAGCGACACAGAGGCTCAAGCCGTCGCTCGCATGCTGCGCGTCAGCCCCCAGAAGCTCAACCTTGTTGCGGCCCTTATCCGCGGCAAGAAGGTTTCTGCGGCTCTCGCCGATCTCGAGTTCTCCCGCAAGCGCATCGCTCGCGACGTGAAGAAGTGCCTCGAGAGCGCCATCGCCAACGCCGAGAACAACCACAACCTCGATGTGGACGATCTCGTCGTCAGCCAGGCCTATGTCGGCAAGGCGCTCGTCATGAAGCGCTTCCACGCCCGGGCCCGTGGCCGGGGTGCTCGTATCATGAAGCCGTTCTCGAACCTCACGATCGTGGTTCGGGAAGTTGCCGAACAGGCATAAAGGAGAACCAGATGGGTCAGAAAGTTAACCCGATCGGTCTTCGGCTCGGCATCAACCGGACCTGGGACTCGCGCTGGTTCGCCGGCAAGGGCGAGTACGCCAAGCTGATGCATGAGGACATGGCGATCCGCGAAGCGCTCATGAAGCAGCTGAAGCAGGCCGCCGTTTCGAAGATCGTCATCGAACGTCCGCACAAGAAGTGCCGCGTCACCATCCACTCGGGCCGCCCGGGCGTGGTGATCGGCAAGAAGGGTGCCGACATCGAGAAGCTGCGCAAGCTCGTTTCGAAGATGACGGACGCCGACGTGGCGATCAACATCGTCGAAGTCCGCAAGCCGGAAGTCGACGCGACGCTGGTGGCCGACTCGATCGCCCAGCAGCTCGAGCGCCGTGTCGCTTTCCGCCGCGCCATGAAGCGTGCCGTTCAGTCGGCCATGCGTCTGGGAGCCGAGGGCATCCGTATCAACTGCTCGGGCCGTCTGGGTGGCGCTGAAATCGCCCGCCTCGAATGGTACCGCGAGGGCCGCGTTCCGCTGCACACCCTGCGCGCGGATGTGGATTACGGCACGTCCACGGCCTTCACGACCTATGGCACCTGCGGCATCAAGGTCTGGATCTTCAAGGGCGAAATCCTTGAGCACGATCCGATGGCCCAGGACAAGCGGATGAACGAAGAAGGAGGCCGCTCCGGTGGCCGCCGCGAGCAGGCGGCGTAACCGAGAGGTCAGGAGAGGTTTGCCATGTTGCAACCGAAGAAAACCAAGTTCCGTAAGCAATTCAAGGGCCGCATTTCCGGCACTGCGAAGGGCGGCACGGACCTCAACTTCGGCCAGTTCGGCCTGAAGGCGATGGAGCCCGAGCGTGTCAACGCTCGTCAGATCGAAGCGGCCCGCCGCGCCATTACCCGCGCCATGAAGCGTGCGGGCCGGGTGTGGATCCGCATCTTCCCGGACGTTCCGGTCTCGACCAAGCCGACCGAAGTGCGTATGGGTAAGGGCAAGGGCGCTCCCGAATACTGGGCGGCCAAGGTGAAGCCTGGCCGTATCATGTTCGAGATCGACGGCGTGCCCGAGGATATCGCCCGCGAGGCTCTGCGCCTCGGCGCCGCGAAGCTCCCGATCAAGACACGCTTCATCCAGCGCATTGCCGAGTAAGGAGGGGATCATGAAGTCTAAGCAGAGAGCCTCTGACCTCAACGCGATGTCGAAGGACCAGCTGACGGACGAGCTGCTGAACCTGAAGAAGGAGCAGTTCAACCTCCGCTTCCAGCGCGCCACCGGCCAGCTCGAGAACACCGGACGCGTCCGCGAGGTCCGTCGGGACATCGCCCGCGTCAAGACGCTGCAGCGCCAGAAGGCCGCTGCGGCTAAGGCTTAAGAGGATATCAGGATGCCGAAGCGCGTTTTGCAGGGCGTCGTTGTCAGCGACAAGCAGGACAAGACGGTCGTCGTGAAGGTGGAGCGTCGCTTTACGCACCCGGTCTTGAAGAAGACCGTGCGTAAGACGAAGAACTACCATGCTCATGACGAGAACAACACAGCCAAGGTGGGCGACACGGTCTTCATCGAGGAGACCCGGCCGCTCTCCAAACTCAAGACCTGGGTGCTCGTCGACCAAGCGAAGGCCTAAAAAGCCTTCCCTAGGGGTTGTCTAACGGGGGCGGTTCGTGTATACGGCCGCCTCTCTCGACATTTGAAGGGCAGGGGACATTAGATCCCCGTCAGGCGTAGTCCGGGGGGCAATCCTGCCTTGGCCCGGAAACCTGTCTGAAACAAAGGAAAGGATCAAAGCCATGATCCAGATGCAGACGAATCTTGACGTCGCCGATAACTCCGGCGCCCGTCGCGTGATGTGCATCAAGGTTCTCGGCGGTTCGAAGCGTAAGTACGCTTCCGTGGGCGATATCATCGTCGTATCCGTGAAAGAGGCTATTCCGCGCGGTCGCGTGAAGAAGGGCGATGTCATGAAGGCAGTCGTCGTTCGCACCGCGAAGGACATCCGCCGCGCTGACGGCTCGGTCATCCGTTTCGACCGCAATGCCGCCGTTCTGATCAACAATCAGAAAGAGCCGGTCGGCACCCGTATCTTCGGCCCCGTTCCGCGTGAACTGCGTGCCAAGAACCACATGAAGATTATTTCGCTTGCGCCGGAGGTGCTCTAATGGCCGCGAAGATCAAGAAGGGCGATAAGGTCGTCGTCCTGACCGGTCGCGACAAGGGCAAGACCGGTGAAGTCGTGCAGGTGCTCCCGAAGGAAGAGCGCGCGGTCGTCCGCGGCGTGAACCTGGTGAAGCGCCACCAGCGCCAGACGGCCAACGCAGAGGGCGGCATCATCTCGAAAGAGGCGGCCATCCATCTGTCGAACCTGGCCTACGCGGACCCGAAGGACGGCAAGCCGACCCGGGTTGGTTTCAAAGTTCTCGAAGACGGCCGCAAGGTCCGTTTCGCCAAGCGTTCGGGAGACCTGATCGATGGCTAAGGCTCAGGTGGACGGCTACACGCCGCGGCTGAAGAAGCACTACGAGGAAGTGGTGCGTCCGAAGCTCATTGAAGAATTCGGCTACAAGAACCCCATGGAAGTGCCGACGATCGAGAAGATCGTCCTCAACATGGGCGTTGGCGAATCGACTGCCGACTCGAAGAAGGCTTCGGTCGCGGCTGCCGATCTCGCGCTCATCGCCGGCCAGAAGCCGGTGATCACGAAGGCCCGCAAGGCTATCTCGCAGTTCAAGGTCCGCGAGAACATGCCGATCGGCGCCAAGGTTACGCTGCGCAAGGTTCGTATGTACGAATTCCTTGATCGCCTCGTGACCATCGCTCTCCCGCGCGTCCGCGACTTCCGGGGTCTGAACCCCAAGTCGTTCGACGGCCGCGGCAACTACGCAATGGGTATCAAGGAGCACCTGGTGTTCCCTGAGATCAATTACGACAGGGTCGAGCAGGTTTGGGGTATGGACGTCATCATCGCCACCACGGCGAAGACCGACGAAGAAGCCCGCGCCCTGCTGCGTCACTTCAACTTCCCGTTCCGGCAGTGAGGATGACTGTCCTCAAACGCGGACACTGGAGATAAAAGCATGGCTAAGAAAAGCGCTATTGAGAAGAACAAGCATCGTCGTGAGCTGGTGAAGAAGTTCGCCGGTCGCCGCGAGCGCCTCCTGGCGGTCGCGAACGACGAGTCGAAGTCCATGGAGGAGCGCTTCGAGGCGCGCCTCAAGCTGGCTGAGCTGCCGCGCAACGCGAGCAAGACCCGCATCCGCAACCGCTGCGAGATCACGGGCCGCCCGCGTGCTTACTACCGCAAGCTCGGCATGTCGCGTATCGCTCTGCGCGAGCTCGGCAACAAGGGCCTGATCCCGGGCCTCGTGAAGTCCAGCTGGTAAGGGGAGGGGCATCATATGATCAACGATCCGTTGGGCGATATGCTCACCCGTATCCGCAACGCGCAGATGCGCCGTCGCGGGTCCGTTTCCACCCCCGGCTCGAAGCTCCGCGCTCGTGTCCTCGAAGTTCTGAAAAGCGAGGGCTACATCCGCGACTATTCGCAGACGGAGTTCGGCAATGGTCGGACCGAGTTCTCGATCGAGCTGAAGTATTATGACGGTCAGCCGGTGATCCGCTCAATCGAGCGCGTCTCCAAGCCCGGCCGCCGCGTGTATGCTTCCGTCGACACCATGCCTCGCGTGGCTGACGGCCTGGGCATCACCATTCTCTCGACGCCCCAGGGCGTGATGGCCGATCACGAGGCCCGTGAGAAGAACGTGGGCGGCGAAGTGCTCTGCAAGGTCTTCTAAGACCGAAGCACCCGCACAGAACCACGGAGATTCGAAAATGTCCCGAGTAGGCAAGAAACCCGTTCCGGTTCCGTCAGGTGTGACGGCTTCCGTTGACGGTCAGATGGTGAAGGTTAAGGGCTCGAAGGGCGAACTCTCGTTCCTCGTTCCCGAGGAAGTGTCGGTTGCTCTTGAGAACGGCGCCGTGTCGGTGAACCCGCGCGACGAGTCCAAGACGGCCCGTGCGAAGTGGGGCATGTCCCGCGCCCAGGTGGCGAACCTGGTCGAAGGCGTGTCCAAAGGCTTCGAGAAGCGCCTCGAAATCAACGGCGTCGGCTACAAGGCCGCCGTTGCCGGCAAGGTGCTGAAGCTGTCGCTGGGCTACAGCCACGATATCGACTACGCGATTCCGGCCGGCGTGACGATCACGACGCCGAAGCCGACGGAAGTCGTCGTGGCCGGCATCGACAAGCAGGTCGTGGGTCAGACCGCCGCCGAAATCCGCGAATATCGCGGTCCGGAGCCCTACAAGGGCAAGGGCGTCAAGTACTCCGACGAGTTCATCTTCCGCAAGGAAGGCAAGAAGAAGTAAGGACGACGTATCATGGCTGAGAAGAAAGGCGCCGAAGATCGCCGCAAGGCTCGTGTGCGCCGTGCGATCAAGAAGGCAGCGAATGGCCGTCCGCGTTTGTCGGTCTTCCGTTCGTCCAAGCAGATCTACGCCCAGGTCATCGATGACGTGCGCGGCCACACGGTCGCGTCGGCATCGACCCTCGAGGCTGATGTCAAGGGCAAGCTCAAGACCGGCGCCACCGTCGACGCGGCGAAGGAAGTGGGCAAGCTCGTGGCTGAGCGCGCGGTTCAGGCCGGCGTGAAGCAGGTCATCTTCGACCGTTCGGGCTACCTGTACCACGGCCGCGTGAAGGCTTTGGCCGACGCTGCCCGTGAAGGCGGTCTGGATTTCTAACGGCGGGTATAATCCAAGCAACCCTTAGCGAGCGGGCCCGCCGCCCGCGCAAGTGAGAGGTCTCATGGCTAGAGAACCAAGAGAACGGGCTGATCGCGAGGAGCGCGACAGCGAATTCGTGGACCGTCTCGTCCACATCAACCGCGTCGCCAAGGTCGTGAAGGGTGGTCGCCGCTTCGGCTTCGCCGCTCTCGTGGTCGTCGGCGACCAGAAGGGCCGCGTCGGCTTCGGCCACGGCAAGGCCCGTGAAGTGCCGGAGGCAATCCGCAAGGCCACCGATGCCGCCAAGCGCTCGATGATCCGCGTCGCTCTCCGCGAGGGCCGCACGCTCCATCACGACGTGAACGGCCGCCACGGCGCCGGCAAGGTCGTGCTGCGGGCCGCTCCCCAGGGTACCGGCATCATCGCCGGCGGCCCGATGCGCGCCGTCTTCGAGGTGGTGGGCATGCAGGACGTGGTCGCCAAGTCGCTCGGCTCGTCGAACCCGTACAACCTTGTCCGCGCCACTTTCGATGCGCTCAAGAACGAGGACAGCCCCCGCTCGGTCGCCGCTCGCCGCGGCCTGAAGGTTTCGACCCTGCAGGCTCGCCGCCGCGATGCGGACACCAGCGAAGCCGCTGGCGCTGAAGCGTAAGGAGGACTTTGACGATGGCAAAGAATCCTGCTTCCGCTGGGAAGACCGTCACCGTTGAGCAGATCGGCTCGCCGATCCGCCGCGAGTCCAAGCAGCGCCAGACGCTGATCGGCCTCAAGCTCAACAAGCTTCACCGTACCTCGACCTTGGAAGACACGCCGGCTGTGCGCGGCATGATCGAGAAGGTCAAGCACCTCGTGCGCGTTGTCGACGGGCAGTGAGGAGAGCGTCATGAAACTCAACGAAATTCGTGACAACGAAGGTTCGACCAAGAACCGCATGCGCGTGGGCCGTGGTATCGGCTCCGGCAAGGGCAAGACCGGCGGCCGTGGCGTGAAGGGTCAGAAGGCCCGCACCGGCGTGTCGATCAAAGGCTTCGAAGGCGGTCAGATGCCTCTGCACCGTCGCCTGCCGAAGCGCGGCTTCAACAAGCCGAACGCGATCGACCTCAATGAGGTCAATGTCGGACGCATCCAGCAGGCCATCGAGGCCGGCAAGCTCGACACCGGCGCTCCGGTCACGGTCGAGACTCTGGTTGCTGCCGGCGTGGTCTCCAAGGCCCGCGACGGCGTGAAGATCCTCGGCGTCGGCGAGCTCAAGTCGAAGCTTTCCTTCCAGGTCCATGGCGCGTCCAAGTCGGCCGTCGAAGCGATCGAGAAGGCTGGTGGCTCGGTCACCCTGCTGGGTGCCGTTGCGCAGGCGTGAGCCCGCGCCCACATTGACTAGGATCCAAGCGGCGGCCCGCGTCTGATCGCGTGGCCGCCGTTTGCGTGATGACTGTCACGTACCAGGTATTTCGGGGACACCACTATGGCCTCAGCAGCCGAGCAACTTGCGGCAAACATCAATTTCGGCGCCATCGCCAAGGCCGATGAGCTGAAGAAGCGCATCTGGTTCACCTTGGGCGCCCTCATCGTCTACCGTCTCGGCACCTACATTCCGCTGCCCGGTATCAACCCGGAAGCCTTGGCGCAGAGCTTCCAGAACGCCAGCGGCGGCGTGCTCGGCCTCTTCAACATGTTTTCGGGCGGCGCCGTGGAGCGCATGGCCATCTTCGCCCTGAACATCATGCCGTACATCTCGGCGTCCATCATCGTCCAGCTCCTGACCTCCGTGCTGCCCTCCCTCGAAGCGCTCAAGAAGGAAGGGGAGGCCGGTCGCAAGATCCTGAACCAGTACACTCGCTACCTCACGGTGTTCCTGGCCGTGTTCCAGTCCTGGGGCATCGCCGTCGGCCTGCAGAGCTCCGGCACCATCGTGCAGGCGCCAGGGCCCTTCTTCCTCATCTCGACCGTCATCACGCTCACCGGCGGCACGATGTTCCTGATGTGGCTCGGCGAGCAGATCACGTCCCGCGGGATCGGCAACGGCACCTCGCTGATCATCTTCGCCGGCATCGTGGCCAACCTCCCGTCCGCCATCGCGGGCACCCTCGAGCTCGGCCGCCAGGGAGCCATTTCGACCGGTCTGATCCTCGGCGTCATCGTGATGGCCGTGGCGATCATCTACTTCGTCGTGTTCATGGAACGCGCCCAGCGCCGTCTGCTGATCAATTATCCGAAGCGCCAGGTCGGCAACCGGGTGTATGAGGGCCAGACGTCGTTCCTGCCGCTCAAGCTGAACACCTCGGGCGTCATTCCGCCGATCTTCGCGTCCTCGCTTCTGCTGCTGCCCGCGACGATTGCGAGCTTCCAGTCCAGCACGGACGGCACCGGCTTCATTGCCACGCTGACGGCCTATCTCGGCCATGGCCGGCCCGCCTACATGTTCCTGTATGCGGCGCTGATCGTGTTCTTCGCCTTCTTCTACACCGCCATCGTGTTCAATCCGACCGAGACGGCAGACAACCTGAAGAAGCAGGGTGGGTTCATTCCGGGCATCCGCCCTGGGGAGCGTACGGCCGATTTCATCGATCAGGTCCTCACCCGGATCACTGTGCTGGGCGCGGCTTATCTGGTGATCATCTGCCTGATTCCCGAACTGCTGGTGTCCTATGCGGCGCTGCCATTCTACTTTGGCGGCACTTCGCTTCTGATCGTGGTGTCTGTTACCATGGACACGGTCGCGCAGGTGCATGGCCATCTCTTGGCTCATCAGTATGAGGGCCTCGTCAAGAAGGCGAAGCTCAAGGGTGCGCGTAGACGCTAAGGTTCAACACCTCGCCACAAGGCGGGCACACTCGACGAAGTCAGGGGGGCGTCGATGAGGATGATTCTGCTGGGGCCGCCGGGGGCCGGAAAAGGCACTCAGGCCGTGCGTCTGGTCGAACGGCTGGGAATTCCCCAGCTTTCGACTGGCGACATGCTCCGCGCAGCCGTGGCGGCCGGTACGCCGGTCGGCCTCCAGGCCAAGGCCGTCATGGACCGGGGGGATCTCGTGTCCGACGAGATCGTCGTCGGCATCATCGCCGACCGGATCGAGGAAAGCGACGCCAGGAACGGCTTCATCCTGGACGGATTCCCGCGGACGGTGGCCCAGGCTAAGGCCTTCGACGCCATGCTGGCCGAGAAGGGGCTCAAGCTGGACGCGGTCATCGAGTTCAAGGTCAACGAGGCCGAGCTGGTCGACCGGATCGTCAAGCGTGCCAAGGAGACCGAGGCCCGGGGGGAGCCGGTTCGGAAGGACGACAATCCGGACGTGTTCAAGACCCGGCTCGAGGCTTATCGCACGCAGACCGCTCCGCTTTCGGCCTATTACGAAGGCAAGGGCATGCTGAAGACCGTCGATGGCATGAAACCCATCGATGATGTGACCGAGGCGATCAAGACTATCCTGGGTCGTTGAGGGTGAGGGCTTGACGGACGGGTTAATTTCCGTTAGGGGCAAGCTCTTGCACAAGAACCTGCATATCCAGAGGGCTTCCTGAGAGGCCGCTCTGGATTGTTGTGTTTGGCATAACTAACCCGCGCAGGGGCCGGCCTCCACCGGACGCGCGATAATCATAACCCGAAGCATTTGCTTCCTACATGGAGACGGACGATGGCCCGTATTGCAGGCGTCAATATCCCGACCGCCAAGCGCGTTGTGATCGCGCTTCAGTATATCCACGGCATTGGCCCCAAGAAGGCCCAGGAAATCATCGAGAAGGTCAACATCCCGGCCGAGCGCCGCGTGAACCAGTTGACCGACGCCGAGGTTCTGGCCATCCGCGAGACGATCGACCGCGACTACATCGTCGAAGGTGATCTTCGCCGCGAAGTGTCCATGAACATCAAGCGCCTGATGGACCTCGCCGCCTACCGTGGCCTGCGCCACCGCCGCAGCCTGCCCGTCCGCGGCCAGCGCACCCACACGAACGCCCGTACCCGCAAGGGCAAGGCGAAGCCGATCGCCGGCAAAAAGAAGTAAGTTCTGTCGGCCACCCCTGGGGGGTGGCCCTTTCTCCCGAGCGCCTGGAATGACGGGCGCGCTTGAAGGATCTTTGGAATGGCTAAAGAAGCTACCCGCGTCCGCCGCCGCGAACGCAAGAACATCGTTTCCGGCGTGGCGCATGTGAACGCCTCGTTCAACAACACCATGATCACCATCACCGACGCCCAGGGCAACACGATCTCCTGGTCCTCGGCTGGCGCCATGGGTTTCAAGGGCTCGCGCAAGTCGACCCCGTATGCGGCGCAGATCGCCGCGGAAGATGCGGCCCGAAAGGCTGCCGAGCACGGCATGCGCACCCTCGAGGTCGAGGTGTCCGGTCCCGGCTCCGGCCGTGAGTCCGCTCTGCGCGCCCTCCAGTCGGCCGGCTTCACCGTCACCTCGATCCGTGACGTGACGCCGATCCCGCACAACGGCTGCCGCCCGCGCAAGCGTCGCCGCGTCTAAGGTTATCCGGCGCGTGGGTCTCGGGCCCACGCGCGTTCCGGTTTAAAGGGTTGGTCGAAAACCTCCCTTCAAGCCGTACCTCATGAGGTGTGGTTGTGATCCAAAAGAACTGGCAAGAGCTGATTAAGCCGAACAAGCTTGAAGTCGCCCCCGGTGACGATCCGAAGCGCATTGCAACGGTCGTGGCCGAGCCGCTCGAGCGTGGTTTCGGCACGACGCTCGGCAACTCCCTGCGCCGGGTCCTCCTGTCGTCGCTCCAGGGCGCTGCAGTGACGGCGATCCATATCGACGGCGTGCTGCACGAGTTCTCGTCCATCCCGGGCGTCCGTGAGGACGTGACGGACATCGTCCTCAACGTGAAGACGATCGCCATCAAGATGCAGAGCGAGGGCGCGAAGCGCATGACGCTGCGCAAGACCGGCCCCGGCGCCGTTACGGCTGGCGACATCAACACGGTCGGCGACGTTCAGATCCTGAACCCCGAACTCGTGCTCTGTACCCTGGACGAGGGCGCCGAGATCCGCATGGAGTTCACGGTCGACACCGGCAAAGGCTACGTTCCGGCCGAGCGCAACCGTACCGAGGACGCTCCGATCGGCCTGATCCCGGTCGACTCGCTCTACAGCCCGGTGAAGAAGGTGTCGTATCGGATCGAGAACACCCGCGAGGGCCAGATCCTCGACTACGACAAGCTGATCATGACCGTCGAGACCAACGGCGCCGTGACGCCTGAGGATGCCGTGGCCTATGCCGCCCGCATCCTGCAGGACCAGCTCCAGGTCTTCGTCAACTTCGAAGAGCCGCGCAAGGAAGAGGCTGCCGCTGCCGCGCCGCAGCTGCCGTTCAACCCGGCGCTCCTCAAGAAGGTGGACGAGCTCGAACTGTCGGTCCGTTCGGCCAACTGCCTGAAGAACGACAACATCGTCTATATCGGCGACCTCATCCAGAAGTCCGAGGCGGAAATGCTCCGCACCCCGAACTTCGGCCGCAAGTCGCTCAACGAGATCAAGGAAGTTCTGGCCGGCATGGGCCTCCACCTCGGCATGGACGTGCCGGGCTGGCCGCCGGAGAACATCGAAGACCTCGCGAAGCGCTTCGAAGAGCATTACTAAGTTCGTCGGAGCCGCCTCCGTTTAGGAAAGGCGGCTCCTTCATCTGCCCCGCCCAATAAGGGCGGTATCAAAAGAGAGACGGTCCGTCCCTTGGCACGGCGGCCGGAAGATCAAGGAGAAAGCCAATGCGTCACGGATTCCGTGGTCGTCGCTTCAACCGCACGACCGAACACCGCAAGGCCATGTTCGCCAATATGGCGGCTGCGCTGATCAAGCACGAGCAGATCGTCACGACCCTGCCGAAGGCCAAGGATCTGCGTCCCGTCGTCGAGAAGCTGATCACGCTGGGCAAGCGCGGCGACCTGCATGCCCGCCGCCTCGCCATGTCCAAGCTGCGCGATGATGCGATGGTCAAGAAGCTCTTCGACGTGCTGGGCAAGCGCTACCAGGACCGCAACGGTGGCTACACCCGCGTCCTCAAGGCCGGCTTCCGCTACGGCGACAACGCCCCGCTGGCGGTGATCGAGTTCGTCGACCGCGACGTGGATGCGCGCGGCCAGGATTCGGGCCCGACCCAGAAGGACGAGATCGTCGAGGCAGCCGAGTAAGCTCTCGACTCCAAAGGTTTTCATCAAGGGCGGTCTTCGGGCCGCCCTTTTTGTTTCGAATCTTCGTCTTAATGCTGCGGAATTTGGTATTTCGGGTTCTGCCCTTTATCGAAAGACGTCGCTGATCAAAGGATTCGACCATTATGCCCTGTTCGATGTTTCGCCTGTCGTTGACCGCTGTCCTCCTGGCCCTCGGGGTAGCTGGAGCACAGGCTCAGACGCAGCGCGTAGTCCCGGACAGCAAGGCGCAGGTCCAGCTTTCCTTCGCGCCCGTTGTTCGCCAGACGGCGGGTTCCGTCGTCAATGTCTATGCCACACGCTCCGAGCGCCGGCAGAATGCAGCCATGGAGGAGTATTTCCGGCGCTTCTTCGGCGACAACGCCCCGGGCGTTCCCCGTGGCAGGTCCCAAAGCTCCCTCGGCTCCGGTGTCATCGTCGACCCGTCGGGGCTCGTGATCACCAACAACCATGTGATCGAGAACATGAACGAGGTGAAGGTCGCCCTGGCCGACCGACGCGAATTCGCGGCCGACATCCTGCTGCGCGATCCGCGCACCGACATTGCCGTCCTGAAACTGAAGGATGCCACGAACCTCCAGGCCGTCGAGCTCGGCGATTCCGAGGCGCTCCAGGTCGGCGACTTGGTGCTCGCCATCGGCAATCCCTTCGGCGTCGGCCAGACGGTGACGCAGGGCATTGTCTCGGCTCTCGCCCGCACGCAGGTCGGCATTTCCGACTATCAGTTCTTCATCCAGACCGATGCAGCGATCAATCCAGGCAATTCGGGCGGCGCTCTCATCGACATGAGCGGCCGCGTGGTCGGTATCAACACGGCGATCTATTCCCGCTCGGGCGGCAGCATCGGCATCGGTTTCGCCGTGCCGTCGAGCATGGTGCGGGTGGTGCTGAATTCCGCGAAGGGCGGCTCGAAGAACGTGGTTCGGCCCTGGCTCGGCGCGCGGCTCCAGCCGGTCGACGGGGACATCGCGACCGGCCTCGGCCTGGAGCGTCCGACGGGCGTTCTGGTGACGGCGGTCTACGAGAGGGGACCCGCCGCCGAAGCCGGTCTCAAACGGGGCGATGCCATTCTGGCGGTCGACGGGCAGCCGGTCGATAACCCGGATTCCTTCGGCTACCGCTTCACCCTGAAGGGAACCCAGGGACAGGCTCCTCTCACCGTGCTTCGAAGCGGCAAGCAGACGACGATCCCGGTGAAGCTTGCCCCTCCGCCGGAGAATCCGCCACGGGAGCCCGTGCGCGGTCGGACCCGCACACCGTTCGCCGGCGCGACGCTCGTGAACATGTCGCCCGCCGTCGCCGACGAGCTGCAGATCGACATCGCGGATGACGGCGTGGTCATCGCGGATCTGGAGGATCGCAGCGTCGCCGCCGGCGTCGGCTTTGAAAAGGGTGACCAGATCGTCGCTATCAACGGTGAACGCCTGGCGTCTACGAAGGACGCGGACCGCATGATCAACCGCAACGGTGGTTACTGGGAGATCACGGTCAGCCGGGGCGGGCGGGTCTTCACGACGGTGCTCGGGCGATAAGCGGGACGGCGGGATCGAGATCGGGTATGGATGAAGGGCTGTCCCTGAGTCCCTGACCACCATGAGCGACCTGTTTTCATCCGCCGGCCTCGATCAGAACGCGCCCCGTCCGCTGGCGGACAGGATGCGCCCGACCAAGCTCTCGGAGGTGGTCGGCCAGGACCACCTTGTGGGGCCGGATGGCATCCTGTCCCGACTCATCGCGTCCAAGACGCTGGGGTCCCTCATCTTCTGGGGGCCGCCCGGCACAGGCAAGACCACGGTCGCGCGCCTGCTTGCCCACGAGACGGATCTTCACTTCGAGCAGATCTCGGCGATCTTCTCCGGCGTGGCGGATCTCAAGAAGGTCTTCGAGGCGGCACGCCATCGCCGTTCCATCGGCAAGGGCACCTTGCTCTTCGTCGACGAGATTCATCGCTTCAACCGGGCCCAGCTCGATGCCTTCCTGCCGGTCATGGAGGACGGCACTATTACGCTGGTAGGGGCCACCACGGAAAACCCATCCTTCGAGCTGAATGCCGCGCTGCTCTCCCGCGCCCGGGTGCTGCTCTTCAAGTCCCTCGACGAGCCTGCCATCGAGCAGATCCTGGCCCGGGCCGAGGAGGTGACGGGGAAAAGCCTGCCGCTCGACGAGGAGGCGAGGGCGTCTCTCGTGCGCATGGCGGACGGAGACGGGCGCGCGGCCCTGACGCTCGCCGAAGAGGTCTGGCGCTCGGCCAAGCCCGGCGAGATCTTCGACGCGGAGCAGCTTCAGGAGATCATCCAGCGCCGCGCCCCGATCTACGACAAGGGCCAGGAGGGCCACTACAACCTTATCTCCGCCCTCCACAAGACCATCCGCGGGTCCGACCCCGATGCGGCGCTCTATTACCTGACCCGCATGCTGGACGCGGGGGAGGACCGACTTTTCATTGCCCGCCGGTTGGTGCGAGCGGCCGTGGAGGATATCGGCATGGCCGATCCGCAGGCCCTGGGCGTCGCCAACGCGGCCAAGGACGCCTTCGACTTCCTCGGTTCGCCGGAGGGAGAGCTGGCGCTGGCTCAAGCCGCCGTCTATCTCGCCACCGCGCCCAAATCGAACGCCCTCTACACGGCCTACAAGGCCGCCACGCGGGTGGCGAAGGAGCACGGCTCCCTCATGCCGCCCAAGACGATCCTGAACGCCCCGACCAAGCTCATGAAGCAGATCGGCTACGGCGAGAGCTATGCTTACGACCACGACGAGCCGGATGCGTTTTCGGGCCAGAATTACTGGCCTGAAAAGCTGGGCCGGCAGGAGTTCTACGAGCCGGTCGACCGTGGCTTCGAGCGGGAGATCCGGAAGCGGCTCGATTGGTGGGAGCGGCTGCGTCGGGAGCGGCGGAGTGGGGATGACGAGGAATAGCTGATGAAGGCGTATCTCCTCGTCTTCCTGGGTGCCGGAATCGGCGGCGCGCTCCGGCATGGGGTGAACGTCGGCTGCGCCCGGATGTGCGGAACGGCATTTCCCTGGGGGACGCTGACGGTCAACGTGTTCGGATCCTTGGTCATGGGAGTTCTCACCGCGTGGCTCATCTTCAAGGCGGGTGAGGGATGGAGCCAGCCCCTGCGGCTCTTCCTGACCACCGGAATCCTCGGCGGCTTCACCACCTTCTCGGCCTTTTCCCTCGATGCGGTGATGCTCTGGGAGCGGGGGCAGGTCGGACTCGCGGCAGCCTACGTAGGTGCTTCGGTACTTCTGTCCATTGCCGGACTGGTCGCCGGTCTCGGCCTCATCCGGGCGGTCACGGCCTAAACCTCGATTGCCGCCCGCGCGGCGCTCTGGTACCCACACATCCATGAGAAAAAGCGGTTCAGGACAGAATGGTGGCCGTGTTGGGCGCTCGGGTGCCCGGCAGGGCTTTCGCTCGCGCGAGGACAAGCCGGCACGCAAGGCGGCCCCGGCGAAACAACGCAGCGTGAAATCCGCGGCAGCCAAGACGCGTCCGTCGTCAGCATTGCGCGAGAAGCCCGTTGAGCGCGCCCAGCAGACAAAACCGGCTGCGGAAGCTCCGCGCCAGCCGACCCGGGCCCAGGCCAAGGCTGCTGCCCAGGAGGTTCTGGCGACGGGCGTCCAGACTCTCGTGGTCGAGCCGGACGAGGCCGATATGCGGGTCGACCGTTTCCTGGTTGCCCGGTTCCCGCAGCTCGCCTTTACCCACATCCAGCGTATTGTCCGCAAAGGGGAGCTGCGCATCGACGGCAAGCGGGCGCAGCCGAACGACCGACTGGTGGCGGGCCAGAAGGTTCGCGTGCCGCCCCTGAAGCTCGATCAACAGCGGCCGGTTTCCCGCAGCGCGGCCAAGGACCAGGACGATCGCGAATTCCTCAAGTCGATCACGCTCTACGAGGATAAGGACGTTCTCATCATCAACAAGCCGATGGGCCTTGCCGTCCAGGGCGGTTCGGGCACCAAGCGGCATGTGGACGGCATGCTCGATGCGCTGACCGGCGAGGATGGGCAAAAGCCGCGCCTCGTGCACCGGCTCGACAAGGACACGGCCGGCTGCCTCGTCATCGCCAAGACGCGCTTTGCCGCGTCCACCATGGCGAAGTCCTTCCGCTCCCGCACCACGCGAAAGATCTACTGGGCGCTGGTGGCCGGCGTGCCGCGCGTTCGCCAGGGCCGGGTCTCGACCTATCTGGCCAAGGAAGGCGACGAGGGCGATTCCCGCATGCGCGTCGCCCGTCACGGGGATGAGGGCGCAAGCCATGCGCTCACCTATTACGCGGTGGTTGATACGGCGGCGCAGAAGCTTGCCTGGCTGTCGCTGAAGCCCGTCACCGGGCGCACGCACCAGCTGCGAGCCCATACGGCTCATATCGGTCATCCCATCGTCGGCGATCCCAAGTATTTCGACATCGAGAATTGGGAGCTGCCCGGCGGCATTCAGAACAAGCTGCATCTTCTTGCGCGCCGCATCGTCATCGCCCATCCGCGAACCGGAAAGCCCATCGATGTGACGGCGCCGCTGCCGCCCCACATGCAGCAGAGCTTCAATCTCCTCGGATTGGACACGAGCCGCTACGATCCCATCGTCGAAGCGCCCGAAGAGTAGCTTTCCTACCTCCTTCGCTCTTCTTGCCTGTCGCACTTTCGCCGCGCATGGCGCGCAGCATCGGATGGATCCCAGAAGTGAAATCCACTTTTGGGTCCGATGCTCCAGGCAAGGAGGAGATCGATGGAACACAAGCCTCTTGATCAGCTCCGTAGCGTAGCCGACGTTCAGCCGAGACCCCTGTCTCGGGAGGAACGACTCCAGCGTTGGATCGACCTGCTCGAAAGGGATCCCAAGCGCCGCCTCAGCTCTCTCGGTGAAATCGAGTACAAGCCGCCGGCGGAGCGCGCTCTGGTCCGCGAGGACGACTCGCCGCTCACGGTCGCTTATGACGACCCTGTCCTGCGGGCGGATGGACTGGCGAGCGACCGGCTCGGCGATGCCATGCGGTACTTCGCCCTGTCGGATGGTCAGGCCCATTATGCGCTTTGCTCGTGCCTAAGCGGGCGCACGATGGAGGCGGGGACCTGCGCTCAGAGATTGCGGAACGCCACAGGTAACGTGGCTTGGGAATCCGCTGTGGGCGCCTGGGTCTTGGCTGCCCTGGCCGTGAGCCTGCCGGGGCTCGTCTATCTGCTGAGCTGACCGTTTTCGAACGATGATGACCGCGTCAGGAGGCGGAGAAGCCTCCTGATGGTGCCCTGGCCATTGCAGGCCGTCCCTGAATCGGGGACAAAGCAGCAGACTGCAAAGGCACTTTCTCCATGCTGCATATCGAGCCCGTCACCCTCTCCACCGACCGCCTGACCTTGCGCCCTCTGAGCCTCGCCGATGTCCCGGCCCTGGGTGGCGCTGCGAGCGACGGGGAACTCTGGGAGAAGAAGACCACGACGGTGCCCCGGCCGGAAGGGTTCGAAGCTTATGTGCAGAAAGCCCTGGAGCTTCAGGCCGCCGGCCTTGCCCTTCCTTTCGCCACGGTGGTGAACGACGGCAACCGGGTTGTCGGCTCGACGCGTTACATGAACATCGATGCCGCCAATCACCGGGTCGAGATCGGCACCACCTGGATCGCCAAATCCTGGCAGAGGACCTTCGTCAACACGCACGCGAAGTTCCTCATGCTGCGGCACGCCTTCGAGTTTCTGGGCTGCCTCGCGGTCGAGATCCGCACCCATGCCCGCAACGATCAGTCCCGGGCCGCCATCGAGCGCCTGGGCGCCAAGCTCGATGGCATCCTGCGTCAGCACATGATCATGCCTGACGGCCATATCCGCGATACGGCGGTCTACAGCATCCTCCGGGAGGAATGGCCCGCGGTGAAGGAGAGACTTCAGGCGCGCCTAGCTGCGGCTTGAGGATGGGATGCTCAGATAAAGCCGAGCACCCGCAGCCGCTTCACCGAGGTGGTCGCGTTCCGATGATGGATGAAGATGCCGCCGGCGCCCTCCCAGAGATGGCGATACTTCTCCCGGTCGTCGACCAGGGCATCCCCAGGATGGCAGTGTTCGCGCTTCAGGGCGGCCGTGGTGGTGATCACCTTCGTGCCCGGAAAATGCCGCTCTGCCCAGCGCCGCTTCTGCGGCTCGGCCCAGTTCCCGCGCGGCAACCCGGTCAGGATGACAGGGTCGAGATGGCGAACGGCCTCGAACAGCTCCATAGCGTCCGGGAGGGGTTCGAGGATGTTGAAGAAGTCCGGGGCGGCGGCAAGCTCCGACCAGAAGCGCTTCAGGCCGAACCGGCGCTCGTACTCGGACGGAAGCATACCGAAGACCCGGGCAGCCCCTTTGTCGAAGTCGGCCAGGACACCATCGCAGTCCAGGAACACGGTCGGCATGCCGTTGGTCTCCCCATTGAGCCACTTCGAAACCGGATACGATTGGGCATTGTTCCCAACCCTCGTACCGAGCTTGGCCGGTTGCGGAACGCTGCCCGCCGGACCACGTTGGTGCCAGAGAAGTCTCGTAACGAGAGTTGAAGCATGAGCAGCAATGTTCGCGACAACGCCGCCCGCCACCGCTTCGAACTGGAGCGAAACGGACATATTGCCTTCGCCAATTATGAACGGCGTGGATCGGATCTCGTGATTCGCCATGTGGAGGCCGCCATGCCCTTGCGGGGCACAGGTGCCGCCGGCGATTTGATGCGCGGCGTGGCCGAGATTGCCCGCTCGGAAGGCCGCACGATCACGCCGCTTTGCGGCTACGCCTGGGCGTGGATCCGCCGCCACAAGGAATACAGCGATCTGCTGAACTGAGGCCGATCCCGTCCGTTCGGTGGGTGTGCCCATTCGCCGTACTGCGATCTGCGTCAAAATAGACTAAACAGCGGCACCTCCAAAAAACTTCATATCGCGCTATGGGGGCGCCGCCTGTGACCAACGTTCTCGAAAAAGCCAGAAGGGTTCTGGCCAAGAAAACCGTGGCTGTTTCAGCCGCCATCCTAGCGCTGGTCATCGCGGCCGCTGTGTTCGTCGGTCCCCGCCTGCTGGCAGAGCCTCCTGTCGAAATCACCTATTCGGAGTTTACCCGGGAACTGGCTCAGAAAAAGGTTCAGCGGGTTCTGATCGAGAGCGGCGGCCTTTCCGTCTCGATGGCGGATCGGAGCGTATTCGTGCGCATGCCCAACGGCCTGGTGAGCGCCGATTACATCGAGCGGATCACGGCTGCCGGGGCAGAGGTGGATTTCAAGAAGCCCGGCTTCGACGCCGCCCATCTGGCCAGTATCCTGGTGCCGCTGGTTCTCGTGGCGGCCGTGCTCGTCATGCTGGCGATCCAGACCGATTTCAAGCCGACCTCGCGCTGGCCGCGTGTGATCCGCAGCATCCCCAATCGCTTCGACGACGTGGCCGGCCAGGAAGAGGCCAAGGCCGAGCTGCAGGAGGTGATCGCATTCTTACGCGATTCCGAAGCCTTCACGAAGGTGGGCGCCCGCATTCCTCGTGGCCTCCTGATGGTCGGGCCGCCCGGAACAGGCAAGACCCTCATCGCCAAGGCCTTGGCTGGCGAGGCTGGCGTCTCCTTCATGGCCGTATCGGGCAGCGACTTCTCTGCGCCCCTGATCGGCATCGCCAAGGGTCGCGTGTCCAAGCTCTTCGAGCAGGCGCGGAAGAAGGCTCCCTGCCTGATCTTCATCGACGAGATCGACGCCATCGGCCGCAAACGCGGCGGCGGCGGATCCGCCGCTGACAGAGAATTCGAGTCGACGCTGAACCAGCTTCTCGTGGAGATGGACGGCTTCAATACCACCGCCGGCGTGATCGTCATCGGTGCCACGAACCGCGTCGACGTGCTCGACCCGGCGCTCCTGCGTCCGGGCCGCTTCGACCGCCAGGTCCACATCGGCCTCCCGGATATCTCAGGCCGTGAGGCGATCCTCAACGTCCATGCCCGCAACGTGAGGCTCGCCGCCGGCGTGAGCCTCGCCTCCATTGCCAGGGGAACGCCCGGTTTCTCCGGAGCCGATCTCGGCAATCTTCTGAACGAGGCCGCGATCTTCGCGGCTCGCGAGGGCGTGGAAGAGGTCACGCGAGACCATCTGGAGGCAGCCCGCAACAAGATCATCATGGGTCTCGAGCGGCGCTCCCTGGTCGTCTCGGACGAGGAACGCAGGCTCGTGGCCGTCCACGAGGCGGGCCACGCGCTCTGCGCCTGCCTGCTGCCGGCCTCCGACAAGGTGCACAGCGCCACCATCATCCCTCATGGCCAGGCGCTCGGACTCGTGATGCGGCTGCCCGATCATGACCGGTTCTGCATCCCGGTGGAGAAGCTCGAGGCCGACCTGATCGTCGCCATGGGCGGCCGCGCGGCCGAGGAGGTGGTGTTCGGTCCCAAGAAGGTCACGACGGGGGCCGCCAGCGACATCGCCCACGCGACCAACATCGTGACCAAGATGGTCACCGAATGGGGCATGAGCCCGGCCATCGGCATGGTCCGCGTGGCCCGTTCCGGCGACAGCCTGCCGCGCGAGGTCGAGCAGGAGATCCGCCGCATCATCGACGAGATGTATGCGGCCGCGAAGACCTGCATCGAGGACAACCGCGATGCGCTCGATGCCCTCACCGAGGCGCTTCTGGAGCATGAGACGATCGATGGCGACGATGTTCGTGCGATCGTTGCGAAGCAGGAGACGCGGCTGGCCGCCTGAGCAGGCGCGAAGCCGCCGCATGGCGTCCTGAACGATTTCGCTCAGGGCACTCGGTCCATGGGATTCCTGAAAACGCCTTCTGGCAGGGGCGCGGAATATTGAATATGGTGCCGCCCACAAGGGGGCTCCCATATGAAACGTATTCTTCGCGTCACCGCCGTGATCGGTCTCGGCCTGCTCGCCACGGCCTGCGACAAGTGCGGCAACTGGAACATGAACACACCGCAGTTCTGCCACGCCGACAAGCCGCAGAGCTGAGGCGCTGGCACAGCCGGACCGGAAAGACCCTTGAAGCTCATTCTCTTCGATGTCGACGGGACGCTGGTCGACAGTCAGGACATCATCCTGTCCGCTCAGCGGATGGCGTTCGCCGCTCATGGGCTGCAGCCACCCAGCCGGGAGCGCTCGCTCTCCATCGTGGGTCTGTCCCTGGTGGAGGCCTTCACGGTTCTGGTCGGGCCCAAGGGCCCAATCGAGAGCTTGGTCGACGCCTACAAGGACGCCTTCCTCACCCTGCGCCAGGATCCAGCGAATGCGGAGCCGCTCTTTCCCGGTGTCGAGGGCTGCCTCGAACGGCTCCGCACTCGCCAGGACGTTCTGCTCGGGATCGCGACCGGCAAGTCCCGGCGCGGCGTCGCCCATCTGCTCGACCGGCACGGCTGGCACGACGTCTTTACCGTCATTCAGACCGCCGACGATGCCCCCTCCAAACCGCATCCGGGCATGATCCTGCAGGCGATGCAGGAGGTGGGAGCCACGCCTGGCGACACGGTCATGGTGGGCGATTCGAGCTTCGACATGGCCATGGCCCGCGCGGCCGCGGTGCTGCCTGTGGGCGTCTCCTGGGGCTTCCAACCCGTGGCCGCTCTGACCGAGGCCGGGGCAGGGCCCATCGTCCATTCCTATTCTGAACTTGAGGCCGTGCTGCAGGAATTCTTAGGTCCGGCCTCGAAGATGTCCGTCTGAAACCCCATTTTAGGCCCATGACTGATCCACGCGACTGGTTCCCGTCCGAAGAGGAACCGAACCCCATGCGGGCCGCCCAGGCCGGCATGAAGCCCACCCTGCCCAAACGCTTCTACAAGAACGCCGGCGTGGAGGAACGGGACGGCCGGTTCCTCCTGACCCTGGACGGACGCACCGCCAAGACGCCCGGCAAACAGGACCTGGCCGCGCCGACACGAGAGCTCGCCGAGGCGCTTGCCGAGGAATGGCAGGGGCAGGGTGCCGAGATCGATCCGTCGACGATGCCGATCACCCGCATCGTCAATTCGGCCATCGACGGCGTCACGCCCCGGCAGGCGGAAGTCGTGGACGATCTCGTCCGCTATGCCGGGTCCGATCTCGTCTATTACCGCGCCGGCGAGCCCGAGCGCCTCGCCAGGTCCCAGGACCAAGCCTGGAGCCCGGTTCTCGACTGGGCCAGGGAGGCGCATGGCGCTCGCTTCACCCTCGGCGAGGGCGTCATGCATGTCGCCCAGCCTGATGACGCCGTTGCCGCCATCCGCAGCGCCATCGAGCAGGTCCGGTCTCCGTTCGCTCTGGCCGCCCTCCACGTGATGACCACCCTTTCCGGCTCGGTGCTGATCGCGCTCGCCCATGCCGCGCAGGAACTGGACGTCGATCGCGCCTGGGCCGCAGCCCATGTGGACGAGCTCTACCAGGAAAGTGTCTGGGGCGAAGACTACGAGGCCATGGAGCGCCGCCGGCGGCGCGAGGCCGATTTCAAGGCCGCCTCGACGGTTTATCGCCTCGCGACGCGGTAATTCAGCCCGGATCCCTCGGGCGTTCCTGTGAAAGGACATCGGGCCCACGCCGATAGTGGGATTTTGACCTCCGCACGGCTGTGCTAAGCGGGGAGAAACTTTCCCCCGGCATCCAGGGATTTCCGATGAAAGACATGCTTGAACGGCTTGAGGAGCGGCGTGCGCAGGCTCGCCTGGGCGGTGGCGCGAAGCGCATCGAGGCGCAGCACGGCCGCGGCAAGCTGACCGCCCGGGAGCGCATCGAGCTCCTGCTCGACAAGGGCTCCTTCGAGGAGTTCGACATGTTCGTCGAGCACCGCTCCACCGATTTCGGCATGGAGAAAGTCAAGATCCCGGGCGACGGCGTCGTCACCGGCTGGGGCACCGTCAATGGCCGCACGGTCTTCGTCTTCGCCAAGGACTTCACCGTCTTCGGCGGCTCGCTCTCCGAGGCGCACGCCCAGAAGATCATCAAGATCCAGGACATGGCCCTCAAGATGCGCGCCCCCATCGTCGGCCTGTTCGACGCCGGCGGCGCCCGAATCCAGGAGGGCGTGGCGGCGCTCGGCGGCTACGGCGAGGTGTTCAAGCGCAACGTGATCGCCTCCGGGGTGATCCCGCAGATCTCGGTGATCATGGGGCCTTGCGCCGGCGGCGACGTCTATTCGCCCGCCATGACCGACTTCATCTTCATGGTGCGCGACCGCTCCTACATGTTCGTCACCGGCCCCGACGTGGTGAAGACCGTCACCAACGAGACGGTCACCTCGGAGGAACTGGGCGGCGCTAAGGTCCATACCACCAAGTCGTCCGTGGCCGACGGCGCCTACGACAACGACGTGGAGGCGCTGCTGCAGGTGCGTCGCCTTATCGACTTCCTGCCGGCCAACAACATGGACGGGGTGCCCGAGATCCCGAGCTTCGACGACCCGAACCGCACGGACGCCAGCCTCGACACCCTGATCCCGGAGAACCCGAACAAGCCCTACGACATGAAGGAGCTGATCCTGAAGGTCGTGGACGAGGGCGACTTCTTCGAGATCCAGGAATCTTATGCCCGGAACATCATCACTGGCTTCGGCCGCGTCGAGGGTCGCACGGTCGGCTTCGTCGCCAACCAGCCGATGGTGCTGGCCGGCGTGCTCGACTCGGACGCCTCGCGCAAGGCCGCGCGTTTCGTGCGCTTCTGCGACGCGTTCAACATCCCGATCGTCACCTTCGAGGACGTGCCGGGCTTCCTGCCGGGCACGGCGCAGGAATATGGCGGCCTGATCAAGCATGGGGCGAAGCTGCTCTTCGCCTATTCTGAGGCCACGGTGCCGCTGGTGACGGTGATCACGCGAAAAGCCTTCGGCGGCGCCTATGACGTGATGGCGTCCAAGCACATCGGCGGCGACGTGAACTACGCCTGGCCGACGGCGCAGATCGCCGTGATGGGCGCCAAGGGCGCGGTGGAGATCATCTTCCGCCAGGACATCGGCGATGCGGACAAGATCGCGGCCCGCACCAAGGAATACGAGGACCGCTTCATGTCGCCCTTCGTGGCGGCGGAGCGCGGCTACATCGACGAAGTGATCATGCCGCATTCGACGAGGCGGCGGATCGCCCGGGCGCTCGCGATGCTCCGCCACAAGGAGAGCGAGCGGCCCTGGAAGAAGCACGATAATATTCCGCTGTGATCATGGCTGCATCCTGTCCCCGCACCTGGGTCTCGACCGCCATCCAGATCATCGAAGCGGATTTCAACCGCTCGTCGGATACGCACCTGCTGCGGGTGCCGCTGCCGGCCGCGCCGGGCATTGAGCTGTATCTCAAGGATGAATCGACCCATCCCTCGGGCAGCCTCAAGCACCGTCTGGCGCGCTCGCTGTTTCTCTACGGGTTGTGCAACGGCTGGATCGGGCCTCGGACCACTATCGTCGAGGCCTCGAGCGGGTCGACCGCCGTGTCCGAGGCGTATTTCGCCCGCATGCTTGGCCTGCGCTTCATCGCCGTGATGCCGCGTTCCACATCGGCCGAGAAGATTGCGCAGATCGCCTTCTATGGCGGCGAGAGTCATTTCGTGGACAGCCCGGCCGAGATGTACGCGGAGAGCGCGCGGCTCGCCGAGGAACTCTGCGGCCATTACATGGACCAGTTCACCTATGCCGAACGGGCGACCGACTGGCGCGGCAACAACAACATCGCCGAATCGATCTTCAGCCAGATGACGCACGAGGAGCATCCGATCCCGACATGGATCGTGGTCGGAGCGGGGACCGGCGGTACCTCGGCGACGCTCGGCCGCTATATCCGCTATCGTCGTCTGCCGACGAAGCTCGCTCTCGCCGATCCGGAGGCTTCGGTGTTCCATCGCCATTTGGCGGACCGGGCCGTGTGTAACGTTTCGGGACCACCCTCGGTGATCGAGGGCATCGGCCGTCCCCGGTGCGAGCCGTCCTTCGTGCCGGAACTGATTGATCGTGCTTTTGCCGTGCCGGATGCGGCGAGCATTGCAGCCGCCCGCGTGCTCTCCCGCCGCATCGGCCGCTCCTGCGGCGGCTCGACCGGAACCAACCTGTGGGCGGTCGCTCAGATCGTTGGCGAGATGGTGCAAAATGGCGAGCGGGGTTCGGTCGTGACGCTTCTGTGCGATTCAGGCGAGCGTTATCGCAGCACGCATTTCGACGATGCATGGCTTGTGGGGCGCGGCATCGACATCAGGCCGGCCGAGGAAGCCATGGAACGGTTCTTCGAGACCGGGGTTCTCGGCTCGTCTTAAGACGTGGATGGCCGGTACAAGCTCGGCCATGACGAAGAGGATGTCATCCCCGGCGCACGCAGTGCGGGAAGGGGATCCATAGCGCTGAGCCTGACAGTGGATTCCCTTCCCCTCCGCTGACGCTCCGGCCGGGAATGACACTTTCAAACTCTCAACGTCATGGCCGCACTTGTTGCGGCCATCCACGTCTTCAACCGCCGTACATCATCGGCCAAACCACTTCACGAGCAGCTGCAGGTCCGTCTGCGACAGGTTGTGACCGGTCGGCAGAACGTCGTGCTGAACTTCTGCGCCGGAGCCCGAGAGAGACGCCGCGAGCTGCTTCGCATTGTCGGCCGGAACGATCGGATCCATCGCGCCGGAGACCATCAGGATGCGCTTCCCCGAAAGATCCGCCTGCGGTGCGCTCGACAGCGGCACCATGGTCCGCAGCAGCGCTGCGCCGGACAGCGCTTCCGGCCGCAGCTGCAGCATCGCGGCCGCGATGTTCGCCCCGTTGGAGAAGCCCACCGCGATGGGTGCCTCAAGCCCATAAGTCTTGCGGGCCTCGGCGACGAAATCCGCTAGCTCGTTTGCTCGCAGCCTCACGTCTTCCTCGTCGAACACGCCTTCCGCAAGTCGCCGGAAGAAGCGGGGCATGCCGTTCTCCAGGATCTTGCCGCGCGGGGAGAGCAGGGCGGAGCCCGGGGAGATCATGCGCCCGAGGCCCAGGAGATCGTTCTCGTCGCCACCGGTGCCGTGGAGCAGCAGAAGCGGAGGACGGTTCGGGTCCGTGGCGGGCTCGAAGCGATGGATGAAGGACAGATCGGTCATGATTTCGTCTTTCTCCCCCTCCCATCCGGATCGGGTGTTCCCGACCCGGACATTCTCAATGCCGAAGTCGGGAGCACCCAACTTCGGTGCAGGAGGGGGCTTTTGTTCAGGCCAGTTCAGGCAGGTGAGATTCGATTTCGCTGCGCCGGGGCTCCAGGAAAGCGGGGAGCTTCAAGGCACCGCCGAGGCTGTCCTGAGGCTCGTCAACGGCGAAACCGGGCTCGTCGGTAGCGATCTCGAACAGGATGCCGCCCGGCTCGCGGAAATAGACGGACCGGAAGTAGTTGCGGTCCTTCTGCTCCGTGGTCTGCAGGCCGTGGTTCTCGGCGAGCTTCTTCACCATCTCGGCCTCGTCGGCGTCGTCCTTGGCGCGGAAGGCCACGTGATGGACGGAGCCGCCGCCCATCCGGCCCGGCAGGAAGCCGCCGGCGCTGCGGATGTCGACCGTGCTGCCCATGAGGGCGTCGGTCTTGTAGCGGACGAGGGAGCCGTCGCGGGCGGTCTCGCTGAAGCCGAACACGTCGGTCAGGATGGCGCCGGTCCGCTCGCCGTTCTCGACGAGGAGCGTGACGCCTTCCAGGCCGCGAATGGCGTGCTCTGCCGGGATGCCATCGACCGTCCAGGCGGGCTCGCTCTCCGCATTCGGAGCGCCGACAAGCGCGAGGCTCGTGCCGTGCGGATCCTTGAAGGTCAGTACGCTCTGGCCAAACCGCTTCTCCACGGTGCCATGCTCGACGCCTTGCTCGATGAACCGATGCGCCCAGAAGCCCAAAGATGTCTCAGGCACGCGGAACGAGGTCTCCTGCGTCGAGCCGATCCCGTTGCGTCCCGGCGCGACATGCTCCCACGGGAAGAACGTCAGGATGGAGCCGGGTTGCCCGAGGCTATCGCCGAAATACAAGTGATAGGTGCCCGGATCGTCGAAGTTGACGGTCTTCTTGACGAGGCGCAGGCCCAGCACGCGGGTGTAGAAATCGAGGTTGCGACGGGCGGGGCCGGCGATGGCAGTGACGTGATGGATACCGTGGTGCCGCATGGGATTATTCCTTAACGGGCGAGCGCGGATTGCGCTGCGTTGTCGAGAACATAGGTACCACCGAGGGCCGCTGAAGTGTGGAAAGGGTGACCTTGCGGGATTGCAAAGCTGTCACGTCCCTTGCGGGCAAATCCGCGTAATTCCAGGAGAATCCGTCTCGGCAAGATTCCGGCAACCAAAGTCTCTCAACAACGCTTAACCTCAACGGCGATTCAGGATCTCGTGTTAACGGTTTAAGCCTGCCATCCGTGTGAGAGTCCGCCTCAGACAAGCGATCAACCGGCAGTCAGCCAAAGAAAAGCCGGCGGGAGTCAGACGGATGATGAAGGTTCAACTTCGCGATTTCATCGACAGGATCTCCGAGACCAAGCAAGTTTCGGACGAAGACGTGAAGATGCTTCAGGACGAGATCCTGGACGGCGGCATCACGAGCCGCCTTGAGGTCGAATCTCTGTTGGCGCTCGATCGCGTCGTCGATGCCGGCGAGAGCTGGGGTCCGGCACTGAGCAGGCTCGTGGTCGATTTCGTCGTCTGGAACCGGGCACCGCACGGCGTGGTCAGCAACGACGACGCCTTCTGGCTCGCCACCCTGCTGGAGATCAGCGGCCCCTCTCCGAACGCCATGGACATCGCTTACGCCATTCTGGACGAGGCCGGCTACGTCGACGTGGCGCTCCTCGACTTCATCATGCGCGGACGCCAGCAGGCGAGGCTGTCCCAGATGGCCGCCTGAGGACAGCGCCCCATCTAACGCTAAATGCTGAATGAAGCCCCGCTTCCCCAAGGCACGGATGTGCAGTAACGGAGGTGGGGCTTAATAGTTTGGGTGGAGCGTTCGAGGGTTCATGTTCGACAAGATCCTGATTGCGAACCGGGGCGAGATCGCGTGCCGGGTCATCAAGACCGCCCGGCGGATGGGCATCAAGACTGTGGCCGTCTATTCCGATGCCGATCGGGATGCCCTCCATGTGGAGATGGCCGACGAAGCCGTCCATATCGGACCGGCCGCGGCCGCCCAGTCCTACCTCGTGATCGAGAAGATCATCGAGGCGTGCCGGCAGACCGGCGCCCAGGCGGTCCACCCGGGCTACGGCTTCCTGTCCGAGCGCGAGGCCTTCCCCAAGGCGCTGGCCGAGGCCGGAATCGTCTTCATCGGGCCCAACCCCGGCGCCATCGCGGCCATGGGCGACAAGATCGAGTCGAAGAAGGCGGCGGCGGCCGCAAAGGTCTCCACGGTTCCGGGCTATCTTGGCGTGATCGAAGGGCCCGACCAGGCGGTTCAGATCGCGGGCGAGATCGGCTATCCGGTCATGATCAAGGCCTCGGCCGGCGGCGGCGGCAAGGGCATGCGCATCGCCTATTCGGCCGACGAGGTCGCCGAGGGCTTTGCCCGCGCCAAGTCGGAGGCAGCCTCCTCCTTCGGCGACGACCGGGTCTTCGTCGAGAAGTTCATCACCGATCCGCGCCACATCGAGATCCAGGTGCTCGGCGACAAGCACGGCAACGTCATCTATCTGGGCGAACGCGAGTGCTCGATCCAGCGTCGCAACCAGAAGGTCATCGAGGAGGCGCCGAGCCCGCTCCTCGACGAGGAGACCCGCCGCCTCATGGGCGAGCAGGCCGTGGCTCTCGCCAAGGCCGTGGGCTACGATTCCGCCGGCACGGTCGAGTTCGTGGCCGGCCAGGACAAATCGTTCTATTTCCTCGAGATGAACACCCGCCTTCAGGTGGAGCATCCGGTGACCGAAATGATCACCGGCATTGACCTGGTCGAGGAGATGATCCGGGTCGCCGCCGGCGAGCCCTTGAGGCTGACGCAGTCGGACGTGAAGCTGAAGGGCTGGTCGGTGGAAAGCCGCATCTATGCGGAAGACCCGGTGCGCAACTTCCTACCCTCCACGGGACGGCTCGTCACCTACCGGCCGCCGAACGAGGGCGAGCGGGATGGCGTCACGGTGCGCAACGACACCGGCGTCTACGAAGGCGGCGAGATCTCGATCTATTATGACCCGATGATCGCCAAGCTCGTGACGCACGCGCCGACCCGCCTCCAGGCCATCGAGGCTCAGGCCGCGGCGCTCGATGCCTTCGCCATCGACGGCATCCGCCACAACATCCCGTTCCTGTCGGCCCTGATGCAGCATCCGCGCTGGCAATCGGGCAAGCTGTCCACCGGCTTCATCGCCGAGGAGTTCCCGCAGGGCTTCAAGGCGCCGGCGCCGGAGGGCGAGGTGGCCCTGCGCATGGTGGCGGTCGGAGCTGCCATCGATCACCTGCTCAACGAGCGCAAGCGCCGTATCTCGGGCCAGATGCGTCCGGCTGCAAGCGTGCGGTTCGACCGCGAGCGGGTGGTTCTCCTGGGCAAGGAACGCCATGAAGTCGTGATCGAGGACATCGAGGGCGGCTTTGCGGTCCTCGTCAACGGTCAAGCCTGGCCGGTCGTCTCGGGCTGGACGCCCGGGCAGCCGGTCTGGACCGGCACGGTGGGCGGTCAAGCCATCGCCGTGCAGGTGCGGCCGATCCTGAACGGCTTTGCCCTGGCCCATGCCGGCGCCTCGGCCGAGGTGCGGGTCTATACCAGGCGCGAGGCGGAATTGGCGGCCCTGATGCCGGAGCGCCTGGAGGCCGATACGGGCAAGCAGCTTCTCTGCCCGATGCCCGGGCTGGTGAAGGTGATCAGCGTCGCTCAGGGCCAGGAGGTCAAGGCCGGCGAGCCCCTGTGCATCGTCGAGGCGATGAAGATGGAGAACGTGCTGCGCGCCGAGCGCGACGGCACCATCTCCAAGATCCATGCCAAGGAGGGCGACAGCCTGGCGGTGGATGCCGTCATCATGGAGTTCGCATAAGCGCCGCCCTGACACCTGAGGTTTCTCAGTAAAAGTCTCTGGACGGCCGGCTTTTCGCCGGACTCCGATCGTATGCCATGAGGAACGACAGAGAGAGCCGATGCCCCTCTATTTCGCCTATGGCTCCAACATGGACCGGGCCGCCATGCTCCAGCGCTGCCCGGCCTCGAAGCCGGTCGGCATCGCGCGGCTCATGCGGCACCGCTTCATCATCTTCGATGAAGGATACGCGACCGTCGTGCGGGATCCGCAGCGCGCAGTCTGGGGCATGGTGTGGGACTTGGCTCTCGCCGACGTGCCCGCCCTCGACCGCTATGAGAGCCTGTCCACCGGCCTCTACAGCAAGGTGGTTCAGCCGGTCGTGACGGAGCAGGGACCACGCCGGGCGATCGTCTACATCGGACGGAGCGCCAAGCCCGGCACGCCGTTGCCAGGCTACATGGAAGGCGTGGTGGAAGCGGCCCAGCATGCCGGCCTGCCGGAGGATTACATTCGAAGCCTGGGTGTGTGGCTGCCCAAGACGCAGGCCTCAGCGCCGACGCCACAAGAGCCTAAGGTCCGCCCCCTCTGGAAGGCTCCTTCCGGCTCGGTCCTCAAGGCTCGCTGAACCAGCGAAGCCTCGTTCTGAGAACCTTTGCCGTATACACGCGTTGGATTGTTATATCATCCATATGTGTAAGAGGTTGGATCATGAACACGAAAACCCATTCGATCTGGAAAGCCTACGGCTATGCCTGGGTCACCCTGGGTTTCTTCATCATCTCCTTGATCGGCCACTGGCTGTTCGGCTGGTTCGCCTATGTCAGCGAGCAGCAGGCCCATGCCCAGCCGATTCAGTTCCCCGAGTATCTCGTCGAGATGTCCCGGGATACGTTCGAGAACTGGCAATCCGAGTTTCTGCAGCTCCTCTGGCAGGTTGGAGGGTTGGCGATCCTCCTCTATGTCGGCTCCCCGCAATCGAAAGAGGGCGACGACCGGATGGAAGCGAAGATCGACGAGATTTTGCGCAAACTGGACCCGCAGAACGGCGAGCGCATTATTCAGGCGCTGGATGAGGATTACGCCGGGCGCCATACCGATGCCCGCCACGCACACCGTTGAGAGACGATGGTCGAGAACCGAACGTCACACGTTCTGATCCACGGACGCGTCCAGGGCGTGAGCTTTCGCGCCTGGACGCAGCATCAGGCGGAACTGCACGGGCTCAAAGGCTGGGTGCGCAACCGGCGGGACGGCACGGTCGAGGCGGTGTTCTCGGGGCCCGGAAACCTCGTCGAGGTCATGCTGAAGGCCTGCCAGGGGGGACCGGCCGGCTCGAGAGTCGAAAAGGTCGAGATCCTGAATCGCGGCGATCCCGAATTCGACCCGTCCGGTCGATTCGAGATTCGCGGAACGGCTTAACCCTTCGAAATCTCCCTGGTCTCGACAGGACCGCCCGCTTCCTTCCAGGCGGTGAAGCCACCCTCCAGATGGGCGACCGGGCTCAACCCCATGTCCTGCGCGGTCGCCGTGGAGAGCGCCGAGCGCCATCCTGCGGCGCAGAAGAACACGAAGGTCTTGTCCTGGGCGAAGACCGGCTTGTGATAAGGGCTTTCCGGATCGATCCAGAATTCCAGCATGCCGCGCGGGCAATGCACGGCTCCCGGTACGCGCCCCTCCCGTTCGAGCTCCCGCGGGTCGCGCAGGTCCACGAACACCACATCCTCGCGGCCGTGCAGGGCCAAAGCCTCGGCGACAGGCAGCGTTCGGATCCTTGCATTGGCCTCGTCGAGCAATGTCTTGTAGCCGCGGGTGATGGTCTGAGGCATACGGATCGTTCCCCCTATGAGCCCTTCAACAAACTGGGCATGATGGCTGTGGAGTCAACCGGAGGCGAAGGGTGCTGGGTTTCACCAATCTCGATTACGTGGCGCTGGCGTTTTTCCTCATCGCCTGGGTCGGCTATCACGCCGCGCTCGAACTCACGCCTGCCGGGCAGAAGAGCCTGAACAAGATCATGAACCAGTACCGCTACCGCTGGATGGAGCAGATGGTGGTGCGGGAGAATCGGATCGTCGACACGACGATCCTGGCCTCCCTCATGAACGGCACCGCCTTCTTCGCTTCGACCTCGCTGATCGCCGTCGGCGGCGTGCTGGCCCTCCTGCAATCCACTGACTCGGTGCTTCCCGTCTTCGCGGACCTGCCCTTTGGCGAACCTCCGACGCGTCTGGCCTGGGACGTGAAGGTGATCGGGCTTGCCGTGATCTTCGTCTATGCCTTCTTCAAGTTCGCCTGGTCGTACCGGCTGTTCAACTACATGGCGATCATCGTCGGGGCGGTGCCTGTGCTGAAGGAGGCGAGCCGCGAGGAGGCGCTCGCCGTCGCCCATCAGGCCGGTGCGATGAACGCGGTGGCCGGCAAGCATTTCAACCGGGGCCAACGGGCATTCTTCTTCTCGCTCGCCTATCTCGGCTGGTTCGTGAGCGCCTATCTCTTCATCGCGGCGACCGCCGGCGTTCTCCTGGTCATGTGGCGGCGCCAGTTCCTGTCGGATGCCCACGACGCAGCCGTGAGGCCATCCGATGTCTAAGAGCGCGACGCCCGAGGAACTGGAGGCCGCCATGCTGTCTCTTCTCGATGAGCGCGGCCCCGGCAGGACGATCGGCCCGGCCGATGTGGCGCAAGTCCTGGGCGGCAATCAGCCGGAGGGATGGGGACCCTTGATGCAGCCGGTCCGGAAAGTGGCCGTGCGCCTCATGAAGGAGGGGCGGATCGTGATCCTGCGCAAAGGACGTCCGGTCGATCCCGACGATTTTCGCGGAACCTATCGGCTGGCGCTGCCACCGGCTGCGGAGCCCTGAGGTCCCGGGAAGAGTTGCGACGTGCGGTCCGTCGCGTAATAACCGATTAGACCGGCCCATTCCTTCGTGCCCAGATCGAGCCGCCGCAGGCCCTCCGAGATGGAGGCGAAGGGGCGATGGTTGTTGCTGCCACCGCCGGTGCGGAAATCGACCGGGTAGGGCGTGACCGGGAATCCCGCCTTCTCGAACACGCCGACGGCTCGCGGCATGTGCCAAGCGGACGTTACGAGAAGCCAGCGCTCGCCTTCCCGAGGTTTAGCCAATTCCTTCGAATAGGCCGCATTCTCCGAAGTCGTGCGCGAGCGATCCTCCACCAGGATGCGGGCCGGATCGACGCCGACGCTCTTCAGGTAGGCCGCGATGATGGGAGCCTCGGCCGCGCCGTCGCCGAAGACCGTGCCGCCTCCGCCCGAGATCAGGATGCGGGCAGCAGGATAGCGGTGGGCGAGCTGGATCGTGTCGAGCACGCGCTCCGCCGATTCATTGGAGACGATCATGCCGCGCGAGGCGGAATCCGCGGCTTCGACCGAGCCGCCGAGAAGGATGATGCCGTCCACCGGCTTCCCATCGTCCCGAAAGGGCAAGAACCGCTCTTCCAGCGGGAGCAGGATGTAGCTGGCGACGGGGAGAAGGCCGAACGCGATGGTCGCCAGGGCGAAGACGAGGCTGATCCCGATGCCGAACCGACGCAGCCGCCTGAACAGAGCGAGGATCAGCCCCAGCAGGATGAGGCTGATCAGGAGATTGGATGGCGTGGCGAAGAACCACACGATTTTCGAGACATAGTAGAACACCCGCTGTCCTCAGATTTGGTGCAAGGCCAGACATTCACTTCCGCCGTCATCGCCGACCTTGTGCCGGTGATCCCGATCGTCTGAGGCGCCGCGCCTTTCCAATCGGGATGGCCGGGACAGGCCCGGCCATGACATACGGAGGGTGTCCGCGGAGGACACGCGAAGCTCTCTTGGCTCAAGCCTTGTTCAACTCGGCCTCGTAGCGGGCCTTGGTCTCGGCATTCGGCGGATAGAGACCGGGGAGGGGGACGCCCTTTTCGACCTCGCGCATCACCCAGAGCTCGTAGTGCTCCTGCGCCAAGGCGGCCTTGGCGACCTCTTCCACCAGGGCGGCGGGGATCACCACGACGCCGTCGCGATCGGCGACGATCACGTCATCCGGGAAAATAGCGACGCCGCCGCAGCCGATGGGCTCCTGCCAGCCCACGAAGGTCAGACCCGCAACGGACGGCGGCGCGGCCACGCCCGCGCACCAGACCGGGAGGTTCGTGCCCTCGACGCCGACCGCATCGCGCACCACGCCGTCCGTGACAAGGGCGGCGACGCCCCGCTTCTTCATGCGGGCGGTGAGGATGTCGCCGAAGATGCCGGCATCCGTGACGCCCATGGAATCGACCACCGCAATGCAGCCTTCCGGCATGTCCTCGATGGCGGCGCGGGTGGAGCGCGGGGAAGCCCAGGATTCCGGCGTCGCCAGATCCTCGCGGGCGGGCACGAAGCGCAGGGTGAAGGCGCGGCCGACCATCTTTTCCGTGGCATTGAAGGCCGGCATCGGCCCCTTCATCCAGCAGCGGCGGATACCCTTCTTCAGCAGCACGGTGGTGATCGTGGCCGTGGAGGCGGCGCGCAGGGCATCGGCGATGGTCTTGTCGAGGGTCATGGCTGTTTCCTGATGATGCGATAGGCTTTCATAACGGGCCCTGGGCCTGCAGGCTACCGCAGCGACGATCTTCGAACGCAAGCCTGCCGTGCATCAATCTCGGTCGGGGGCGCCGAGCGGAAAGAACGGGCGATAGGGCCGGGCCTCGTCCACCGCGCGGGCAAAGGAGGAACGGGCGAGGAGCGTCTGCCGATAGTTCCGGACGCGTGCGAAGGCCTCGCCGATGGGATGGGCCCAGTCGGCGTAGAACAGCGATGGAGCCGCCGCGCAATCGGCCAGGCTGAACGTGCTGCCGGCGGCCCATTCACGCTCGGCGAGCGTCCCGTCGAGCCAGCCATAGGCCCGGTCGAGCATGGTCCTGGCCTCCGCGACGCCGAAGGAGTCGCGATCCTGCTCCGGGCGGATGCGATCGGCGACGATCTTCTGCATCGGCGTCATGACGTAATTGTCGAAGAAGCGGTCCATCAGCCGTACCTCGAGAGCCTCCCGGGGATCCTCCGGAACGAGGCGGACCGGCCCGGGGTGGTGGAGCCCGAGATGCTCGATGATGATGCTCGCCTCGATGACGGTGCGGCCCCTGTCCACGAGCACCGGAAACTTCTTGATCGGCCACAGAGCCTCCAGCTCGGCGCCGCTCTGCTCGTCGCCGAGCGTCCGGTATTCGAACGGCGTGCCGTTCTCATACAGCGCGATCAGGACCTTCTGGCAATACGACGAGAAGGGATGGGCATACAGCGTCAGGGTCATCGGGGCCTCGCGGCTGTCAATGAATTCCTCACTGTAGCCGGTTCGGCCAGAAGGAGAAGCACTGCTCAAGCTTTGCCGAGGCGGCCAGGGATTATTCCTGGTCGCCCAAGGGCGGCTTCTCACGCCGTCTTGGCGAACAGCTCGCGGCCGATCAGCATGCGGCGGATCTCGCTGGTGCCGGCGCCGATCTCGTAGAGCTTGGCGTCGCGCAGCAGGCGGCCTGTCGGATAGTCGTTGATGTAGCCGTTGCCGCCGAGGAGCTGGATCGCGTCAAGGGCCATTTTGGTGGCGTTCTCGGCCGCGTAGAGGATGGCGCCGGCCGCGTCCTCGCGGGTGGTTTCGCCCCGGTCGCAGGCCTTGGCCACCGCATAGACATAGGCCTTGGCGGCATTCATGGTCACGTACATGTCGGCGACCTTGCCCTGCACGAGCTGGAACTCGCCGATGGCCTGTCCGAACTGCTTGCGCTCATGGATGTAAGGCAGCACCACATCCATGCAAGCTTGCATAATGCCCGTGGAGCCAGCCGCCAGCACGGCGCGCTCATAGTCGAGGCCGGACATGAGCACGTTGACGCCCCGGCCGACCTGGCCGAGCACGTTCTCCTCCGGCACCTCGCAATCCTCGAACAGGAGTTCGCAGGTGTCCGAGCCACGCATGCCGAGCTTGTCGAGCTTCTGGTGGGTGGAGAAGCCCTTGAAGCCCTTCTCGATGAGAAAAGCGGTCATTCCGCGCGGTCCTGCCTCCGGGTCGGTCTTGGCGTAGACGACCAGGGTGTCGGCCGTGGGGCCGTTGGTGATCCACATCTTGTTGCCGTTGAGCACGTAGCGGTCGCCGCGCTTTTCCGCGCGGGTGCGCATGGAGACCACGTCGGAGCCCGAGCCCGGCTCGGACATGGCCAGCGCCCCGAGATGCTCGCCGGAGATCAGCTTCGGCAGGTAGCGGCGCTTCTGATCGTCACTGCCGTTGCGGCGGATCTGGTTGACGCAGAGATTCGAATGGGCCCCGTAGGACAGGCCGACGGAGGCGGATGCCCGGGAGATCTCCTCCATGGCGATCACGTGCTCGAGGTAGCCGAGGCCCGCTCCGCCATACTCCTCCTCGACCGTGATGCCGTGCAGGCCGAGATCACCCATCTGCGGCCAGAGATCGCGCGGGAACTGGTTGGTACGGTCGATCTCCTCCGCCCGCGGGGCGATCTTCTCCTGGGCGAAATCGCGCACGGTCTCGCGGATGGCGTCGGCGGTCTCGCCGAGATCGAAATTGAAGCCCTTGGCGGCGTTCGGCAGCATCGTATCCTCCCTGTTCCATTCGTCGACTCGCAAGAGTACGCGATGGATCGCTTTTCTCGACGATCATTTTGGTCAGCATTGCTGCCCTTATCAAGCGGGAAGCGGAGAAATTTGCTCGAAGGGAGACAACCGAAAAACTCCCCGGCCTGGGCCGGGGAGTTTGAATGGGTCGCTTCTGCTCTTTCGGTCAGAGAATGAAGTCGCTGAGCTTCAGCAGCTCCGGCTTATTCTTGAGCTGGATCTGGAACTCGGCCGCCGCGTCCTTGTCCGTGTTGCCGGAGAGGATGCCCGTCTTCTTGTCGTAATGAAGCTGTCCGGCCTTGGAGAAGGGCTTCTTGCCGGTGAGAAGGGCCTTGAAGGCGTTGTCGCCGGCAACCTTCGTGTTGGCATCGATCCCGCTGAGGTCGATGACATTGGTCCCGGCCTCAAAGTGATCGATCTTGGAGCGCGTTTTCCCAAGCCCTGCGGCGCGTGCGCTCGCGAAGCTGAAGACCTCGGGAGAGTCGATGTCGACTGGGCTAACGTCCCCTCCAGCATCTGACGATGGCGGGCAAGGACCTGAGAGATCCGGTTCTTGGGTGACCGGTTCTTGCGGAAGCGGAGGATTCTCTGGGACGGGGGCAGGATTTTCCGCTTCAAGAGAGATGGCCTCGGCCCATATCTCCTCAACGGTCCAGTAACGCCCGGGGATCGACCAATCCTTGACATAACCGCCGAGCCAGAGGTGCTCGATGGAGCCCATTAACGGGGCGCCAGGTGTTTTGTTGAAGAATTCCTGAATAGTCAGCTTGCTGTTATGGGTCGAGGTGATGATCAGGTCGGAGCCTCGGCGCTCGAATTTCGAGACGATGTAAGAAACAAGCGCGGTATCGTTCCCTTCCTGGTCGAAGAGAATGTCGGTTCCGCCGTACTCTTCCATCTTGTACAGATCGTCTCCGGTGCCGCCTTGGAGAATATTGTCGCCGCGACTGCCCAGAAGGGTGTCGTTGCCCGCACCGCCCAGCAGGGTGTCATTCGCGAAGTAGCTGTGCAGGTAGTCGTTGCCAGCACCGCCATCCAGCAGGGTGGGGAGCCCGGTCGGATCGGCGTAGAGGAACTCGTCTTCCATGGAGGGCCACGATTGCTGCAGGGCGTTCAAAACATCGCCCATCTGCCATGTGACGCTTTCTTCGAACGGAGAGAAGGAGTTGAACTTCAGGGCCTCGACATGGCCACCGTTCTCACCCGTGACGAAATAGTTTCGGACCGTCACTTTGAAGGTGGAAAAGACCAGGTAGAGATCGTTGCCCGAAGGGTCGGCCGTGCCCCCTGCGCCCACCCGATAGACGCCTTTCAGCGCGTAGGGAGCGAAGTCGATTGTATCGGTGCCGCCAACGTCGTTGATCAGATATGTACTGGCGCTGCTCGTCAGCACATACCGATCGTCGCCCAAGCCGCCTTCGAGAGTATGGTTCCCGACAGAGGCGACCAGCGTATCGTTGCCGGCTCCCGTCCGCAGAAGATCATTGCCTAAATAGGCCTCTAAGACATTGTCACCATCGGTCCCCTCGATAGTGTCGTTGCCTGCCGTGGGGCGAGGGGCTGTCGGATCTGGGCGCGGGATATGAAACGGCATCGTCGAGCTCCATAAGTCTCAAAGCTGCGACAATTAAGCACCGTTATATTGTATCGTCAACGGGTCTCAGGGCTGTAGTTAGCATAATATACCCATGGTTTATTTGGGCAGGCTCGCCTGTGCGTGAGAATGTCGGGATCTGCCTTCCCTCTTACTCCGCGATGCTCGCGGTCTGCACCGCATCCATGTCACGGCAGACGCCCTGCTGGCTCAGGCGGCCGTGGTCGCGGGGGTCGCAAGCGCTCTGGACGAACATGCGCCACTGGTTTTCCGTGCCGTAGAACGTGTTGCGGTCCACGTCGCCCTTCACGCCGGGGACGCGCCCCGTGGTCGTGAACTGCCAGAAGGTCCAGCGGCGGTTGTTGTAGCGCACGTGGGGCTCGGCCGCCGTGCTGCGGATCCAGTAGGGATAGTCGTTGTACTCGCCTTCCAGGATCTCCTTGTGGAAGGTGATGTCAGTGTAGATGATCGGCCGCTTGCCCGTATGGGCTTCCATCTCGCGCAGCATCACGTCGATCATGGCAAGCGCCTGCTCGCGCGGAACCTTCTTTGGGCAGTTCACCGATTGCCCGTTCCACTCCACGTCGAGCACCGGCGGGAGCGCGTCTGGGTCCTGCGGAACGTTGCGCTTGAACCAGGCCGCCTGCTCGTGGGCCGGACGGCACCAGTACACGAAATGGTAGGCGCCGCGGGGCACGCCGGCCTTCTTGGCCTCCCACCAGTTTTCGTGGAACTTGCTGTCGATATGGTCGCCGCCCTCGGTCGCCTTGATGAAGGCGAACTTCGTGCCGGCCTGGCGCAGAGCCGCCCAGTCGACGTCGCCCTGCCATTTGGAGATATCGACCCCGTGGATCGGCAGCCTGTGGGCCGTCGCGACACCATCGTGCGGGCGGGCGTCGCCCTTGGTCGGGTAGCGGCTGGACGAGGGCATGACCGCGCAGGAGGCAAGCCCCATGGCGACGGCGGCGAGCGCGCTGAACCGGGCGGCCCGGACGAATGTCTTCAGGCCGGAACTCTTGGAGCGGCTGGAGGAGCGGCGGCGAGTCTTCATCGGTTCAACTGTATTGTACGCAGGACTGGATCGCACCAGAGATGCCGTAAGAGCGTTAACAGGCCCTTACGACAGGAGCGCGAAACAAGCTTACAGATGAAACCAGGCCGTTGCGATACCCAAAAAGGCGAAGAAGCCGACGATGTCCGTGATGCTGGTGACGAACGGACCTGACGATACGGCAGGGTCGACCCCGAGCCGGTTGAGGGTCAAGGGGACGAAGATCCCGCCGAGCGCTGCGAAGATCAGCACCGTGACGAGGGCAAGGCCGATGACGAGGCCGAGCTGGGGGGACTGGAACCAAAGGCCCGCTATCGTCCCCAGGATCACGGCGAAGACGAGCCCGTTGAGCAGGCCGACCGCCGCCTCCCGGCGGATGATGCGCCAGGCATTGGCGCGGCCGAGTTCGCGGGTGGCCAGCGCCCGGACGGCCACCGTCATGGTCTGGGTGCCGGCGTTGCCGCCCATGGAGGCGACGATCGGCATCAGGATGGCGAGCGCCACCATCCGTTCCAGGGAATCCGAGAAAAGCCTGATGACGCTCGCCGCCAGGAAGGCGGTGCACATGTTGGCGAAGAGCCACGGGAAGCGGCTCCTTTGGATGTAGAGGATCGTATCCGAGAGCTCTTCGTCCGATTTCACGCCGCCGAGCTGCTTGATGTCGGCGTCGGCCTCTTCCTCGAGCACGTCCACGATATCGTCGACCAAGATCACGCCCACGAGACGGCCCGCTTCGTCCACCACGGCGGCGGAGACCAGGTTGTAGCGCTCGAACAGGCGCGCCACCTCCTCCTGATGCTCGGTCGCCTCCACCCGGTCGGGCTCGGCGTTCATGATGTCCTGGATCGTGACCGGGCGCTTCGAGCGCAGCAGCCGGTCCAGGGGAACCGATCCGAGCAGACGCGCCGCCGGATCGATGACGAAGATCTCGTAGAAGGTTTCCGGCAGTTCCTCCGTCTCGCGCATGAAGTCGATGGTCTGCCCCACCGTCCAGAACGGCGGCACGGCGATGAACTCGGTCTGCATGCGCCGTCCGGCGCTGTCCTCGGGGTAATCGAGGGAGCGCTGGAGCGCGACGCGCTCGATCGCCGGAAGCTGATCAAGAACCTCCGCCTTCTCCTCTTCGGGCAGACTCTCGAGAATCGTGATCGCGTCGTCGGAATCGAGCTCGCGCACGCCCTCGGCGACGGTCGCCGTCTCGAGCTCCTCGAGGATTTCCTCGCGGACCGCCTCATCCACCTCGGTCAGGGCGGCGAAGTCGAACGACGTGCCGAGGAGTTCGATGAGGCGAGGGCGCTGATCCGGCTCGAGCGCTTCGAGAAGATCGCCGAGCTCGGATTCGTGGAAGTCTTCGACGAGCTTCTGCAGGCGCTCGACCTCCGAGGCCTCGATGGCATCGGCGGCGGCGGCCAGGAATTCCGGATTGAGCTCGCCTTCCTCGTCCCGGAACGGCGGAGTTTCAGTTTCAGGCCCATCGGGCTTCGGAAGCGGCGTCTTGTCTTCGACTTCCAGCATCAGCCGTCCTCTGAAGGTGGGTTGCCCGCCTTTTAGGGGCGTGCGCCGGCTCACGCAATGCGCCCAAAAGACTTTCTCGGAGAATCGGTTATCGACCGTTCCTGCCTGGTTGATTCAGGAACCTGAAACAGGGGTTCAAGCCGCCTGCGGCACAGGCCGGATATGGTCAACAAAAAAGGCCCCGGAAAGGGGCCTTTTCGTCTTCGGCACGAGAGTGCCGAAAGTTGGTGCGGTCAAGAGGACTCGAACCTCCACGGGTCTCCCCGCTACCACCTCAAGGTAGTGCGTCTACCAATTCCGCCATGACCGCGAACTCGGTTTCAGGACTGGTTTTCCTGAAGAGGTGGCCGCTCTAGCAGATCGATTGGGCCGCTGCAACCCCCTCCTTGGCGCGTGCGGCGGTTGATCGGAGCGAATGCCTCGCCTGCCGACCGCGGTATAGGCGATAAGCGGCTGTCACGACTATATAGGCGGGAGTTTGATGAAGGACGCACGCTTGGGCCGTGTGCCTTCGAGAGGCTGAGAGCTTTCCCGCTCTGCTGCCTGCGAGATTGAGGGTGAATCGGTGTCGAACCTGCGAGACAGCCTGGCCGTTCAGTTCCACGCCGAAGCCGGTTCCGCACCCGTGGAGTGGCTGATCACCGACGGTCTGGTCGGCTATGAGGAGGCGGTCGCCTTCATGGAGGCCCGTGCCGAGGCGATCGCGGCGGGCGAGGCCCGCGAGCTGGTGTGGCTCGTGGAGCATCCCCCGCTCTATACGGCGGGGACATCGGCCAAGGCGGCGGATCTCGTGGAACCGGATCGCTTCCCGGTCCATCAGACGGGGCGGGGAGGGCAATACACCTATCATGGCCCCGGCCAGCGGGTTGCTTACGTCATGCTGGACCTCAAGCGGCGGGCTCCCGATCTGCGCCGCTACGTGACGGCCCTGGAGGCTTGGCTCATCGCGACGCTCGACGCCTTCAACATCCGCGGCGAGCGGCGGGAGGATCGGGTCGGCGTATGGGTGCAGCGGCCGGACAAGGGCGAAACCGCCGAGGACAAGATCGCCGCCATCGGCATCCGGGTCCGGCGATGGGCCACGTTCCACGGCATCAGCCTCAACGTGGAGCCGGATCTCTCGCATTTCACCGGCATCGTTCCCTGCGGCGTGACGGAACACGGAGTCACGAGCCTCGTCGATCTCGGCATACCGGTCACGATGCCGGAGGTCGATGCGGCGATGCGCAGGGCCTTCGAGGGGATTTTCGGTCCGACCGAGCGGGTGGAGGCACCGTTGCTCTTGGGCCACGGCGTCTAGGTTTTTCACACAGGATACGGCAAGGCTTCTCCCCAAGGCCGGTTCATGCTCTAAGCTGGGGCAAACGGCTGATCATTGGCGGAACCTCCATGCAACGCGTCCTTCTTGCTTCCCTTGTCGCTTTGGCTGCCTCGGCCTGCGCCGTCCGGCCCGAGCCGGCGGAACTCGTCAAGATCGTCGATTCGCCGGCGGATGTGCGGGTCTGTACCCGCCTCGGCGAGGTGAGCCCCGTGACGCCCACGACTCCCGGAACCCACAGGCCGGTCAATATCGGCTTCGGCGTCACCCTCGGCCGTTCCACCTTCGGCTATGCGACCGAGGACATGCTCCAGGCGACCATCGCGCTCGGCGGAACGCATCTCTATCTGCAGCAGGTCTCCCACGACTGGTCGCTCGTGCGCGGCATCGCCTATCGCTGCGGACCGGGCGTCGTGCGTCAGGAAACGGTCATTCGTGCGAAAGGCTGACGCGGCACCCCGCTGAAGCCAGTTGCGCGGACTCCCCGGTTCTAGGTACTGACGTTTCGGCCCCGCGGCTTGCCGCCGCTGAAGGGCCGAGAACAAGACCAAGGGAGACCGCCGTGCCCGTCATCGCCACCTCTGCCGACCTGACCTCGGAATCCGCGCGGTCGAACCGTGCCGCCTGGGCGGAGCTCGCGCAGGATCTCCAGGCCAAGCGCCAGGCCGTGGCGGAAGGCGGTCCCGCCAAGGCCCGGGAGCGGCACCTCGCCCGCGGCAAGCTCCTGCCGCGCGAGCGGGTGATGCGCCTCCTCGATCCGGGCGCTCCGTTCCTGGAACTCGGCTCGCTCGCCGCTCACGGCATGTACGAGGACGCGATCCACGGCGCCGGCATCATCACGGGCATCGGCCGCGTCGAGGGCCGCGAGGTCATGATCGTCTGCAACGATTCGACGATCAAAGGCGGCACCTATTACCCGATGACGGTGAAGAAGCACCTGCGCGCCCAGGAAGTGGCGCGCGAGAACCGTCTGCCCTGCATCTACCTGGTCGATTCCGGTGGCGCGAATCTGCCGCATCAGACGGAGGTGTTCCCGGACCGGGAGCATTTCGGCCGCATCTTCTACAACCAGGCGACCCTTTCGTCGCTCGGCATTCCGCAGATCGCCTGCGTCATGGGCTCGTGCACGGCGGGCGGCGCCTATGTGCCGGCCATGTCGGACGAGACGATCATCGTGCGCCGCCAAGGCACGATCTTCCTCGGCGGACCGCCCCTGGTGAAGGCGGCGACGGGCGAGGTGGTTTCGGCCGAGGATCTCGGCGGCGCGGACGTCCATGCCCGCCAGTCCGGCGTGGCGGATCACTACGCCACCGACGACGTTCACGCCCTTGCCATCGCACGCCGCATCGTCGGCACGCTGAACACCCGCAAGAGCATCGATATCGATATCGCCGAACCGGTGGAGCCGAAATATGCGATTCAAGATCTCGACGCGATCGTGCCCACCGACCTCAAGAAGCAATACGACATCCGCGAGGTGATCGCGCGCCTCGTCGACGGATCCGAGTTCGACGAGTTCAAGCGCCTGTACGGCACGACGCTTGTCACCGGCTTTGCCCGGATCTGGGGCATGCCGGTCGGCATCATCGCCAATAACGGCATCCTGTTCTCGGAGAGCGCCCAGAAGGGCGCGCATTTCATCGAGCTGTGCTGCCAGCGGCGCATCCCGCTGCTCTTCCTGCAGAACATCTCCGGCTTCATGGTCGGGCGGCAGTACGAGGCGGGCGGCATCGCCAAGGACGGCGCGAAACTCGTCACCGCGGTGGCCTGCGCCCAGGTGCCGAAGATCACGCTGCTGGTCGGCGGCTCGTTCGGCGCCGGCAATTACGGCATGTGCGGCCGCGCCTATTCCCCGCGCTTCCTGTTCACCTGGCCGAACTCGCGCATCTCGGTGATGGGCGGTGAGCAGGCGGCGAGCGTTCTCGCCACCGTGCGGCGCGACAACATCGAAGCCGAGGGCAAGGCCTGGAGCGTGGACGAGGAAGAAGCCTTCAAGGCGCCGATCCGCGACAAGTACGAAAAGGAAGGCTCGCCCTACTATGCTACCGCACGGCTCTGGGACGACGGGATCATCCTGCCGTCGGAGACACGCCGCGTCCTGGCTCTGGCCTTCTCTGCAGCGTTGAACGCGCCCGTTCCCGAGACGAAGTTCGGCGTGTTCAGGATGTAGCGAAACCGGCCATTCGGATTTGGAACCCGCGCGACCGGAAGCGGATTTTTCAGGTATGCCCCAGGACGGGTCCGACCGCCATCGCAGAGATTACGCCGCGCAGGTTGCCCGGCTGGCAGGCGTTCGCGACAGGCGCATCGAGGAGGCCTTTGCGGCTGTCCCGCGGGAAGACTTTCTGCCGCCACTGCCCTGGACCGTCATCAGCATGGGTGTCGCGACCCGAACCTCCGACATCGCTGAGATCTACAGCAATGTCCTGGTGGCGATCGACCGCGAGCGCGGCATCAACAACGGCGAGCCCGCGCTCCATGCCGAATGGATCGATGCGGTCAGTCCGCAGCCCGGCGAGAGCGTGATCCATGTGGGTGCAGGCACGGGCTACTACACGGCCATCCTGGCCCGGCTCGTTCAGCCGAACGGGCATGTCGAAGCCTTCGAGTACGAGACGGACTTGGCCTCCCAAGCGGCGCGCAACCTGTCCGCTTATGCCAATGTGACCGTTCATGCGGCTTCCGCCTTCGGCCGGGTCCTGCCGAATGCCGACATCATCTACGTCAACGCAGGCGTGATTGCGCCGGACGTGCAGTGGCTGCGGGCGCTGAACCCGGGAGCACGCCTGATCTTCCCCTGGCAGCCGCACAAAGGCTGGGGACCGGCCCTCCTGGTGACGCGGCGAGGGCGAGGGTTTTCGGCGCAGTCGCTCATGACGGTCGGGTTCATCTCCTGCAGCGGCACGTCCGAGCGGATCTCGGTGAGTCGGCTGCCGACCGAGTCCGACGTTGCTGCGGTTCGATCCATCTGGATCGGGAGCGAGCGCCCGCCTGATTCGAGCGCCGTCGCCGTCTACGACGACGTCTGGTTCTCGTCAGAAGAAATTGGCGCCTGAGATGGCGCGATCAGAGACAGGCATCGGCTCGACTAGGGCTTGGCGCCGCAGGATCAAGCGGAATTCTGTCCCAAAATTGTTGCGGCCAAGCAACACCCTCAAACCTTCAACATCTTGCCTCTCTTGGCCCAAGCTCCGCCGCGATGCCGCCATAAACCGAGCGCTACACCTGAAGCAGATTAAAGTGCTTCAAAACCAAAGCTTTACGGTGCGATCCCTGGGGCAAAACCTGGATTAAGTCTGTTAGCTGATCCTTCGTAAGGATCGTTGCATCGGTGGCGTGGCACGTGGCAGATCACGGGAGTTCCAAAGGCTTGGATCTCCGTCGTGAGAACCGGGTGGAAAAGAGTGCGGACCATGGATGCGCGGTTGATCGACAAGTCGAAGCTGCCGAGCCGTCACGTGACGGTGGGGCCCGCTCGCGCGCCGCATCGCTCCTACCTCTATGCCATGGGCCTGACCAAGGAGCAGATCGCCCAGCCGCTCGTCGGCGTCGCCACCTGCTGGAACGAGGCCGCTCCTTGCAACATCTCCCTCATGCGCCAGGCCCAGGCCGTCAAGAAGGGCGTGGCTGCCGCCAACGGAACCCCGCGCGAGTTCTGCACCATCACGGTCACCGACGGCATCGCCATGGGCCACCAGGGCATGAAGGCGTCGCTCCCGTCGCGCGAGGTGATCGCCGATTCGGTCGAGCTGACCATGCGCGGCCATTCCTACGATGCGCTCGTGGGTATGGCCGGCTGCGACAAGTCACTGCCCGGCATGATGATGGCGATGGTGCGCCTCAACGTGCCGTCGATCTTCATTTATGGCGGGTCGATTCTCCCAGGCTCCTTCCGCGGCCGTCAGGTGACCGTGCAGGACCTCTTCGAGGCGGTCGGCAAGTACTCGGTCGGCGAGATGTCGGACGAGGATCTCACCGAACTCGAGCAGGTCGCCTGTCCGTCGGCCGGCGCATGCGGCGCGCAGTTCACCGCCAACACCATGGCGACCGTGTCCGAGGCCATGGGCCTTGCGCTGCCGTATTCGGCGGGCGCCCCGGCGCCTTACGAGATCCGCGACCGGTTCTGCGCCGCGGCCGGCGAGCAGATCATGGACCTGATCGCCAGGAATATCCGTCCGCGCGATATCGTGACCCGCAAGTCCCTGGAGAACGCCGCGACCGTGGTGGCGGCCTCCGGCGGCTCGACCAATGCGGCTTTGCATCTTCCTGCCATCGCCCATGAAGCCGGCATCAAGTTCGACCTGTTCGACGTGGCCGAGATCTTCAAGCGCACGCCCTACATCGCGGACCTGAAGCCCGGCGGGCGTTATGTCGCCAAGGACCTGTTCGAAGTTGGCGGGATCCCGCTGCTCATGAAGACGCTTCTCGACCACGGCTACATGCACGGCGACTGCATGACCGTGACCGGCCGCACCATGGCCGAGAACCTCGCCTCCGTGAAATGGAACGACGATCAGGACGTGGTCTATCCGGCGAATGCGCCGATCACGCCCACTGGCGGCGTCGTGGGGCTGAAGGGCAATCTCGCTCCCGAAGGCGCCATCGTGAAGGTGGCCGGCATGGCGGCCGACAAGCAGGTGTTCCGAGGCCCGGCGCGCTGCTTCGACGGCGAGGAGGCCTGCTTCGAGGCCGTCTCCACGCGCCAGTACCAGGAAGGCGAGGTCCTGGTGATCCGCTACGAGGGGCCGCGCGGCGGTCCCGGCATGCGCGAGATGCTGTCCACCACGGCGGCGCTCTACGGCCAGGGCATGGGCGACAAGGTGGCTCTCATCACCGACGGGCGCTTCTCCGGCGCGACCCGCGGCTTCTGCATCGGCCATGTGGGCCCGGAAGCGGCGGTGGGCGGCCCCATCGGCCTGATCAGGGACGGGGACATCATCGCCATCGATGCCATCAAGGGCACCATCGACGTGGAGCTCTCCGACGAGGAGCTGGCCGAGCGCCGTTCCGAATGGCAGCCGCGGGAGACGACCGCCACCTCGGGCTATCTCTGGAAATACGCACAAACCGTGGGTCCTGCACGGGATGGGGCCGTCACCCATCCCGGCGGAGCCGCAGAAAAAGAAACCTATGCGGACGTTTAAACTCATCGCAGCCACGTTGTGGGTGGCCACCTTCGGGGCCGGCGCAGCTTATGCGCTCGATGCGGCGCCGCGTCCGCAACCGCTCACGCCTGCTCTGGCGCCGGCCCTGGCACCTGCCACCAAATACGGCTCGGCGCGCGATGCCCTGCGTAGCGGCATGCGCGACTACAATGCCGGCGACAAGCTCGGGGCCGTGCACGCGCTCGAATATGCGGCCGGCCAGGGGCATTCGCTCGCGCTTTGGAAGCTCGGGCGCATGTATGCCGAAGGGGACGGCGTCGAGCACGACGACCTGAAGGCCTTCGAGTACTTCTCCCGCCTCGCCGACCAGCACGCGGACGAGAGCCCCGATTCCCCGAACGCGACCGTCGTGTCCAGCGCCTTCGTGGCTCTGGGCACCTATTTCCTGGATGGCATCAAGGACAGCTATGTGGCGGCCAACCCGGAGCGCGCGGTCGAGATGTTCAGCTACGCGGCGTCGTATTTCAGCGACTCCAACGCGCAGTACAACCTCGCGCGTCTCTACCTGGAGGGTACAGGCGTCCGGAAGGACGCCCGCCATGCGGCGCGCTGGTTCAATCTGGCGGCCGAGAAGGGGCACACCGCCTCCCAGGCGCTCCTGGGCCATCTGCTGATGACGGGGCAGGGCGTTCCGCGCCAGCGCGCCAAGGGCCTGATGTGGCTGACCCTGGCGCGCGAAGCCTCCACCGACGGGGCCAAGGACCAGTGGATCGTCTCGCTCTACGACGATGCCTTCGCGGCGGCTGACGAGAGCGACCGCAAGCTGGCCCTGGCCCTGCTGGAGCAGTACATCCAGTCGCGCCGATAGATGACCGGCGATGTGGGATCGCCGGTCGCCCGCTAATCGATATCCAGGTCGACCATCACCGGCACATGGTCGGACGGCTTGTCCCAGCCGCGCACTTCCTTCCGGATCGACGCTGTCCTGAGCTTGTCCTGCGCCTGCGCCGACAGCAGCAGATGGTCGATGCGGATGCCGTTGTTCCGCTGGAAGGCGCCGGCCTGATAGTCCCAGAACGAGTAGAGCCCCGGCTGGTCGTTGCAGGCACGCACCGCATCCAGGAATCCGAGGTTGAGAAGCTCCCGGAACCTGGCCCGGCTCTCTGGCTGAAACAGGGCGTCGTTGGTCCAGGCCGCGGGATCCAGAGCATCCTTGGGCTCGGGGATGACGTTGTAGTCGCCGCACAGAACCAGAGGCTCCTCGAGCGCCAGAAGGTTCCTGGCATGGGCGCGGAGGCGGTCCATCCAGGCGAGCTTGTAGTCGAATTTCGGCGTGCCGATGGGATTGCCGTTCGGCAGATAGATGGAGGCCACCCGCACGGCGCCCGTGGAGGTCGAGATCACGCCTTCCAGGTAGCGCGCCTGCTCGTCGCTCTCGTCGCCCGGCAGGCCGCGGCGCACATCCTCGAGCGGACGCTTGGACAGGATGGCGACGCCGTTATAGGCCTTCTGGCCGTGGGTGACGACGTTGTAGCCGAGGGCCTCGACCTCCGCCCGGGGAAAGGCCTCGTCGACGCATTTCAACTCCTGGAGGCAAACCACGTCCGGATCGGCGCTCTTCACGAAGGTGGCGAGGTGGTCCAGCCTCTGCTTGATGGAGTTCACGTTCCACGTCGCGATTCGCATCCCGTCACTCTCGCTTTTCCGTCCTCTATGCTTCATCGGATTTTCGTCCTCGGCTGGCAAGGTGGAACTCGTCACCATCCCCACGGTTGCGCCTCATGCCTGAATCCTGGTTCACACCCATCGACAGCTATTGCGAGCGCCTGGGGGTCGGTTTCTGGGCCGAGCCGCTCAACGCCGTGAGCAACGCCGCCTTCATCGCGGCCGCCCTCTATGCCCTGGCGCTCTCGAGACGCGCCGGAGCCCGGGATTGGCCGGCGCTCTGGCTTGTTGCGGTCACCTTCATCGTCGGAACGGGGAGCTTTCTGTTCCACACCTTCGCCAACCGCTGGTCGCTTCTGGCCGATGTGCTGCCCATCGCGATCTTCATCTACAGCTATTTCCTGCTCGCCATGCGTCGGTATCTGAAACTCGGACTTGTCTCTGCCATCATCGTGACGGCGCTGTTCATGGCCTTCAACATGTCCTTCGACCGCCTGTGGTTCATCGCTCTTCCCGGCGTGACCCTGAACGGTTCGGTGAGCTACATCCCGGCGGCCCTGGCGCTGCTGGCAGTCGGGAGCGTCTGCTTAGTTTCGAGGGGAAGAGAAGCGGGCAGGGCGCTGCTTGCCGCCGCTTGCGTGTTCATCCTGTCCCTTCTATTCCGCTCCATCGACCACGCGATGTGCGCGACAATCCCTACTGGCACCCATTTTCTGTGGCATGGGCTCAATGCGCTCGTGCTCTTCATCTTGATGAAGGCAGCCATCGCTCATCGGCCCCGAAACGGAGTGACCATTGCCCAGAATTGAGATCCACGGCTATGCCATCGTGTCGGACAACGACTGCATCGCCGATGCCTCCGGGCGGACGCCCGATGTGCTCCGCAACGAGGCCGACTGGGCCTACTTCCAGGCCGAACTCAACAGGTCGGCCGTGACGGTGCTCGGCCGCCTCGGGCATGAGGCCAATCCTAACCCGAATCGCCGCCTGCGGATGATCCTGTCCTCATCCTCGACAGGGCTGGAGCAGCGCGCGGACGGCTGGTGGTGGAATCCCGAGAGACTGCCCTGGGCTCAGGCCATCCGCACCGTCCTGCCGGAGGGCGGGCGCGTGGCGGTTCCCGGCGGGCGGCAGGTGTTCGATCTGTTTCTTAGGATCGGATACGACGCCTTCCATCTGACACGGGCCGAAGGAACGCTCATCCCAAACGGGGTGCCCGTGTTCTCAGGATGCGATGACGACAACAGGGCCGAAGCGATCCTGTCGGCCCATGGACTGAGTCCCGATCCCCGCCAGGTGCTCGACCCGATTGGACCGGTGAGCCTGACAATTTGGCGGAACGGTAGCCAAGACTCGTGAGTTTGCTTGGAGTTGACGTGCAACAGCGATCCGAAGGGAGGAGCCGATGCGTCACCTCACGATTTCGACCGCGCTGCTCGCGGGATGCCTGATCGCCGGAGTGGCCTGGGCGCAAGGATCCTCGGGCGGCTCCGGTGGAGGCGGTTCTAGCGGCGGTGGCACTGGCGCTTCGTCTGCATCACCGTCCACCGGATCGGCGGCGTCGCCCAGCGGCAGCACCCAGCCTGGGGGATCGACCGTTCGTCCGCCGGCTTCAGGCGTCCAGGGCAGCACCAATCCGTCCAATACAGCCCCCGGAAACAGGGCGAGCGGGATCGGCGGAACGACGGGCAACGCCGCCAATACCGGACCCATTCCCCCTCCCGGCACCGAAGGCAGCACCGGAGGAGGGAACGCGAGTGCAAACAGCACTTCTACGGGCCCTGCCACCACGGGAACCGTATCCGGCAACGACCGTCTGCAGCCCGGTGAGCGCTCCGCCGTCGGCCCGACCTCGCGAGAGGAGGAACTGAACCGACGGGGTGAGCAGGTGGAGCAGAAGGCCAGGCGCGGGATCTGCGAAGGCTGCTGACGATCAGGCCGCCTGTTCGAGGCCCGGGTAGTCCGTGTAGCCTCTGGTGTCCCCGCCATAGAAGGTGGCGCGGTCGGGTTCGTTAAGCGGCGCGTTGAGGCGGAAGCGCTCGACGAGGTCCGGATTGGCGATGAAGAGGCGACCGAACGCCACCAGATCGGCCTGTCCGCTGGAGACGGCTTCGGACGCGATGTCGCGGCTATAGCCGTTATTGGCGATGTAGGCGCCACGGAAGGAGCGGCGCAGTCCCTCGTAATCCACGTCGACGGCGTTCCGGTCGCCCTGAGTGGCGCCTTCGATTATGTGGATATAGGCGAGGCCGAGGCTATCGAGCTTTTCCACCACGTGGCTGAACAGTGCCTGGGGATTCGAATCCTCTGCATCGTTGACCTTGGCCGGCGACAGGCGGATGCCGACGCGTCCCTTGTCCCAGACCTTGAGCACGGCCTCGGCCGCTTCGATGGTCAGGCGCGCTCGGTTCTCGATGGAGCCGCCATAGGCGTCCGTGCGATGGTTGGAGCCGTCCTTCATGAACTGGTCGAGCAGATAGCCGTTCGCCGCATGGATCTCGACACCGTCGAATCCGGCTTCCTTGGCGTTGCGCGCGGCAGTCTCGTAGTCCCGCAGAATGCCTGGGATCTCTGAGAGCTCGAGAGCGCGGGGCTCGGAGACCTCGGCGAAGCCTTCCTCAAGGAAGGTCTTGGTCTGGGCACGCAGCGCCGAGGGGCCGACCGGGGCAGCGCCTCCAGGCTGAAGGGAGGTGTGAGACACGCGGCCCACATGCCAGAGCTGGATGAAAATCCGGCCGCCGGCCTTGTGGACCGCGTCGGTCACCTTGCGCCAATGGGCGACCTGCTCGGGCGAATAGATGCCGGGCGTCCGCAGATAGCCTTGGCCCTGATGGGAGATCTGCGAGCCCTCTGAGATCAGAAGACCGGCACTGGCGCGCTGGGCGTAGTAGGTCGCCGTGATGTCGCGTGCCACGTCTCCTTCTGCAGCCCTGTTTCGGGTCAGGGGAGCCATGACCAGCCGGTTCGGCAGTGTCAGGTCGCCCAATGTGAATGGCTGGAACAATGCATGGGCATCGGCGCTCATCGTAAAACCTCGTTTCATCCTGTGAAATCATCAAATGCACAGGTTGATACGAGATAATCAGCCCATTGAGCGATGCAACGGAGGGCTGCCATGCAAAATTCACAACGCTTTTGTCTCGCTCTTCGGAGTTGCCTTATCCACATCGGCGGGCCGGCAGGGATCAGCCGACGGTGTCATTTCGTCTTTCATGACATAATATATCATGTATGAGTGCTTCCGATCCAATCCGCGGGGGCACAATGAGGTATATAGCGTTCTCGACGTCAATAATGGCCGCCTCGCTTGCAGCGGGCGTCCTTCTAACCGGGTGCGGAGGTCGCGAAGCCCGACCCGTCCCCTCAACAAATGTTGCTGACGTTTCACTCGACTGTCCTGCCATCGCCCGCGAATTCGATGCGAACGAACGCCAGATCGTCGCCACGCTCCAGGAGAAGGATGGCGCAGTTGCCAAGAACGTTGTTCTTGGGGTTACAGGCGCCGTCATCTTCTGGCCGGCCCTTTTCTTCATGGATCCGAAATCGCCGGAAAAGGTCGAGATCGACGCGTTGCGTAATCGTAACCGGGTGCTTGACGACATTGCCCGCACCAAGCGTTGCCCGTCGCTGAATACGAAGATTGCCGAGGTATACCGTCGGCTCGACAACATGCCCGCGCAGGCACCGCAGTAAGAGCGATCACGATCCTGCGAAGAGCCGGTCGGATCTGCGCGGATTGCGGGCCGACTAGTTCCAAGCCGAGAACCCTCAATCAGGCCGATGCCTGATCGAGATGCGCGATATCTTCCTTGTCGAGGCGCACTTCCGTCGCCCGAACGAGATCGCGGATCTGCTCCACGTTCGTAGCGCTTGCGATCGGTGCCGTGAGCCCGGGGCGCGCCATGAGCCACGCCAGCGCGATTTGAGCCGGTGTCGCGTCCTTCCGAGCCGAGACCGCGTCCAGAGCCGCCAGAATGCGCCTTCCGCGATCATCGAGATAGGCAGCCATGCGCCCGCCGCGCACGCTCTTGCCGAAGTCGGCTTCCGACCGGTACTTGCCGGTCAGGAACCCGCTCGCGAGACCGTAATAAGGGATAACGCCGATCTCCTCCTGACGGCAGAGCGGCTCGAGGTCGGCCTCGTATTCCGCACGGTCGGAGAGATTGTATTTGGGCTGCAGGCTCTCATAGCGCGGCAGACCGAGTTCGGCGCTGATCTCCAATGCTTCCTTCAGGCGCGACGCGGTGAAGTTCGACGCGCCGATTGCGCGCACCTTTCCGTCTCGGATCAACTCTTCGTAGGCGCCGAGCGTCTCCTGTTGCGGCGTATCGAGATCGTCACGGTGGGATTGATAGAGATCGATGTAGTCGGTCTGGAGACGCTGAAGCGAAGCCTCCACCGCCGAGCGGATATAGCTCTTCGACAGACCCTTCCGGCCCGGCCCCATCTCGGAACCGACCTTGGTGGCGATCACGAGGCTGCTGCGGTTACCGCGGGCTTTCATCCACCGGCCGATGATCGTCTCCGATTCCCCGCCTTTGTGACCGGACACCCAGGTGGAATAGACATCCGCCGTGTCGATGAAGTTGAGGCCGGCCTCGACATAGGCGTCGAGCACCTTGAACGATGTCGGCTCGTCGGCCGTCCATCCGAAGACGTTGCCGCCGAGGCACAGGGGAGAAACCATCAAGTCCGAGCGGCCGAGCCGACGCTTTTCCATTGTCATCTCCATGATCCGTGCCGATGTGGGGCGGCGAGGGAGGCTGGCAAGATGGCCGGTCAGGTTACGGCGTCCAGCAGATGCCGGGCGCCGCTTCCGTTCGCGATCAGGCGGCAGCGCTCAACGCGATGCCGCGCGCTTCCGCAAACGCGACGAGGTCGGACTCGCTGTCGATGCGATGACGCTGGTCGATGGTCCAGCCGGTCTCGTCGCGGACCACGATGTAGCCCCGCGCCTGAAGCCGGGAGACCACGGCCTGAATGCCGCTCGACTCGGATTTCGTCACGCCCCGCTCGGCGATGAAGCGCTCGATGGCCGCCTGAGCCGCCTGAGCGAGATCGATCGCATCCGCCCGGTTCGCCGGCTTGGCCTTCGCCTTGGCCTGCGCGAGAACGCGCGCGGGATCCCGGCGAACGGACTTCCAGCCGCCGCGGCCCGATGTCGGTGCGTTGGCCTCCGACTCCACCGAACGAACGAAGGCAGGAGCCTCGGTGACGACGATCTTCGGCGCGGCAGGAGCAACAGCTTGAATGACAGGACGGACCGCCGCGGCCTGGGAGACGCCGCGCACGGCGGGCAGCACGGCCTTTTTGGTCTCTGCCTCCTTTGGCCTCGAAGAAGGCTTGGGAACTGCAGTCTGGGCCTTCTCGCGCCGCGTTTTCTCTTCGCGCGCCTGGCGAGTCACCTCCGCTGCCTGCTCCGCTGCCTTCCGCTTGGCTTCGGTTTCGGCTTTCCTCGCCGCGACGGCCTTACGTTTCGCTTCCTCTTCGGCTTTCCGGGCGTCCTCTTCTCTGCGGGCCGCAGCCTCGGCCGCGCGCTTGACCCGGACGAGGAGACGCTGGTCGATGCGCGCCTTCTCGGCAATGGCCGCCCGCGCGGCTCTGATCATTCCGGCTTCCGATTCGGCGATGGACTCTTTCAGCCGCTCCGCCAAGACCGTTTCGAGACGCTTGAGCGCTTGGGCAAGCGCCGCCTCCGGGTCGATTGTCCGCGGCACCATTGATTGTACCGGAACAGCCGTCGGCGCAGGAATTTCGGCCCGGGTTGCGGGTGCGCCGGGCTCGACCGGTTGCTGGCGGGGCGACGTCTGCGTTACGGGTTTCGCCTTCGCAGATCCTGTCGATTGCGTCTGGGCGGTTTTTTGGCGAGCCGTTCCGGCAGCGGTGATCTTCGCCAGTTTGGAGAGGTCCCGCACACCGATCAGGCCGAGATCCTGCATCTTCCAGCGGATCTGCGTCACGGTCCGCCCAAGCTCGGCGGCGATATGCTTGTCCGTCATCGGAGGGTCGGCCGAGACGAGTTCACGCAGGCGCGCCACGCTGGCTTCATCCCAGGATTGATGGGGTTGAACCAGAGTTCCGATCAGCCGTGCCCTGGCATAGGTTGCCGGCACCGGCCGTCCCAGCTTCGCGGCGGTGACGGGAACCGGGATCCTGGCTTCCCTGTCGCGGCGCAGGATTTCAAGTTCTTCTTCGGTCCAGACCCTGTTCATTGCAGGGCTTCTCCTTTTCTCAGCAAGGCTGGGATCCGGCGAACCTGCATCGCGAGAAGGGGAGCGAATGCGAAAGGCAAAGGAAATTCGCCGGATCGTGCCGGCGACGGATGAATGTCAGGCCGGCATCGAGTGGAAATGCACCGGATAAAGGGTGCCGATTCTGGCGGAACTCGCCGCCGAAGACCATGGAGTGGTCCCCGGATCGGGTCGCAGCTCATGTTCACGCATGACGCAGCAACCCCTCACGAAGCGCGCGCTTCGTGTCGAGGACCATTGCGGTCGCTTGAAATCGAGCTGGAGGTGCATGGCGACGATATCAGATCAAGAGCAACGGAGATGTAGTCGGCTTCGGATCAAATCTCAATGCCGGAGACGTCCGTAACGGAAAGTTTCCCCGCCAAGTCGGAGAGCCTTGCAAAACAACGCTTTCTACGGGTTTTTCCATGGGCCTGTAAGGATTGGTTAACCATGACGGCGCATTCTTCGTCCTGTGAGTCCCGCAAGGATTTCATGCATGGCTCACAGGGGGAGGGCACATGGCCGACAGCACAGTTACGCAAACGATCAGCGAGAGAATCGAAGCCGTCAAGAAGGTCGTGAACCTGATCGCGCAGGCGGGCAGGGGAGATGACCTGCATGATCTGCGCGTTCTTCTCATCAACACCATGAGCCTCTTAAAGCGCGATCCCGGGATCGAGGCTGCCGTCGATGATCTCTATGCGTCGGCGGACTCTCTGGTGAAAGACGCGTCGTCCGGCACGCCTCCCAACGCAAGATCGCTCCGCCTCCTGCTCTCCGCTTCGGACCGGTTCTGCAACCGCCTGATCGCCGCCGTGGACCGGATCGCCCCGGAGCCCGAATTGCGCCTCAAAGGTTTGGAGGCTGCTTATGCGGTTCAGCTCGAGCGTTTCTCCATGAATGCTGACCTGGATCCCGTCGGCCAGGTCGCCTGACACTCAAGAGAGACAGTCGCTTCAAGCACTGGCGTTCGATCATCCTTCCCAGACCCGGCCCTCCTTGCATGCGCATCGAGGGCTTTTCTGTTTGAAGGGCTCGCCGGTGGCAGCCGAGGGCAAACCTTTCTGCCGTCGGCGTGCTGGGGCTGGCCGGTTGCACAACCTCGCCCGGTCCATGCGCCTGATCGGCAAGCACTACGGCCGCTCTGCACGGTGACTTGGCGCGTATCCTGGCGGTGTGCTCGACGGGGCCGCGGGCTCCGGACGAGCAAAAACCCCTGACGCTGTTCACGTACAGGGGCTTTTGACTGTTGTTTGGTTG
>NZ_JAYGGM010000019.1:0-59585 GCF_036314085.1 Microvirga sp. CF3016
AGGTCGATATTCTCACAGCGATTGTTGCCAATCGCCCGCAAGGACACCGCCGCCTACGCTTCTCTTCCCTCTCAACAATGTCAAAGAACAACACATCTTGCGATGCGACCGATAAAAACAGACCTCCACAGAACAGCCTTTGTTCCCGACCGAAGTCGGGCCCAACAGCCCGGTTTCTGAGGAAGATCTGGGCGCCGTTCGCGTCAGCGGCGGCGTCGATGGGCGGTATATAGGCCGAAGCCCTTGGGCCTGTCAACGTGCTTCGTGAAAGTTTTTTGACAAGGGCTCAATTTCCAGGCTCCTGCCGGCTGGTCGCACAGGTTTTTTCGCTCCCGCCTCACTGCCGACACAGTGCGGCACGAAGCAGAGCCGCGGCGGGCGTCTCTTCCCCGAACCTCTTCCCTTGGGGAGTTGGCGCGCGGCGCGCAAGCTTGTCTATTAGTCTGTGCGGTTGTCGTCTCTTGTGCTAGATGGCCTCTGGCATCTGTGACAGCAACCCACCCGCATCGATACCAGACAGAAGTCATGACCTCTCCTCCCCCCGACGACAACCGTGCCAAGGGTTTCCGCAAGGAAGCCCTGCACCTGTCGTCCGGCATCGACCTCGGGCACGAGCCGCCGCTCAACACCAGCGGCCATGCAGCCCCCGAGGTCGACAAATGGGAGGTGAACCTGCGCTGGCTCGGCGCGAGCGTCCTGACCGGCGTCACCGGCGCGGTCCTGATCGGCGCCTCCATCTATATCGCCCTTGAAGGTGCCACGACCTCGGCCCTTCCTCCCGAACGGGCGGCTCTCAACGGCCGGGCTCCATCCGGTGCCGACGAGGAGCGGAGCTCGAACGTGGCCCGCAAGGCCAACCGGCTCAATATGACGGAACAGACGTCCTCCGCGCGGCAGAGCTTCAAGGCCCCGATGACGATCCGCAACGGCGAGCGCGAGGCTATCAAGGTCCGCAACTTCGTGCGCGTCGCCACGAACCTCTCCCTGACCGCCGGCACCTATGCGTCCGACATCCCGCCCTTCAATCCCCTGCGCCTGTTCGCCGAGGGAATGGACGAGCAGCGCATCGAACCGACGCCGGAGATCGCCGATGCCGATGTGTCGGTGCTCAGGCGCGACCTTGCCATGGTGGCCATCGCGGCGAGCGCCCCCTCCCTGACGGACAATGACGTGCTTGCGATCCTGGAGGAGGAGCGGCGCGTCTTCAACGAGGCGGGGCGCCGGACCTCCGTGCCGATCCCGGCCCAGCAGATGCTGTCGCGCACCCTGCGGCAGCCGGACGGGCTGGGCGATGCCCTGGGCTATGCCCGCGTCGTCGACGCACCCTTCAGCACGATCGAGGTTCGGGTCGTGCCCGAGAACGTGACCGAACTTCCAAAAGTCGAACAGAAGGCCATGGCGCCCCTCGTCGAGGAGCGCGATGTGATCCTCAAAAAGGGCGAAACCCTCGCGACTGTCCTGCGCAGCTATGGGGGAACCCCTGAACAGATCGCCGCGATCACCTCGGCTCTGGCGGCTCGAATCAAGGTCGAGGGCCTGACCGAAGGTCAGAGGCTGCGCATTCTCATCGCACCCGGCCCCCGCCTCGGCGACCCCCGGCAGATCGTGCGGGTGATCACGTTCGGGGAACGAGGCATCGAGGGCATTGCCGCCACCAACGATCGCGGCGTCTTCGTTTCCGTGACACCGCCCTCCGACGAGACGAGCCGGCAGGTTGCCGAAGCCTCGGAGGAAGAGGAGGAGGATGACGCGCGCGGCGGCGTGCGGCTCTACGAGAGCCTCTACGAGACGGCTCTCAAGAACGAGCTGCCGCGCCAGACGGTGGCCGAGCTGGTGCGGATCTTCGGCTACGACGTCGATTTTCAGCGCCGGGTCTCGCCAGGCGATTCCTTCGAGATCTTCTATGGCTCGGATGACGAGAACGGCACGCCGGAGGTTCTCTACGCCGCCCTTACCGTGGGCGGGGAGGCGCGTCGCGTCTATCGCTACCAGGGCGAGGACGGCACCGTCGACTTCTTCGACGAGGCGGGCCGCTCCCTCAAGAAGTTCCTGATCCGCAAGCCCATCGCGGACGGGATTCTGCGCTCGGGCTTCGGCTCGCGCTTCCACCCGATCCTCGGCTATTCGCGTCCCCATACCGGCGTGGATTGGGCCAACCGGGTCGGCACCCCCATCATCGCCGCGGGCAACGGCACGGTGATCAAAGCCGAGTGGGATTCAGGCTATGGCCGCAGGGTCGAGCTTCAGCATACGAACGGCTATGTGACGGCCTATTCCCACATGTCCAGCTTCGCCAAGGGCATCGCGCCCGGCAAAAGGATCCAGCAGGGCCAGGTGATCGGCTATGTGGGCAATTCCGGCCTCTCGACCGGTCCTCACCTCCATTACGAGGTGATCATCAACGGCAGCTTCGTCGATCCTCTGAAGATCCGCCTACCGCGCGGAAAGGAGCTCGAGGGCCGCGGGCTGGTGGACTTCAAGCGCCAGCGCGAACAGGTCGACGAGCTGATGTCCCACAGCGTCGCCTCCACGGCACTCTCCCAACGGGCGGAGTTGCGATAGGCCTCATGCTCGAGCTTCTCGCGATTGTGCTGCCGGTCTTCGGCTTGATCGGTATCGGCTATGTCGCGCGCCAAACAGGATTGATTTCCGAGCGGGCCGGCGAAGGCCTGTCGGAATTCGTCTTCACCCTGTCCCTGCCCTGCCTGATCTTCCGTACCCTCGTGCGCGCCGAGATCCCGGACGTCCAGCCTTGGGGTTACTGGATCTCCTATTTCGTCGGCGTCGGCGTGGTCTGGTTTCTGGCCACCGGGATCGGCCGGCGCTTCTTCGGGGTCAAGGGCATCTCAGGGGTCGTCGCCGGTTTCTCGGCCGGTCAGGCGAACACGGTCTTCGTGGGCGTCCCGATGATCCTCAAGGCCTATGGGGACGAGGGCGCCGTGCCTCTCTTTCTCCTGATCGCAGTTCACCTTCCGGTCACGATGACCCTTGCGACGATCCTGGCCGAGGGGCGTCGGGCCTCGCCTGTCGTCGTCCTGCGCCGTCTCTTCACTCACCCCATCGTCGTTGGGATCCTGGCGGGCTCCGCCTGCCGCCCCATTGCCTCATATGTACCGGTTCCGGCTTGGCAGATCATGGATCTCCTGGCGAGCGCGGCGGTCCCCTGCGCCCTCATCTCCATGGGCATCGCCTTGCGCCGTTACGGCCTGCAGACGGGCTGGCGGCTGCCGGCCGCGATCTCGTTCCTCAAGCTCGTGCTGCATCCCCTGATCGTGCTGGTGCTTGCCACGCAGGTCTTCGCCATGCCGCCGGTCTGGGCCGGTGTCGCGGTGCTTTTCGCCTCCTGTCCCTCCGGCATCAACGCCTATCTCTTTGCCGAGCGGTACGGGGAAGGCGTGGCTCTCGCCTCCAGCGCCATCACCCTGTCGACCTTCCTCGCCTTGGGCACGACGCTCGTCTGGCTCTATGTGCTGGGCGTGGGCTGAGGTTCGAATCCGAGCCGTTGCCATATCACCTGCGGCGTCACCCCCTCAACGCGCAGCTCGGCCAGGGGCCGCGACTGGCGGCTCTTGGCCAGCTTATCACCGGTAGGATCGAGCACGAGCCCATGGTGGTGATAAAGGGGCGTCGGAAGCTCCAGCAGGCCCTGGAGCAGCACGTGGAGATCGGTTGCAGCTTCGAGATCCTGGCCGCGGACCACGTGGGTGACGCCCTGGAGGGCATCGTCCATCACGACGGAGAGATGATAGCTCGTCGGAATCTCCTTGCGCACGATCACCGCATCGCCCCAGCGCCATGGGTCCGCCGTGACGGCTTCCTCGCGGCCGTCACGGTCGAGGCGCCGAAAAGCATGCGGCCCCGGCAGGAGCCTTCGCACGGCCGCCTTATCAAGGCGCCAGGCATGGGGCTCGCCGGCAGCGATACGGCTTTCGGCCCCATCGGGGAGTATGGCCCGGCAGGTGCCCGGATAGAGCGGTGCCCCGTCCGGGTCGCGGGGCCAGTCCTGGCCGCCCTCCGCCTCCAGGCAGGCAATGGTCTGCGCGATGTCCTTGCGGGTGCAGAAGCACGGATAGACCACTCCCCTTCCCTTCAACCTGAGGAAGGCGGCACGGTAATCGGCGAAGTGTTCCGACTGCCGGCGCACGGGTTTCTCCCAGACCAGGCCGAGCCAAGCGAGATCGTCATAGATGGCGGCCTCGAATTCAGGTCTGCACCGTGTGATATCGATATCCTCGATCCGCAGGAGGAAGCGGCCGCCGAAGCGGCGGGCGAAATTGGCGTTGAGCAGGGCGGAATAGGCATGGCCCAGATGAAGCCGCCCGTTGGGGCTGGGAGCGAATCGAAAGACCGGCTTCGTCACGGGAGCCCGCAAGACAAGAAGGAACGTGAAGGAATGGCCACCCTCCTCGAAACGGACGCAGTTCTCAAGAGGGGTCTGAGCGAGCTGGCCCTGGCGGATCCCGTGATGGCGAAGCTGGTCGCGAGCGGGGTCACGCCGCAATTGCGCAAGCGCCCGCCGGGTTTCGAGGGCCTCGCATGGATCGTTGTCGGCCAGCAGGTTTCCACCGCCAGCGCCACGGCCATCTGGAGCCGCCTGCGGCAGATCCTCGAACCTCCGACACCGGACGTTCTTCTCGGGCTCACCGACGAGAGCCTCCGGGGAGCCAGGCTCTCCGCCGGAAAGATCAGGACCCTGCGTGCCTTGGCGACGGAGGTCATCGAAGGCAGGCTCCCCCTCGACGAGTTGCACAACCGTCCGGCCGAAGAGGCCCACGCTCTCCTCACCCGGGTGAAGGGGATCGGCCCCTGGACCGCCGACATCTACCTGCTCTTCTGTCTCGGGCATCCCGATGCCTTTCCAAGCGGGGATCTGGCCGTGCAGGAGGCCGCCCGCAGCGCCTATGGGCTGGAGCAGCGGCCGGACGCCAAGACCTTGACTGCTTTGGCCGAGACATGGCGGCCCTGGCGGGGCGTCGCGGCCAAGATGCTTTGGGCCTATTACCGCGTGATCAAGTCCCGGGAGGGCGCACCCATATGACGGCTCCTATCGATGGCCCACGCCTGGCTCCCAAATCCGGGACGGCCAGGCAACTCGTCGTTCTCCTTCACGGCCTCGGCGCCGATGGGAACGATCTGATCGAGCTTGGAGCGCAATGGCGCGACTTGCTGCCGGATGCCGCCTTCGCGGCCCCGCACGCTCCCGATCCCTGCAGCAACGTGCCCATGGGGCGCGAGTGGTTTCCCCTGACCCTGACCGATCCGCGGGAATTCTGGCGCGGCGTAGCCTATGCGGCTCCTGGACTCGACGCATTCCTGAACCAGGAGCTTGCCCGCTATTCCCTACCCCCTTCGAAGCTTGCTCTCGTCGGCTTCAGCCAAGGTGCCATGATGGCGCTTCATGTCGGCTTGCGCCGGGAGGACGCCCCGGCGGCCATCATCGGCTATTCGGGCCTTGTGGTCGTCGAGGATGGTAAAGATCCTGAGAGTCTCAAGGCGGCCGCACGATCAAAGCCGCCGATCCTGCTGGTCCACGGGGACCGGGACGATGTGGTTCCGGTCGAGATGTTCTTCATATCAAAGGACATCCTGGGCGTCGCTGAGATCCCTTGCCAATGGCACCTCTCGGCCGGCCTTGGCCATGGGATCGACGAGGAAGGGCTCAGGCAGGGCGGCCTGTTTCTGTCTCAAGCCTTTGGCCTCCCCCCTGAGAGGATTTAGGCCCGCGCCGCCGCCAAGGCAGCATGAGCACCGGCTCTCAGCATGGAGATGTCATTACCGATGGACACCATATGGAAGCCCTTGGCGGACAGTTCCGCCGCACGCGCACCCGATACGGCATAGATCGCCGCGACCTTGCCCGCAGCCTTGGCCCGGGAAAGGGCATGATCCAGGGCCTTCTCAACCTCGGCGCCGGTGGGGTTGAGGCCCTTTCCTCCGGACAGGGCGATCGACAGGTCCGAGGGACCGATGAAGATGCCGTCGATCCCGGGCACCGCCAGGATATCGTCGATGATGGCGAGAGCCTCGCGGGTCTCCACCATGGCGAAGGAGACGGTCAGGTCGTTGGCCCGCTGCAGATACTCGCCTGCCTCCATCCCCGAGAGGGAAAGCGCCCCATAGGCTCCCCAGCTGCGCTCGCCCACGGGGGGAAATTTCATGAAGCTGGCAAAGCGCCTTGCCTCATCGATGGTGTTGATCATGGGAGCGATCACGCCTGTCACCCCTGCATCGAGGTAACGCGACGCGGAGGCGAAATCCCCGACCGGAATGCGGACCAAGGCCGGCTTTCCCGCGGCGGCGATCAAAGGCACTGCCTGGACCGCGGCGGCAAAGTCCATGGAGCCGTGCTGCAGGTCCAGGACGACGGCATCGAAGGCCTCGCGGGCCAGGATCCCGGCCACGGAGGGATCCGGCAGGCCGCACCAGGCCGTCACAACAGGAGAGCCGGCTTTCAGCCGTTCAGGCAAGGTTGGTTGGATCGGCATGATGCCCCTTTTGTCGACCGTTCTTCGGCGCTCGCCGCAACCGCAGCGGCAGGAGAGGCCTTAGCGCCCCGCTTTGATCTCTTCGACGGCCTGGGCCATCAGCTGGACGAGCTTGGACTTGAGGGAGGTCTCGTCGACCGGCTGGCCAGCGGCGTCGAGATCGTCATGGGCCTTGCGGATCACATCCGCATCGCCGGGCTCATGGAAATCGGCCAGGACGATGCTCTTGGCATAGGCTTCCGCCTCGGCGCCGGACTTGCCCAAGCGCTCGGCCACCCAGAAGCCCAGGAGCTTGTTGCGGCGCGCGGTCGCCTTGAAGCGGAGTTCCTCATCAAGGGCGAACTGCTTCTCGAAGGCATCCTCACGCTCGTTGAATAGGGTCATGGGCCTTGTCCTCCCTGGCTTTCCTTATGCGATATAAGGGCGCACTCGCGCTGGGGCCAGGCGCTCCCCATCTTTCCCATATGCTTTCACTAGGTTGCAGGATCGCAGCCTGTCTCCCCGCGTTGTGCTTGCCCCAGGGATCGGATAGGTTGCCCTCAAGCGGAGCGCCGGTGAAAAGCCGCGCGTCACGCCAGCCGCGGATCTAAAAAAATGACCATCCCTAGGAGCCACGGCAAATGGATTTTCTCAAACCACGGTACACGCCTATGAATCGTCGCCGTCGCATCTATGAGGGCAAGGCGAAGGTCCTCTATGAGGGCCCGGAACCCGGAACGCTCATCCAGCACTTCAAGGATGACGCGACCGCCTTCAATGCCAAGAAGCATGAAGTGATCGACGGCAAGGGCGTGCTCAACAACCGGATCTCGGAATACCTCTTCCAGCATCTGAACGATATCGGCATTCCGACCCACTTCATCCGCCGCCTGAACATGCGCGAGCAGCTGATTCGCGAGGTGGAGATCATTCCCCTCGAGGTGGTGGTGCGGAACGTGGCGGCCGGCTCGCTGGCCACCCGTCTGGGCATCGAGGAGGGCACGCAGCTGCCCCGCTCGATCATCGAATTCTATTACAAGAACGATGCCCTCAACGATCCCATGGTCTCGGAGGAGCACATCACCGCCTTCGGCTGGGCCTCGCCCCAGGAGATCGACGACATCATGGCGCTCGCCATCCGGGTCAATGACTTCCTGTCCGGCCTCTTCCTCGGCGTCGGCATCCGCCTCGTCGACTTCAAGCTGGAGACGGGCCGCCTCTGGGAGGGCGAGATGATGCGCATCGTCGTGGCCGACGAGATCTCCCCGGATTCCTGCCGTCTGTGGGACATCAAGTCCAAGGACAAGCTCGACAAGGACCGCTTCCGCAGGGACATGGGCGGGCTGGTCGAGGCCTATTCCGAGGTCGCCCGCCGCCTCGGGATCCTGGCCGAGAACGAGAACCCGGTCACAGGCGGCCCACGCCTCGTGCAGTGAGGCCTCGACCCGTTCCAATGTGCGAAAACCCGGCCATCGTGCCGGGTTTTTCTTGGCATCGGCAGCCATTTCCCTTCCGGCTCATTTCGAGCATAAATTACGCCATGCCTTTCCGCCTGTTGCGTTTCAGCCTTCCGATCCTGGCCCTCGCCCTGTCCGTCGCCAACTGCGGCTATATTCCCCGTCAGGTTGCCGGCCTCCCGTCGGACCGGCCCTGGGATGCCCTGCCCCTGCGCAAATGGCTGGCCGAGGATCGGGCCGAACCCGTGGCTCTGGCCTTCTGCGCCCCGCCCGAATGCGGGCCGGGCCTCATGGTCGGCGTCGTCCGCCTGACGGGCAAGGATGCGGACATCACGGACGCTCTCTTGAAGGACCCGGAGCGTCTGGCCCGGGCGCTGCGCTCTCCTGCGGGCCGGGACAAGCCCATCAAGACCCGAATTTCGGTCGAGCGCCTCAGGGATGCCCCTTATCCCGGCTTTACCATTGATCTCGCCCCGGCCGATGGAGGCAAGAAGCCAGCCTATGGGGCTGCCCTCGGAAAGCGTTCCGGACAAGATCTCGAGCTCGTCCTGGTGATCGGCGAAGTGCCGGAAATTGTGCGTGAAACGGCCAAGGAGGTCGCTGCCCGAGAATTAGGCTCCTGAGCCCGTTGTCTCTTGCGGCTAAATTCTTTATGGCCTTGGCCAAATCTTAACAGCCCGAGGCCCCCATGAAAGCGCGTGTCACCGTGACCCTCAAGAACGGCGTTCTCGACCCCCAAGGCAAGGCCATCGAAGGTGCCCTCAAGTCGCTCGGTGTCGAGGGAATCGACGGCGTGCGCCAGGGCAAGGTCTTCGACATCGAGCTCGGAACCACCGACAAGTCCAAGGCCGAAGCTGCCCTCAAGGCGGCCTGCGAGAAGCTGCTCGCCAACACCGTCATCGAGAATTACCGCGTCGAGATCGCGTGAGGCTTCCATGAAATCCGCCGTCATCGTCTTCCCCGGCTCCAATCGCGAAGGCGATGTGCTGCGGGCGCTCAAATCGGCCGGCTCCCAAGTGGAGAAGGTCTGGCATGCCGAGACCGAACTGCCCAAGGGGACCGATCTCGTGGTCCTGCCGGGCGGCTTCTCCTACGGCGACTATCTTCGCTGCGGGGCGATTGCCGGTCGCGCGACCGTGATGGATGCGGTGCGTGCTCATGCGGCGCGGGGCGGTCTCGTGCTCGGCATCTGCAACGGCTTCCAGATCCTGTGCGAATCCGGGCTTCTTCCCGGCATCCTGATGCGCAACGCGAACCTCAAGTTCATCTGCCACCGGCAGTTCCTGCGGGTCGAGCGCAACGACACCGCCTTCACACGGACTTACGCCAAGGGCCAGGCCATCGATGTCTGCGTCGCCCATGGCGAGGGCAACTACACGGCCGACGAGGAGACCCTGAAGCGGCTCGAAGGCGAAGGGCTGGTGGCCTTCCGCTATTCCGACGCCCACGGCCACATCACCCAGGACGCCAACCGCAATGGCTCCATGAACGCGATTGCAGGCATCTATTCGGACAAGCTCAACGTGCTCGGCATGATGCCCCACCCGGAAAACCTGATCGAGGACCTCGTGGGCGGCACCGACGGGCGCGGCCTCTTCGAGAGCCTCGTGTCGTCCTTCCCTCGCGCTGCCTGATTTCTCCAGATTACGAGACCCCGATGATCCGCAACGACGTCGCCATCACCCCGGAGCTGGTCAAGGAGCACGGGCTTAAACCCGATGAATATGAGCGCTTCGTGAACCTGATCGGCCGCGAGCCGACCATCACGGAGCTCGGCATCGTATCGGCCATGTGGAACGAGCACTGCTCGTACAAATCCTCCCGCATTCACCTGCGCGGCCTGCCCACCAAGGCGCCCTGGGTGATCCAGGGACCGGGCGAGAACGCGGGCGTGATCGATATCGGCGACGGCCTGGCCTGCATCTTCAAGATGGAGAGCCACAACCACCCGTCCTTCATCGAGCCCTACCAGGGCGCGGCGACGGGCGTCGGCGGAATCCTGCGCGACGTGTTCACCATGGGCGCACGCCCCATCGCATCGCTCAATTTCCTGCGCTTCGGCGAGCCTGATCATCCCAAGACCCCTCACCTGGTCTCGGGCGTGGTCGCGGGCATCGGCGGCTACGGCAATTCCTTCGGCGTGCCCACCGTCGGCGGCAGCGTAGGCTTCGACAAGCGCTACAACGGCAACATCCTTGTCAACGCCATGGCGGTGGGCCTCGCCCGCACCGACGAGATCTTCTACGCCAAGGCCACCGGCGTCGGGAACCCGATCGTCTATCTCGGCTCCAAGACCGGCCGCGACGGCATCCACGGCGCCACCATGGCGTCTGCGGAATTCGACGATGCATCGGACGAGAAGCGCCCCACCGTGCAGGTGGGCGACCCCTTCGCCGAGAAGCTGCTGCTCGAAGCCTGCCTCGAGCTCATGAAGTCCGGCGCAGTGATCGCCATTCAGGACATGGGCGCGGCCGGCCTCACCAGCTCCGCGGTCGAGATGGGTGCCAAGGGCAATCTCGGAATCGAGCTCGACCTCGACAAGGTGCCCTGCCGCGAGGAGGGGATGACGGCTTACGAGATGATGCTCTCGGAGAGCCAGGAGCGCATGCTCATGGTGCTCAAGCCCGGCATGGAGAAAGAGGCCGAGGCCATCTTCCACAAATGGGGCCTGGACTTCGCAGTCATCGGCAAGACCACCGATACCCTGCGCTTCGTGATCAAGCACCAGGGCGAGGTGAAGGCCGATCTGCCGATTAAGGAACTGGGCGACGAGGCTCCGCTCTATGACCGTCCATGGGCGGAGAGCCCCAAGCAGCCGGTGATTGCGCCCGAGAGCGTACAGGCCCCCATGTCCGAGGCGGAAGCGCTCCTGAAGCTCGTCGGCTCGCCGGACCAGTGCTCCAAGCGCTGGGTCTGGGAGCAGTACGATCATCTGATCCTCGGCAACACGGTCCAGACCCCGGGGGGCGATGCCGCCATCGTGCGCGTCGAGGACGGGCCAAGGGGCCTGGCGCTCACCACGGATGTGACGCCGCGCTACTGCGAGGCCGACCCGTTCGAGGGCGGCAAGCAGGCGGTGGCTGAAGCTTGGCGCAACATCACGGCCGTCGGCGGCCTGCCTCTGGCGATCACCGACAACCTCAACTTCGCCAGTCCCGAGCGGCCCGAGGCCATGGGCCAGTTCGTCGGCTGCGTCCGGGGTATCGGCGAGGCCTGCAAGGCGCTCGATTTCCCGGTCGTCTCCGGCAACGTCTCCCTCTACAACGAGACCAACGGCCAAGGCATCCTGCCGACCCCGGCGATCGGCGGCGTCGGCCTGCTCGACGACGTGACGGTCAACGCCTCCATCGCCTTCAAGCGCGAGGGCGAGGCCATCATCCTCATCGGTGCCACGCAAGGCTGGCTCGGCCAGTCGATCTACCTGCGCGACATCTGCGGCCGGGAGGAAGGCGCTCCGCCGCCGGTCGATCTTGTTCAGGAGAAGCGCAACGGCGACTTCGTGCGTCAGCTCATTCGCTCCGGCCAGGCAACGACCGTCCATGACGTCTCGGACGGTGGCATCGCGCTGGCTCTCGCCGAGATGGCCATGGCAGGGAACGTGGGCGCCGAGATCACGGCCTACCCCGAGGGTTTCCCGCTCCATGCCTTCCTGTTCGGCGAGGACCAGGCCCGCTACCTGATCGCGGTCGACGAGGACGTGGCCGCCGACATCCTCTACGAGGCCGGTGCCATCGGCATTCCGGCCGTGACGCTGGGTATCACCGGAGGCGACGCGTTGATTCTGCCCGGCCGGCAGGCCATATCCGTCAAGCAATTGAAGGCCGCGCACGAAGCCTGGCTGCCGGAATACATGACCGGTAAGTCGTGAGGAGTTTGATCCATGCCAATGAATGCCCATGATATCGAGAGCATGATCAAAGCCGCGCTGCCCGACGCGGTGGTCGAGATCAAGGATTTGGCCGGCGACGGCGATCACTATGCCGCCACCGTCACCTCCTCGGCCTTTAAGGGGAAGTCACGGGTCCAGCAGCACCAGATGGTCTATGCAGCGCTGCAAGGACGCATGGGGGGCGTGCTTCATGCCCTTGCATTGACGACCGTGGCACCCGACAATTGAGACACGAACCCGGCGCCTTGACCGCCGCGGAACAGGAGACCTCCATGGCTGACGCCAACCAGATCATCGACAATGAAGTGAAGTCCAACGACGTCGTGCTGTTCATGAAGGGCACGCCGCAATTCCCCATGTGCGGGTTCTCGGGCCAGGTGGTCCAGATCCTCAACTACCTCGGCGTCCCCTACAAGGGCGTGAACGTGCTCGAGGACGAAACCATCCGCCAGGGCATCAAGGAATATTCCAACTGGCCGACCATTCCTCAGCTCTACGTGAAGGGCGAGTTCATCGGCGGCTGCGACATCACTCGCGAGATGTTCCAGGCCGGCGAGCTGCAGCAGCTCTTCACCGACAAGGGGATCCCGGTTCAGCAGAACGCCTGAGGGAGCTTCTCCTGATGCGATCGAGACGGGGCCTGGCCCCGCCTTTTCTTTTGCGGCACCGGCTTCCGGCTCCCGATTAGGGGCGACAAATGTCGCATTCCTTAAACGGCTCAGTTTCCTGCACAATGAACTGTGCTGAACTCAACAGAAAAGCCGCTCAATACAAAATAACAAGGAGCGGTGAGAAGGGGCTGTTCCATGATCGAACCCGAGACGAATGTCGTCGCCTTCAAGCCACGCAAGGCCGTGGCTCATCATCCCAAGAGCCTGATGGAGCGCATCTACGCCGCCGGCTCGCTCTCCGTCCGGGCGGATGATCGGGCCACCAAGATGGCCGCCACGATGCTGCAGACCCTAGGTTTCCTGGTCATCGAGGAGATTCTGGCCGACGGCACGCCGCGCCGGCTCCAGCGCGGCGAAGCCCGGCAGGCTATGGACCGTCCCTGGCGGCTCTTGAAGCCGGCCTTTTCCGGCACGGTCGGCGTTCCCGACGGCGGCGGGGCGTTTCCGGCCTAAGACCGGCCCAGAGCCGCCTTCATGAAGGTAAAGGCATCGGGCGAGGCCCAATCGGCCGGCCCCTTGAGCAGGGCGATCTCGCAGCCCGAAGAATCGACCACGAAGGTGGTCGGCAACCCGACCACATGGCCGGATTTCTGTAGCACCTGCAGCAGCTTGGCCTCAGGATCCGCATAGTAGGCCAGGTTCTTGATGCCGTTCTCCTGCAGCCAGGCTTTCGGCTTCTCGGGGTTGCGGGTGTCCACATTGATGGCCACGACCTGGAAATCGGGGCCGCCCAGTTCCGCCTGGAGCCGGTCGAGCGCCGGCATCTCCTCGCGGCAGGGCACGCACCAGGTCGCCCAGAGATTGACCAGGATCGCCCTGCCCTTGAAGTCCGACAGGCTCATCGGCTGGCCTTCCGGGCCTGTGAAAGCGATGACCGGCGGCGGCTTCGGCGCATGGCTCACCCCCACGGCCGCCACCTCGCCCTTGGCGAGCGGCTTCAGGCGCTCCGCCGTCGGCATGGAGGCCCGGCATTCGGCAACGCCAGCCATCATGGGATTGCGCGACGACAATCCGTACCAGACGGCGCCTGCTCCCGGGAGGACGAGAGCCGCAAGGCCCATCAACCAGACTTTTCGGAATTTCACTGCGTTCGACATGGCCCGTGATGTGGCGCTTTTCAGAGCAGGCCTCAAGTGTCGAATGCGCAAGCGCGGCTGCTCGTCCTATCACGAAGACGTTGGCCGCAGAGCCTGGTGCAATCCGCACCTTGCCTCTCGCTTCCGGCAAGGCTTGCCGCTATGGTGCGGCCACGTTTCGGAGTTCTCTATGTCGTCCAGCCTGACCTTCCCTCGCACCGTCCTGGTTTGCGGCCTTCTCGTCCTCGGTCTGACCGCCTGCGGCCGTCGCGGCGCGCTCGAGCCGCCGCCGGACGCCTCGGCTCAGGCCGCCGAGACCCAGACGCAGGCTCCGACGAGCGACGCGACCCTGCCCTCCCCGGTCGGCACCCCGCGCTCCCAGGCGAGCCGGGGCTACACGATTCCGAACAAGCCGTTTATTCTCGATCCGCTGCTTTAGGCCTTTCGATGCACCACTTTGCCTATCGTGACGGCGTCCTCCACGCGGAGGGCGTCGATCTGCGCCGCCTCGCGGACGAGGTCGGAACGCCGTTCTATTGCTATTCCTCGGCCACCCTGGAGCGACATTATCGGGTCTTCGCCGAGGCCTTCACTGACACGGACGCCCTCGTCTGCTACGCCATGAAGGCCAATTCCAATCAGGCCGTGCTCAGGACGCTCGGGCGCCTCGGGGCCGGCATGGACATCGTGTCCGAGGGCGAGCTGCGCCGTGCGCTGGCAGCCGGCGTGCCAGGCGAGCGCATCGTGTTCTCCGGGGTCGGCAAGACGAAAGCCGAAATGGCCTTCGCTCTCGAGAGCGGCATCCTCTGCTTCAACGTGGAATCGGAGCCCGAGCTCGAGGCGCTCTCCGAGGTGGCTTCCTCCAAGGGCCTGCAGGCGCCCGTGTCGATCCGGATCAATCCGGACGTGGACGCCAAGACTCACGCCAAGATTTCGACCGGCAAGTCCGAGAACAAGTTCGGCATCCCGATCGCCCGTGCCCGCGAGGTCTATGCCCGGGCGGCGGCGCTCAAGGGGATCGCGGTCACCGGCGTCGACATGCATATCGGCAGCCAGATCACGGATCTTGCCCCTTACGACAATGCGACCGCCCTTCTGGCCGAACTCGCCCGCGACCTGATGGCCGACGGGCACCGGCTGCATCACATCGATCTCGGCGGCGGCCTCGGCGTGCCCTATCGCGAGGACAACGAGCCTCCGCCCGACCCGCAGGCCTATGCGGCGATCATCAAGCGCCACACCAAGGATCTGGGCCTCAAGCTCGTGTTCGAGATGGGCCGCATGATCGCCGGCAATGCGGGCGTGCTCGTCGCCCGGGTGATCTACGTGAAGCAGGGCGCCGACAAGTCCTTCGTGATCGTGGACGCGGCAATGAACGATCTCATCCGCCCGACGCTCTATGAGGCCCATCACGACATCAGGCCGGTCGTCGAAGCCTCTTCCGATGCCCCGCGCATGGTCGCCGACGTGGTCGGCCCCGTCTGCGAGACGGGCGATTATCTCGCCCTCTCCCGGGACATGCCGGCCGTCAGGGCCGGAGATCTCATCGCCATCATGACGGCCGGTGCCTATGGGGCGGTTCAGGCCAACACCTACAACACGCGGCTCCTCGTGCCCGAGGTGCTCGTCCGCGGCGAGGAGCACGCGGTCGTGCGCCCGCGTCCGCCCTATGAGGAGCTGATCGGGCTCGATCGGGTTCCGGGCTGGCTGGACTGAAAACCACCGCGCAGTCGCCAGAGCATTCTGCGAAAGCCGGTAATCCCCTCGAGCCATGCCCCGCTCGAAGGATTGAGCATCGAAAGGATCCCGAAAGCTCTCGCCGCCTGCAGATCCGATGCCCGAGCGCAAGCTCGAGCATTGTCGGCCGGTCACCTCTTCTTGAAGCTCCGCGCGCAATTGACCGCTGGTCATCCGGGGCATGCGTGCTAGCTTTTCCTTAGGGGGCATCTGCACAAGTCGTGCAGCGGGAGATGTTTGGCATGAGCGAAGGCCCGAACCCGACGCCTGGGCGCAGCCACCTGAACCAGCGGTTCGGGCGTCTGGTCGCCCATGCGCGCTGGTCCCTCTGGTGGGAGGAGGCCTGGCCCCGGCTCTGGCTGCCCTTCGCCATCGTTCTTCTGTTTCTGACCCTCTCCTGGCTCGGCCTGTGGCTCGACGCCTCGCCCCTGTGGCGCACGATCGGCCTCGGCCTGTTCGCGGTCGCCTTTCTCCTGTCGCTCTGGCCCCTCATGCGCCTGCGCATGCCCAGCCGGACCCGCGCCCTCGACCGGCTCGACCGAGAAACGGGTCTCACCCATGGTCCCGCCCGCGTCCTTGACGATACCCTGGCCCTGGGGTCGACGGATCCGGGCACCAAGGCCCTCTGGGCGCTCCATCGCAAGCGCGCGGAGGACGCCGTCAGCCGCATGCGCGTGGGTCTGCCGCAGCCCGATATGGCCAGGCGCGACCGCTATGCGGTGCGCGCCGCAGGGCTTCTCGCCCTGGTGACGAGCGCATTCATCGCCGGGCCCGAGATCGGCTCGCGGCTCGCCGCGGCCTTCGACTGGCGCCAGGCCCAAACCGCTTCCCCGTCCTTCCGCATCGACGGATGGATCGATCCGCCCCTCTATACCCGCTCGCCGCCGCTCATGATCGACCTGGCGCGGGGGCAGAGCTTACGCGCGCCGATCCATTCCACGGTCGTCGTCCGGATTGCCGGCGAGGGCAGCGCCGAGGTCAAGCCTGGCAAGGGCCTGACGTCTCTGCCGCCCAAAGCCAATCAGCGCGCCGACATGCGCGAGGAACGCTACACGCTGGACGGATCGAGCGAGCTGACGGTCAGAACGGGCTTCGCCCACAGCGTGACCCTCACCATCGAGGCGATCCCCGATCGGCTGCCCGAAATCGCCTTCACCATGCCGCCCGAGGTGAACGCGCGCGGCACCTTCACCTTGAGCTACAAGGGCAAGGACGATTACGGCATCGCGTCCCTCGAAGGCGTCGTGGAGAAGGCCGACAACAGCAAGGGCCGCTCTCTCGTGCCTGCTCCGCAGCTCACGCTCGCCCTCCCGAGCCACGATGAGAACGCCCCGGACACCAAGTCCCCGGTCGATCTCACCAACCATGCCTGGGCCGGAGCCCCGGTGACGATCCGGCTCAAGGCCAAGGACGAGGCCGGCCAGGAAGCTTCGAGCGAGGCCATCACCTTCACCCTGCCGCAGCGGCCCTTCACCAATCCCCTCGCCAAGGCGCTCGTGGAGCAGCGGCGCAATCTCGTGCTCGCCCCGGACGACCGCAAGCGCGTGCAGGTGGCCCTCGACGCGCTGCTGATCGCGCCTGAGGAATACACCCCGCAATGGGGCGTGTTCATGGGGCTGCGGGCCAGTGCGGAGCGCCTGCGCGTCGCCAGGACCGATCAGGACCTGCTCGATGTGGCCGAGTGGCTCTGGGCCATGGCGCTCCAGATCGAGGACGGCAACCTCTCCGACGCCGAGCGGGAATTGCGCGCCGCTCAGGAACGCCTGAAGGAGGCCATGGACCGGGGCGCCACGGATGATGAGATCCGGCGGCTCACGGACGAGCTGCGGCAGGCCATGGACAAGTTCCTGCGGGAATTCGCCCAGCGGATGCAGCAGAACCAGCAGTCGCAGGACCAGAACCAGCGCACGCCTCCAGAGCGGATGATCTCGCAGGACGACCTCAACCGCATGCTGCGTCAGATGGAGGAGGCCATGCGCCGCGGCGACGTGGCCGAGGCCCAGCGTCTCCTCGAGCAATTGCGCAACATCCTCGAGAACCTGCAGACCGCCCAGCCCAACAGCCGCATGACCGACCCGCTCGGCCGCGAGATGAACCAAGCCATGCAGGACCTGGAGGACATGGCGCGCGAGCAGCAGAACCTGCGCGACGAGACGTTCCGGGACGGCCAGAACCGGCGCATGCAGCAGGGCGACCGCAACGGACAGCGCCAGCAGGGGCAGCGTCAGGGCCAACGGCAGCAGGGACAGCGCCAGCAGGGTCAGCAAGGCCAGCAGGGCGAAGGCCAGGAGCAGGCCGAGAATGGCCAGGGAGGCCAGGAGCAGGATCCCCTGGGCCTGAGGCAGAGGCAGCAGGCCCTGCGGGAAAAGCTGGAGGAACTGCAGCGGCGGATGCAGGGTATGGGCATGCAGGGCGAGCAGGGCCTCGGCGAAGCCGAGCAGGCCATGCGGGACGCCGAAGGCGCCCTAGGCCAGGGCCAGGACGGTCCGGCGGTCGATGCGCAAGGCAGGGCGCTCGAGAATCTGCGGCGCGGCATGCAGGGCATGGCTCAGCAGATGCAACAGATGCAGCAGGGCGACGGCCAGGGGAACGAACAGGCCGGCGATCAGCCGGGCCAGGGCAACCCGCAGGGCAATCAGCAGGCCGGTCAGCGCGACAACGATCCTCTGGGCCGCCCCATGCGGAACCGGGACTATTCCGACGGCCGCGTCGAGGTGCCCAGTGCCAGCCAGTCTCCTGCGCAGCGCGCGCAGCGGATCTTGGAGGAATTGCGGCGCAAGCTGGGCGATCCCAGCCGGCCGCAGGAGGAGCTCGATTACTTCGAGCGCCTGCTGCGCAGGAATTAGCTCTAGGGTGCACCGGCCTCTTGCCTCCCCGAAAGGTTCGGGCCACGGTCGCCCGAACCTTTCGATGGAATCAGAATGACGAGTTTTGCCGATTTGCTGGTGCCGATTGCAGTGGTGGCTGTCGCCTTCGTTCTGCTTTTAGGCCTGATCAACATGCTCCGCGGCGGAAGCCCCAATCGGTCGCAACATCTCATGCGACTGCGTGTCCTGCTGCAGTTTCTCGCGATCGTCGTGATCATGGGCGTCATCTGGTGGCGCGCTGCCTGACGTTTGGACACGCGGGAAAACCGCGTCCATTGTCCACATTGTGGAGCGGGCATCTCCGTATTGACACTTTCTCGCCACGGTTTGTATTAAGAGAACGTTAGCCATAACGGCATAGCCTCATGGCATAGATATTTATTGATTTACGGATCTCTTAATGCGCATCAGTCCAGCCATAGGCATGAGCCTTCTGGTCCTCTTCGTGGGATCGACAGGTGTCCTAGGCTCCGACTTCAAGCGGCAAACGAGTTCCTCCCAGGCCCCGATCCAACCAAGCTTCCTGTCGGAATTCCGTTTTGGTCTCTCCGCTCAGGATCCGTGGGGCCCGGAAGGACGCGACGGCTCCGCCAATCTCACCGGCGAAATTCTTTTTGCAAAGCCGTTTACCGCTTCGGACCTTTTCACCAGCTATTTCATTCCCAGGCCGCATGTGGGCGGCAGCGTGAACGTTGATGGCCGGACGAGCTTCGCCTATGCGGGTCTCTCCTGGACGATCGATGTGACCCCGGACATCTTCGTCGAGGGCAGTTTCGGCGGTGCCGTTCACAACGGCAAGGATACGTCACATCCCCTCTCTGACCGTCGCGATATCGGCTGCTCGCCGCTGTTTCGCGAATCCGGCTCGGTGGGCGTGCGGCTTTCCGCCAACTGGAGCGTGATGGCGACGATCGAGCATCTGTCCGATGGAGGAACCTGCTCGGACGAGAATAGAGGCTTGACGAATGTGGGCGCGCGGGTTGGGTATTCGTTCTAACTGAATCCCAACCTTCGGGCTTTTCATGGTCGTCCTCAACCGCATCTACACCCGCACCGGCGACAAGGGCACCACGGCATTGGCCGCCGGCGGACGGCGGCCGAAATACGATCTGCGCATCGAGGCTTATGGCACGGTCGACGAAACCAATGCCTGCATCGGCCTGGTTCGTCTTCACACGTCCGGTCAGGAGATCGACGCGATGCTCGGCCGCATCCAGAACGACCTGTTCGATCTGGGGGCCGATCTGGCGACGGTCGAGACGGACAAACCCCTTCCCTACGAGCCCCTGCGCATCACGCAGGGACAGGTCGACCGCCTCGAGCAAGAGATCGACAGGCTTAATGCGGAACTGTCGGTTCTGCGCTCCTTCGTCCTTCCGGGCGGCACGCCTGCCGCAGCCGCACTTCATCTCGCCCGCACGGTCTGCCGCCGCGCGGAACGCCATGTGGTCGAGCTGATGGAAAGGCCGGACGAGAAGGTCTCTCCGGAATCCGTGAAATACCTGAACCGCCTCTCGGATTTTCTCTTCGTCGCATCCCGTTACGTCAACGACAAGGGTGCGCTCGACGTGCTATGGGTGCCAGGACAGAACCGCTGAAGGAGCGGCCTCATGTTTCTGCCGCTTCATGACGGCGTTCCGCTCAAGAACATGAAAACACCCCTCGCGACGCGGTTCCTGATCGGCGTCTGCATCGTCGCCTATCTTTTCACCTTCTATGGGCCTCTCGGCGAGGACGCAGTGGTGGGCGGTCTCGGCTTCATTCCATCGGTCCTGTTCGGCACGGAAGTGCTCCCCGAGGGCTATCCCTTCGTCCCCGTCGAGCTGACCCCGGCCACCAACATCTTCCTGCATGGCTCGCTGTTCCACCTCATCGGCAACATGCTGTTCCTCTGGGTGTTCGGCGACAACGTGGAGGATGCCATGGGGCATCTCCGCTTCATCCTGTTCTTTCTGCTCTGCGGAACGGCTGCGAGCCTGGCCCATGCCTTCATCACCACGGAACCGCACCGCCCGCTGATCGGAGCCTCCGGCGGCGTATCGGGCGTGGTGGCGGCCTATCTCATCCTCTATCCGCGCGTGAAGATCTGGGGCCTGTTCCTGAAGGGCATTCCCCTGCACCTTCCCGCCTATTGGACCATCGGTTTCTGGTTCGTCCTTCAGTTCGCTTCGGCTTTCCTTGGCGGGGACGAAAGCGTGGGCTGGTTTGCCCATCTTGGCGGCTTCGTCGTCGGCGCTATTCTCATCCCCATCATGCGCCGTCGCTACGATCCCGTGCTCGCCCGCGTCCAGGCGCAGGAACTGCAGGCGCCGCGTTGACAATCGGGTTTCGACCATTACGGTCCATCCGCCTTTTTCCTATATGTCCGGAGGGTTGGTTTTCGGCCATATCCGGATCCGATCTTTGGTGAGGACAGACGAATGAAGCTTCTTGTGTGTGTGAAGCGGGTTGTGGACTACAACGTGAAGATCCGGGTGAAGCCGGACGGGTCGGGCGTGGAACTGGCCAACATCAAGATGTCCATGAACCCCTTCGACGAGATCGCCGTCGAGGAGGCCGTGCGCCTGAAGGAGCAGGGCAAAGCCACCGAGATCGTCGCCGTCTCCATCGGCCCGCAGCAGGCGGGCGAGACCATCCGCACCGCCCTCGCCATGGGGGCCGACCGCGGCATCCTGGTCAAGACCGATGCAGCGGTCGAGCCGCTCGCCGTCGCCAAGATCCTGGCCAAGGTGGTGGAGCAGGAGAAGCCCGATCTCGTCATCATGGGCAAGCAGGCCATCGACGACGATTCCAACCAGACCGGCCAGATGCTCGCCGCCCTGCTGGGCTGGCCACAGGGCACGTTTGCGTTCAAGGTCAACGTGGGCGAGGGCTCCATCGACGTGACCCGCGAGGTCGACGGTGGCCTGCAGACGGTCGGCCTGAAGCTCCCGGCCATCGTCACCACGGACCTGCGCCTCAACGAGCCGCGCTATGCGAGCCTGCCCAACATCATGAAGGCCAAGAAGAAGCCCCTCGACGAGACGAGCCCTGAGACGCTCGGCGTGGACGTGTCCCCGCGCCTGAAGGTGATCAAGACCGCCGAGCCCGGCGGCCGCAAGGCGGGCGTGAAGGTCGGCTCGGTGGCCGAACTCGTCCAGAAGCTCAAAGTCGAAGCCGGCGTGCTCTGAGAAGGACTTTAGAACAATGACCACCTTGCTGATTGCCGAGCACGACAACGCTCACCTGAAGGACGCCACCCACAAGGCGCTCTCCGCTGCCAAAGCCCTAGGCGCTCCCGTCCATGTACTGGTCGCCGGCTCCAACGCCCGCGCCGCCGCAGACGCTGCCACCAGGCTCGAGGGCGTCGAGAAGGTGCTGCTGGCCGACGCTTCGGCTTACGAGCACCAGCTCGCGGAGCCGACCGCGGCGCTCATCGTGTCGCTCGCCGGTTCCTATGATGCCCTGATGGCGCCCGCCACCAGCAAGGGCAAGAACATCATGCCCCGCGTGGCGGCGCTGCTCGACGTCATGCAGGTCTCCGACATCACCAAGGTGGTGTCGCCAGACACCTTCGAGCGGCCGATCTATGCCGGCAACGCGATCCAGACCGTGCAGGCGACCGACCCCAAGAAGGTGATCACCGTGCGCACCGCCGCCTTCCCGGCGGCTGGCGAAGGCGGCTCTGCCCAAGTCGAGACTGTCGGCCCTGCCGACGATCCGGGGGTGTCGAGCTTCAAGGGCGAGGAGATCGCCCAGAACGATCGGCCCGAGCTGACCTCGGCCCGGATCATCATCTCGGGCGGACGCTCGCTCGGTTCGGCGGACGCTTTCAAGCAGTACATCGAGCCGATCGCCGACACGCTCGGCGCCGCCATGGGCGCGTCGCGGGCCGCGGTGGATGCGGGCTATGCCCCCAACGACTGGCAGGTGGGCCAGACCGGCAAGGTCGTCGCTCCCGACCTCTACATCGCGGTGGGCATTTCAGGCGCCATTCAGCACCTGGCCGGCATGAAGGACTCCAAGGTGATCGTGGCGATCAACAAGGACGAGGAGGCTCCGATCTTCCAGGTGGCGGATTACGGCCTCGTCGGCGATCTCTTCCAGATCCTTCCGGAACTGAAGGAGGAGTTGACCAAAGCCGGTCAATAAGGTCAGGAATAGTGACGGACCGGGCGGGTCTCCGCCCGGCCGCTTTCGACGATTGAAGGCAGGCGGCAGATCAGATGGGCATTGAGATCAAAACGGTTGGCGTTGTGGGCGCCGGACAGATGGGCAGCGGCATTGCCCATGTCTGCTCGCTCGCGGGATTTAGCGTCCGGCTCAACGATCTCTCGGAAGATCGGATCAATGCCGGCTTGGCCACGATCAACGGCAACATGGCGCGTCAGGTCGCCAAGGGCGCCATCTCCGATGCCGATCGGCAGGCGGCGCTCGAGCGGATCAAGGCGGCGCGCACCTATGACGATCTGTCCGCCTGCGACCTCGTCATCGAGGCCGCGACCGAGAACGAGGAGGTGAAGCGCAAGATCTTCACCAATCTCAGCCCGTCGCTGCGCCCCGACGCGATGCTTGCCACCAACACCTCGTCGATTTCGATCACGCGCCTCGCCGCCTCCACCGACCGGCCGGAGCGGTTCATCGGCATCCACTTCATGAACCCGGTACCGGTGATGCAGCTCGTCGAGCTGATCCGCGGCATCGCCACCGAGGACCCGACCTACGAATCCGCCAAGGAATTCATCGGCCGGCTCGGCAAGACCTCGACGGTCTCCGAGGATTTCCCGGCCTTCATCGTCAACCGCATCCTGCTGCCCATGATCAACGAGGCGATCTACACCCTCTACGAGGGCGTGGGCTCCGTGGAGGCCATCGATACGGCCATGCGGCTCGGCGCCAACCACCCGATGGGCCCGCTCCAGCTCGCCGATTTCATCGGCCTCGATACATGCCTCTCGATCATGCAGGTCCTGCACGAAGGCTTGGCCGATTCCAAGTACCGCCCCTGCCCCCTTCTCGTGAAATACGTGGAGGCCGGCTGGCTCGGACGGAAGACGAAGCGCGGCTTCTACGATTACCGCGGCGAGAAGCCGGTTCCGACCCGCTGACGGCTCACATCGGCCCCTTGAACGCGTCCGTAAAGAAATAGGGCCCGAAGCTCCACAGCCCGGCCCAGAGCATGGCCCCCAGGGCGTTCGCCACGACGAAATGGGGCCAGGGCATCCCGGTCGAGCCGGCGATGAGACCATTGAGCTGGCGCAGCACGACGACGAAACGCGCCGTGAGAACCATGAAGAATCCCTTGGTTTTCGCTGTTCTCTCGAGCTTGGACAGGCGCTCTGGCGTGAGCTTCACCACCGATCCGAACCTGTTCAGAAGCGGCCGCCCCCCGAACCGGCCGATCAGGTAGCCGGTGCTGTCGCCGAGGACCGCCCCGATCCAGGCGGCCAGAAAGACGTGACCGATCGCGAGATCGCCCCGGGTGGCCAGGAGTGACGCCGCGATCAGGGCGCTCTCCCCGGGCAAGGGAGCCCCGAGCGACTCGAAGTAAAGAACGACGAGAAGAGCCCAGACGCCATAGGTCACAATAGCCGGTTCGATCCAGGCCAAGCCTTGCTGAAGAAGGTTCATCGAAACACCCAAGTCGCTGGAAGTCGGCCGTGACGTGTCCACATTGCACTTCCTGTGGGTGCGTCACAAACGTCTGGCCCTGGATCTTCACAACAGTGTCATGCTGCCTATAGTCTACTGGGACGGGATACGACTCTTCTCTTACCTGAAGAGGAGGTGAGGTGACGATACACGTCCAACCTGTTGTGCGACCGGAGGCCTGCCCGGCCCTCGTTCTCAATGCCGATTACCGGCCATTGAGCTATTACCCCTTGTCCATCTGGTGTTGGCAGGATGCGATCAAGGCGGTGTTCCTGGACAGGGTCAACATCGTCTCGGAATATGACAAGGTCGTGCGAAGTCCGACCTTCGAGATCCGCCTTCCCTCGGTCATATCCCTGAAAACCTACGTCAAACCCTCACGTCACCCGGCCTTCACCCGCTTCAACGTCTTCCTGCGCGACCGCTTCAGCTGCCAATATTGCGGAGACCGCGAAGACCTCACCTTCGATCATGTGATTCCCCGGTCCAAGGGCGGGCAAACCACTTGGGAAAACGTCGTCGCCGCCTGCGCGCCCTGCAACCTCAAGAAGGGGGACAAGCTGCCCCGCGAGGTGGAAATGTGGCCCCGGCAGAGCCCCTTCGCCCCGACCGTCCACGACCTTCATTCCAACGGCCGCCTCTTCCCGCCCAACTATCTCCACGACAGCTGGATGGACTATCTCTACTGGGACAGCGAACTGGAGCCTTAAAGCCCTTCCCCGGCTCTGTCCCTGGCCAGCCCCTTGCCGATGGGCAACCCGGTCAAGTCAGACGTCCCCGGGCCGCGACGGGCAATTCGCCGACGATGGTATCCCCCCGAACGGCGACCAATCGATCCACCATGTTCACCACCACGCAAACGTGGTTCGGCACGATGCGCACCACATCGCCGATATCGGGACGATCGTTGCAGGCGGACAGATCGAGAAATCCGTGCTCCTCGGCAAAGCGTGCGATCTTGGCCTGCGGATGCTCGAGGATGAGGCCGTGCCCCTCAAGGCCGCCGGTGTCGTACGTCAAGGTCTTCGAACCGGAATCGAGAATCCCCCGCTCGGGGCCGGCGCGACTGACCACCGTCGCGTAGACCGTGAGCGCACAATCCTCCAGCTGCGCGACGCCGGCCGCCAGCATCATGCGGTCGTTGAACACTGAGGTTCCGGCCCGGTGCTCGGTTACACCCCTGATCTTGCCGAGATGGACCAGATTGGGCGTGCCCCCCGACGAGACGATCCGCGGCTCAAGTCCGAGTTCCCGGACGCCGGCATTGGCAGCATCGAGGAAGGCCTGCGTCTCTGCGACCGCGTTCTCCGGCGGATAAAGCATGAAACCTGCAAACGAGAGCCCCGGGCGGGATGCGATCTCCCGGGCCAGCGCCACGGCCTCCGCCACGGTCTCGACCCCGGCCCGCCTGCGGCCGGTATCGCATTCCACCACCACATCGAGGTCGCGTCCTGCAATGGCGGCGGCCTGCGGCAGGCCGGCGACGACGACCGGATTGTCGGCCGCCACGGTGACCTTCGCCCGCGACAGCAACCGGCCGAGACGGGTCAGCTTCTCCTCGCCCAGGATGTTGTAGGCGATGAGAATGTCGTCATGGCCGTTCTCCGCCATGATTTCGGCTTCGCCGAGCTTCTGGCAGGTGATGCCGCGGGCCCCCGCATCGCGCTGCATTGCGGCGATGACCGGGCTCTTGTGAGTCTTGATATGCGGGCGATTGGCGATGCCGGCCGCATCGCACAGGCCCTGCACCCGGGCGATGTTGCGCTCGACCACGTCGAGATCGATCACCACGGCGGGGGTCCCGAACTGCCGCGCGACCTCGTCCTTGAGAGACTGGATACTCATGAAACGTCCCGAGCCTATTCCGAACAAGGCTAGCGGGGTCACGGCCCTCGGCGCAAGGTCACCGGCCGAGGTAAAGCCCCTTGCGGGCCGCGGCGCTGGCCGCAAAGGCGGCCAGGGCCAGCGAGATCAGCACGTTCCATCCCGCGAGCGACAGGCCGAGGAAGCGCCAGGCCGCCTCCGTGCAGCTGACCACGCGGGTGCTCTGCAGTTGGTTCAGGAAATCCCCCACATTGCCTGCCCCCGCGCCCGATCCGCCGCCGCAATCGCTCGGTCCGGCGAAGAAGCCCCACTCCACGCCGGAATGATAGGCTCCGAGCCCCGCGCTGACGAGGAAAACCAGCGCCAGAAGCCATAAGCCCGGGCGAGCGTAGCGCGCCGGCAGGAGCGCGGCCAGGAGGCCGAGCGGGATGCCGATATAATAGGGATTGCGCTGGATCAGGCAGAGCTTGCACGGCACATAGCCGAAGACATGCTCGAAGACGAGTGCCCCACCGACGGTGGCCGCGGCCCCCAGGGCCACGGCCAGGGCGGCCTGCCGCATGGTGAGGCTGATCTGCATCGAACTCTCCCGTCTAGAACAGGTATCGGAAGGCCACGAAGCCGCCAACGAAGGCCGCGATGGCCAGAGCCGCCACCAGATTGAAGTTGTTATCGATGATCGATTTGATCCTTGGCCCGAACTTGCTCATCAGCAGAGCGATGAGAAAGAAGCGGGCCCCCCGGGTCAGAATCGAGAGCACGATAAACCAGCCGAGATGATAGCCTGCAAAGCCCGAGGTGATGGTCACGAGCTTGTAGGGAATCGGGGTCAGGCCCTTGAGCAGGATCACCCAATGGCCGTATTCGGAATAGGCGTGCCGGAACGTCTCGGCTCCTTCGGCTAGCCCGTAGAGCTGGAATAGCCAGGCGCCGATGGAATCGTAGAGCCCCAGTCCGATGAAGTATCCCAGAATGCCGCCCAGGACGGAGGCCACGGTGCAGATCAGCGCATAGGTCCAGGCCTTGTCGGGCCGTGCCAGCATCATCGGCACGAGCATCACGTCCGGCGGCACCGGAAAGAACGAGCTTTCCGAGAAGGACACCAGAGCCAGCGCGTAAGGAGCCGAAGGTCGGGCCGCGAGGGACAGGGTCCAGTCGTAGAGGCGTCTGAGCATGGGGTTCCGATAGGTTCAGATCCGGATCGGGGGCTTTGCCCCGCGCCCCTTTGAGCACAAGGCGCCCGGAATTGCGAGAGGTCACCCTTGCGGCTTCCCTTCACATCTCCCGCATTGACCAACCTTCGCCGCCCATGGTACGTCCCGGGTCCTTGCCCCTGTGGCGGAATTGGTAGACGCGCTCGACTCAAAATCGAGTTCCGCAAGGAGTGCTGGTTCGATCCCGGCCAGGGGCACCATCACCTTTCAGATGGTACGGCGGGACAGAGTTCGGAGCCCGAACCCGTCTTCAAGCAAACGACCATTGCGACATCACCTCGTCCTGGCGGCCGCTTGGCGATAATCGCGTGCCTTCGCCCAGAAAGCATGACGTCCTAACGCTTTCGGGCTACCTCATCTGCCATCTTGCGAATGACATTCTCTTTGGAACAAATGGCCGCGGCCGAAGAGAGATGCGGATTTCTGATCGGGGCGGCGCAAACATGCGCCATGGGGGATTTTCGGCGCGCATCATTAATTACCTTCAAAGCCGTAAGGAGGGGCTTGTGATGGAAGCCGAAATCGAATTCGTTGCCCGTGCGCTCTACACTGCCGAAGACAATGCTCAGGTCTGGGAGCGCGAACCTGATGTCGTCAAAGACGAGTTCCGCCTGTATGCCCAGGTGGCTTTGGAATTGCTGGCAGAGCATCGCAAGCAGAAGACCCTCGGGACCGAGACCTGCATCTTTCCCTATGCCGCATAAGGCATAGTCCAGACATTGCATGAACCGCCCCTCTTCCAGCGTAGTTTTCGTGCTTTGCCGCATGTGATCGTGGCGACAATGCCAGAGGCTTCGCCAAAACCATCTGTCACGGTGCCTGACGAGAGCGCCCGCAGCCGATCGGCTGCGGGCGCCAAGTCTTCGAATACGCTCGTGAAGAATGAGCTCGATCAGCCTCGACGCTCGATCACCGTGACGATCCGGCGGGAGCTCGGCTCGACGATCACGATCTGATCGCGCACGACCACGTACTTACATTCCGGCAGACCGGTCAGGATACGCTCCACGTTGTCCGGGCAGTCGTACAGAGTCGTCACAGACGTCGGAATGGTCGAGCCGACATTGACGCTGAAGGTCACATTGGTGAGCGGCTGAACATTCACGCTGCGGAAGGATTCGGTGATCTGCGTGCGCTGCTCCGACGTCACGTTGACACTCGTAGAGCTGGACGACGTGGTGCTGCCGGTCGTGTTGGCGGCTCCTCCCGTCTGACCGGCCGTGTTGCCGGTCGTGCTCGTGGTGCCGCTCGTTCCGCCGGAGGCTGTGCCGGATGCATTACCGCGTGTTCCGCCCGACGTGCCGGACGTCGCACTGTCGGTCGAGCTGCCGGCGCTGCCGGAAGGAGCACTCGTGCCGCTGGAAGCGGAGCCCGAGGTCGTTCCGCCCGACGTGCCGGATGCAGCCCCACCGGCGCCGCCACCGGATCCGGACGAGCCGCCGGGAGTCGTGATCGTCGAACCACCCGAAGTCCCGCCGGAAGCGCCGCCCGCAGCACCGCCGGAGCTGCCGCCCGAACCGCCGCTCGTCTGAGCCATCGCGGCTACGCTCAGGGACAGGGCAGCCGCTGCAACCGTTGCCATCAAAGTTGTACGCATCGCAAGATCTCCCATGAATAGAGTGCTCGAACGAGCTCTCTGCAATGCGTATCAACGAGATGTTTTCGGCAGGGTTCCGCCCTTCTCTTTGGGGTTAAGAAACGTACAGCTCCCGTTCATCTTCATGAACGTTCTGCGCTGCTACGCTGACCTGATCAGCCCCTATTATAGACATCGTCCGTTGCCGCTTAAGCTATGATACGAGCAGAGCAGCTCGGTCAGGATCAGGGGTGATCGGAGGGCTGAAGATTCCGGAACGAGAGCGGCGAGAAGGCAGCAACGACTTTCTCGTAAACCGGCCGCTTGAACGGGATGATGAGGTCAGGGAGCCGATGCATGTCCTCCCAGCGCCATTCATCGAATTCAGGCCTGTGGCCCCCACCGCCGGGCTGATGGATGTTGATCTCGCTCTCGTCGCCTTCAAAGCGGAACGCGAACCACTTCTGGTTCTGCCCGCGATAGCGCCCGCGCCAAGCGCGCCCCGCAACCATGGACGGGAGATCATAGGCGTACCATTCCGGAGCCTCGTCCAAAAGGCTCACGGAACGAACGCTGGTTTCCTCATAAAGCTCGCGCAAGGCGGCTTCGTAAGGCTCCTCGCCCGGATCGATGCCGCCCTGCGGCATTTGCCAGGAATAGCCATCGGCCGCCGCATCGCCTTCGGACCGTCGCCGCCCGATGAAGACCAATCCGTCTTTGTTGATCAGCATGACGCCGACACAGGAGCGGTAGGGCAGATCCTTTCTGGCCTGTGATCCTCTTGCGCTCCTCATCCGACACTCACTCCCTCAATGGCTGAAACCCGCTGTGGCCGGTTCTTGCATAGTGCCGGCGCTGACGCATGGTTCCAAAACTGGCAAAGAGAGTGCCGCTTCCCTCAGCCTTGTACAAGCCTTTCAGGAGGGTTGTAGACGCATAGATGGAAAAAGAGCCTGACGGGATCTCCCGTCAGGCCCACATGCAGCATTATAGCTTGGCGAACGAGCGCCGATCAGTTGGGCGTCGTTGTCGTGTTGGCGGCACCCTTGCGAACGCCATGCAGCAGATCGTAGGCCGCGAGGAGCTGCTTGTCCTTGGCCGGATCCGGCGGGATGTAAGCGGAGGATCCGCCGCGCTCTTCCTTGTCGCCACCGTTCTGCAGATGGCCGCGCAGACCGGCCTCGCCCTTGGTCTCGTCCTTGCCCTTCAGTTCCTCGGGGATGTCCTGCAACACCTCGATGTCAGGGTCGATGCCCTTGGCTTGGATCGAGCGGCCGGCCGGGGTGAAGTAGCGCGCCGTCGTCAGGCGCACGGCTCCATTGCCGCCGAGCGGGATGATGGTCTGCACGGAGCCCTTGCCGAAGGAGCGGGTTCCGAGAACCGTCGCACGCTTGTGGTCCTGCAGGGCGCCCGCCACGATCTCGGAAGCCGAGGCCGAGCCGCCGTTCACCAGCACCACCAGCGGCTTGCCCTTGGCCAGATCGCCGACCTTGGCGCTGAAGCGCTGCGTATCCTCGGCATTCCGGCTGCGGGTCGAGACGATCTCGCCGCGGTCGAGGAAGGCGTCCGACACCATGATCGCCTGGTCGAGCAGGCCGCCCGGGTTGTTGCGCAGGTCGATGACGAAGCCCGCCACCTTGTCGGCGCCGATATCGCTCGTGAGCTTCTCGATGCCGGACCGCAGGCCTTCGAAGGTCTGCTCGTTGAACTGGGTCACGCGCAGAACTCCGATGTCACCCTCGACGCGGGCACGCACCGGACGAACCTTGATGGTTTCGCGGGTCAGCTTCACCACCACCGGATCCTTCGCTTCCTTGCGCTGGATCTTGAGGGTGACCGAGGAATTGACCGGACCGCGCATCTTGTCGACGGCCTGGTTCAGGTTAAGGCCCTGAACGGGCTCGTCGTTGATGTGGGTGATGATGTCGTTGGCCAGGATGCCGGCCCTGGAGGCCGGTGTCTCGTCGATCGGCGTCACCACCTTGACGAGCCCCTCCTCCATGGTGACCTCAATGCCGAGGCCGCCGAACTCGCCGCGGGTCTGCACCTGCATGTCGCGGAAGCTCTTGGCGTCCATGTAGCTCGAATGCGGATCGAGCGAGGTCAGCATGCCGTTGATGGCCGATTCAACGAGCTTCGACTCTTCCGGCTTCTCGACATAGTCCGTACGGACCTTCTCGAAGACGTCGCCAAAAAGGCTCAGCTGGCGGTACGTGTCGGCCGAGGCGGCAACCGCGCTCATGCCCGACAGGAGGCTGGTCTGCGACACCATGGTCGCACTGCCTGCGCCGATGGCCGCACCGAGAATCAAAAGAGATAGTTTGCGCATTATCCGCGAACCTTTTCGCTTTGCGATTTTGCCCACCAGGGACCTGGATCAATTGAACCGCCGTCTTTCCTGAACTCAACATAGAGGACGGGATTGTTCTTTTCTATGGCGGCGCCGATCAAACTCATGAGAGGAGCCTCCCCCATGGTCGCAACGGGTTCGCCTGCGAGCACGAACTGCCCGACATCGACGTTGATGTGGTCCATACCGGCCAGAAGAACATAGTATCCCCCACCGGCATTGATGATCAAGAGTCGACCGTAGGACCGGAAGGGACCGGCAAAGGAGACCCACCCGTCCGCGGGTGATACCACACTCGCCTTGGGCCGTGTCGTGATCGAAATGCCACGCGTCGTTCCGCCATAGCCGTCCGGAGCCCCGAAGCTCAGGATCGTCTCGCCGCTGACCGGCCGAGGCAGCAGCCCGCGAGCCTCGGAAAACGGGATTTTCGGGGCGAGCCGGGCCGGATCCCGGAACGCCAGCTGGGCGAATTTCTCCCGGGTTTCGCGCTCCTGCGCCTCGGCGGCCTTGCGAGCCTCCTCGGCAGCCCTTTGGGCCCCGGCAATCTCCGCTTCCATGCGGTCGACCAGTTCCTTCAGGGTCCCTGCCCGGCGGGCGAGTTCCTCCGCCTTCTGCCGTTCGGCGCCCACGTTGCGCTCGACCTCGGCAATGCGACTCTGCCGGGCCTCCATGAGGGCAGCGAGCCGCTCCTGCTCCCGATTGAGGGCCGTCAGCTCCCCGTTGAGGGTCGTGCGATCCGTGGCAATGGCCTCCTTGAGGCGCACGAGCTCGGCGAGATCCGTGGCCAGGATCTCCGCTTCCTGGCGCAATTCCGGCAGGACAGCCCCCAGCATGATCGAGGCTCGGACGGCCTCGAGCATATCCTCCGGCCTCACCAGCACGGCGGGCGGCGGACGGCGGCCCATGCGCTGGAGGGCCGCAAAGACTTCGATGATGACGCCGCGGCGGCTCTGCAGGGAGCGGCGAATGGCCGCTTCGCTGGCCCCCAGGGTCTGGAGCCGCTGCTCAAGCCCCAGGATCCGGTCCTCGGTGCCGCGGACCCGGTCGGCGGTGTCGATCAGAGCGGAGTTGAGCTTGGCTCGGTCGGCCTTGATGTCCGTGATTTCGGCCTCGAGCCGCCTGCGTGCCTCCGCATTGGCCGTGATCGCCTCCTCGAGGACCTTCAGGTCCTTCTCGCGCCGCGCCTTTTCCTCGGCTGTTTCGTTCGGCATAGGCTGTGCCGCCGGCGCAGCAGGCTGCTGCTGGGCTCCGGCGGAGCTCAGGCTGGCAGCAAGCATCCATGCGGCAAGACCAAGCGTCTTGCGGGAAAAGAGGGACTTGAAGCGGATCATCCGTCAGGAATCATCGTGGCCGGCGCGATGATAAGGGTGTCCGGCCAGGATTGTCAGGGCCCTATAGAGCTGCTCGGCCACGAGCGCCCGCACGATCTGGTGCGGCATAGTGAGCGCCCCGAAGGAGACGACGAGGTCGGCCCGCTGCCTCAGCTTGGGATCGAGCCCGTCGGGCCCGCCGATCACGCAGGCAACCCCGGACCGGCCCTCGTCGCGCCATTGCCTGATTCGCTGGGCGAATGCTTCGCTCGAAGGGCTCTTGCCGCGCTCGTCGAAGACGATCAGCACGGAGGAGCCGACCTTCTCGAGAAGGGCCGCAGCCTCTTCCGCACGCCGGTCGTCCTCGCGACGGGCCCGGCTCTCGGGCAGTTCGATGACATCGAACCCAGCCAGGCCCAAGGCACGGCTCATGCCTTCAACCCGCTGCTTATAGCGTTCGACGAGCTCCCGCTCGGGGCCGCTCTTGAGACGGCCCACGGCCAGCAAGCTCAGTCGCACGGATCTCGCCTTGTGTTAGCTGACCCGGTCCTGCGGACGGTCGGCTCCCCACATCTTCTCGAGGTTGTAAAAGCCACGAACCTCGGGACGGAAAACGTGGATCAGCACGTCGCCGGCATCGATCAGCACCCAATCGCAGGCGGGCAGGCCTTCGACGCGCGCATTCCCGAACCCCTTGTCCTTGAGGTCCTTGATCACGCGGTCGGCGATCGCGCCCACATGGCGATCGGAACGGCCCGATGTCACGATCATGGTGTCGGCAAGCGAGGTTTTTCCGGCCAGGTCGATCTCGACCGTGTTTTCGGCCTTCATATCCTCGAGGGAAGCCAGGGCGACGGCCCGGATGTCCTCATCGTGCGGAGCGTCCGCTCCGGAGAGAGGAGGAAGCGGGTTCTTGTCCGCTTCGACGGAAGATAGTCGGTTCAGGTTCAGACCCTTTCTCAACGGCACTTGATGGTGCCGACCCTTAAGATAATGCGGGAAGGCCCCATTTTTCAACGTCTCCCGGTGGAGGAAGTTCGTCTCATTTGGCGCAGCTTGGTAGAAGACAGATGGGATCGGGGTCCGTGCAGGAAGACCCAGGCCGGGGGCTCGAACCCAGGCAGAGCCTCGGCTTCGTTCTCATCGATGCGGCTTTCGGCGAGCGCCTTGGCGCTTCGTGAATGGACGGCTTTCAGTGTCCAGCCGGGCCGGTCGATCACGGCCATGGGCATCATGCGGGCAATGCGCCGCCAGCCCCGCCAGCGATGGAAGCTCGCCAGATTGTCGGCGCCCATGATCCAGACGAAGCGGACCCCCGGATAACGTCGCTTGAGATAAGCCAGGGTATCGACCGTGTAGCGGGCCCCGATCTCTTCCTCGAAGGCGGTCACATCGATGCGGGGATGGTCGGAGACTTGGCGAGCCTCCTCCACGCGCATCGCGGTCGTGGCCAGCTCCCCGGTATCCTTCAGGGGATTGCCCGGGGTGACGACCCACCAGACCCGGTCGAGCCCGAGCCGCTTCAGGGCCATGAGACTCACGTGGCGGTGCCCGGCATGGGCCGGATTGAAGGATCCGCCATAAAGCCCGATCCGCATGCCCGCAGCCACCCGCGGCAGACGGGCCAGGCCCGAGGGCCTGACGCGGAAGCGAGACGCAGCGGGCCTCACGGACGCGTCTGGCCCGAGCCGCGGATGCGGTAGTTGAACGACGTCAGCTGCTCCACGCCGACCGGCCCCCGGGCATGCATGCGCCCCGTGGCGATGCCGATCTCGGCCCCGAAGCCGAACTCGCCGCCGTCGGCGAACTGGGTCGAAGCATTGTGCAGGACGATGGCGGAATCGACTTCCGCAAGGAACCGCTCGGCCGCGGTCTCGTCGTCGGTAACGATGGAGTCGGTGTGATGGGAGCCATGGGCATCGATATGCGCAATGGCGGCCTCGAGTCCGTCGACGACCCGCGCCGAGATGACGGCGTCGAGATATTCGGTATGCCAATCCTCTTCCGTGGCCGGCGTCACGCGCTGATCGGCCGTCTGCACGGCCTCGTCGCCGCGTACGGCGCAGCCTGCATCGAGCAGCATGGAAACCAGGGGCTTGAGATGCGTCTCGGCGCAGGCCCGATCCACCAGCAGCGTCTCGGCCGCACCGCACACGCCCGTGCGGCGCATCTTGGCGTTCAGCACGATGGCCTTCGCCATCTCCAGATCGGCCCTGGCATGCACATAGACATGGTTGAGCCCTTCGAGATGCGCGAAGACAGGCACCCGCGCCTCCTCCTGGACCCTTGCCACGAGGCTTTTCCCCCCACGGGGCACGATCACGTCGAGATTGCCGTCAAGCCCCGAGAGCATGGCGCCCACGGCTGCCCGGTCCCGCGTCGGCACCAGGCGAATGGCGTCGGCCGGCAAGCCCGCCTGTTGCAGGCCCTCGCCCATCGCCTCGGTGATGGCCAGCGACGTTCGGAAGCTCTCGGATCCCGCCCTTAGGATCGCGGCGTTGCCCGCCTTGAGGCAGAGCGCCCCTGCATCGGCCGTCACATTGGGACGGCTCTCGAAGATCACCCCGATGACGCCGAGTGGCGTTGCCACGCGCTCGATGGTCAGGCCGTTCGGACGCTCGAACCGGGCGAGCACGCGTCCCACGGGATCGGGCAAGGCCGCGATGCTCTCGACGGCTTCCGCGATGGCTTCGAGACGCTCGGGATTCAGGATGAGACGGTCGATGAAGGCGCCGCTTTGGCCCTTTGCCCTTGCATCGGCCAGATCTTCGGCATTGGCGGTCAGGATCGCATCCGCACGGGTCCGGATCGACGCCGCCATGGCACGCAGGGCCGCATTCTTGTCCTCGGCACTCGCCAGCGCCACATGCCGGGCTGCAGCCCGCGCCCGACGGCCGAGAGCGGCCATGAGGGCCGGAACGTCCGGATTTCCAACTGAAGCGGCACCTGGTGCGTTGAGGTGGTCAGCAAGCACTTCCGCAATCAAGGCGCGAATATCGTCCATGTCCAAGTCCCAGCCCCCGACCGCTTCAGGGGAAATGTCACGATCCGAACCCATAGCATGCCACGCGGCTTCAGCGCCAAGCCGTTCCGTCTTGATGGAACCTGAGATCCGGGTCGGGACCTCAGGCTGGCACTACAGATCCTGGCACGGACCTTTCTACCCGCCGCGGACAAAGATCAAGGACTTCCTGACCTATTACTGCCAGCACTTCGATACGGCAGAGATCAACAATTCCTTCTACCGGTTGCCGACCGAACAGGCCGTGCGAGCGTGGCATGATTCCACGCCGACGCACTTTCTCTTCGCCTGGAAGGCCTCGCGCTTCATCACGCACATGAAGCGCCTGAAGGGGATCGAAGAGAGCATCGATCTCGTGTTCGGCCGGATGGACGCCTTGGGCGACAAGTTCGGCTTGGTCCTGTTTCAGCTGCCGCCCACCTTCAAGGCCGATGCGGAGACGCGGGAGCGGGTGGCGCGCTGCCTGGCGCTGATCCCCGAGAGCCGCCGCTGCGCCTTCGAGTTCCGGCATCCGAGCTGGTACGAGGAGCCCGCCTTCCGGATCCTGCGGGACCATAATTCCGCGCTGTGCATTTCGGATCACGCGGATGCGCCAGCCCCCTGGGAGGCTACGGCGGATTTCACCTATGTTCGGGCACACGGCACGAACGGGCGCTATGCCGGCAGCTACTCCGCCGAGACGCTGCAGACCTGGGCGCGCCATATTGCCGATTGGCGCAAGAGCGGGCGCAGCGTCTATGTCTATTTCGACAACGACATCAAGAGCGCCGCACCGGGCGATGCCCAAACGCTGCTGCGGCTTCTCTCTGGCGATCAGTCGCTCAACGCCATGTCGTCCCGGTGAATCATCTCGGTTCGACCGGGATAGCCGAGGATCCCCTCGATCTCGCGGCTCGGCCGGCCGATGATGCGCGCCGCCTCCTCCGCGTCATAGGCCACGAGGCCCCGACCGAGCACACGGCTCTCGCTGCGGATCGTCACCGCATCGCCGCGGTGGAACGAACCCTCGATCCGGCGCACGCCCACGGGCAGCAGGCTCGCGCCGCCCTGGAGCGCACGGGCGGCGCCCTCGTCCACATGGAGCGTGCCGCGGGGTTCGAGCGCGCCTGCGATCCAGGTCTTGCGCGCAGTGGCGGGATTGGACGGTGTGAGGAACCAGGTGCAGCGCCCGCCTTCGGCAACGCGTTTCAGCGGGTTTTTCGTGCGGCCGTCCGCGATGACCATGTGCGTGCCGCCGGCAGTGGCGATCTTGCCCGCCTCGATCTTGGTGCGCATGCCGCCGCGCGAGAGCTCGGACGCGGCCCCACCGGCCATCGCCTCGATGGCAGGCGTGATGCGCTCGACCACCGGAATGTGCTCGGCATTCGGATCCAATGCGGGCGGCGCCGTGTAAAGCCCGTCGATATCGGAAAACAGCACCAGAAGATCGGCGCCGATCATGGTGGCGACGCGGGCGGCCAGACGATCGTTATCGCCATAGCGTATTTCCGAGGTGGCGACCGTGTCGTTCTCGTTGACGACGGGGACGGCCCGCATCTCGAGGAGCTTCAGGGTCGTCGCCCGGGCATTGAGATAGCGCCGCCGCTGCTCCGTGTCGGCAAGCGTCACCAGGATCTGGCCGGCCGTGATGCCGTGATGGGCCAGCACCTCGGACCAGGTGCGGGCGAGCGCGATCTGGCCGACGGCCGCGGCCGCCTGGCTTTCTTCCAGCCGCAAGGGACCAGAAGGCAGCCCTAGAACCGTGCGCCCCATGGCGATGGCGCCGGAGGAAACGACCAGAACGTCGGCACCTTTCCCGTGAAGGTCCGCGATATCCTCGGCAAGCGCCGCGAGCCAGGCATGATTCAGCCGTCCGCGCACCCGATCGACCAGCAGCGCGGAGCCGACTTTCAGAACCACACGACGGAACTGGCTCAGTTCAGGGGTCACGGATGCCACTCTTCCTGCGGCCGGGCAGGCTCTTCCTCGGCCTTGGCCTGATCGATCACGGTGAGAAGCGCCTGGAGCACCTCCTGCACACCCTGTCCCGACGCGGAGGAGACCACGTAGGGCGTTTGCTTGCAGGCCTTTTTCAGCTTCTTCAGCTGCTCCTTGAGCGTCTCCTCGTCCAGGGCATCGGCCTTGGACAGCGCAACGATCTCCGGCTTGTCGGCAAGTCCATGGCCATAGGCCTCGATCTCGTGGCGAACGGTCCTGTAGGCCTCGCCCGCATCCTCGCTGGTGCCTTCGACGAGATGCAGCAGCACCCGGCAGCGTTCCACGTGGCTCAAGAAGCGGTCGCCCAAGCCGACACCCTCGGAGGCGCCCTCGATCAGGCCTGGGATGTCGGCCAGCACGAACTCGCGGGAATAGGCCCGTACGACGCCGAGCCCAGGATGGAGGGTGGTGAAGGGATAATCGGCAATCTTGGGCTTGGCCGACGTAACGGTGGCAAGAAACGTGGACTTGCCGGCATTGGGAAGCCCGACGAGCCCGGCATCGGCGATCAGCTTGAGACGCAGGATGAGCGTGCGTTCCTGGCCTTCCTGGCCGGGATTGGCCCGGCGCGGGGCGCGGTTCGTCGAGGTGGTGAAATAGGCATTGCCGAAGCCGCCATTGCCGCCCTTGGCCAGCAGCACTTTCTGACCCACATGGGTCATGTCGGCGATGACGGTCTCGCCGTCCTCCTCGAGGATCTCGGTCCCGGCCGGGACCTTGAGAACGGCGTCGGCGCCCTTGGCGCCGTGCCGATTCTTGCCCATGCCGTGGCCGCCGGTCTTGGCCTTGAAATGCTGCTGATAGCGGTAGTCGATGAGGGTGTTCAGCCCCTCGACGCATTCCGCCCACACGTCGCCGCCGCGGCCGCCGTCGCCGCCGTCCGGCCCGCCGAACTCGATGAACTTTTCCCGGCGAAAAGATATGGCGCCGCCGCCGCCGTTGCCGGAGCGAATATAGATCTTGGCTTGGTCGAGAAATTTCATAACCCGCATCCTTTACGGGACTGGAGCATTTTTCGCAAAAGCCGATCGGGCCCTGCGGCCAAAAAATGCTCCCGTCCGTGGTGGTGTGCGGGAGCAACGCGCATAAAGGAGAAGCGCTCCCGCACGTGCGGGAGCGCTTCCTTGCTTTCAGCTTGCGAGGGACATCTCCCGGTCCACCTCCACCTCGACGCAGACGGGCTCGCGCACGAGGCCGGTGTGGCTCCAGCTCTTCAGGCTCTCCCAGGCCCGCCGGTCGAGGCGGAAATGGTCGGCCGGATAGAGCCCTCCCCGGGCCGGCAGCTCGACGAGGCCAGCGCCCTGATAGGCGAAGCCGCACTTCTCCAGCACCCGCCGGGAGGCCGGGTTGATGACCCGGGCCGACGCGGTGAGCTCGTCCCCCTCGCCATAGGCGAAGAAGGCGTCGATCAGCGCTCTCGCTGCCTCGGTGGCGTAGCCCTTGCCCCAATAGGGCGTGCCGAGCCAGTAGCCGAGGCTGGGCTTGCCCGTATCGGGATCAGGACCGATGCCGACCATACCGATGAGGCAGTTGGGCCGGCCCTTGGGCGTGATGGCGAGCTGCAGCCCGTGGCCGTCCGCGTTGGACCGCCGGGACTGGAAGATAAATCGCTCGGCATCGTCCGGGTGATACGGATGCGGAATGCGCGCCGTCATCTCCGCGACCGCTTTCTCACCGGCAAGGCGTACGATGGCTTGGGCATCCGCGAGACGGGCCCAGCGCAGCCACAGGCCGCGGGTCTCGAGGCGGAAAACATCGTCACGGGTGAGGTCGGGAAACATCGTCTTGCTCCGATCCGTTGGGCCCTCCTTGGGCCCGGGAAATGACGAAGGGGAGGTGGACATCCCACCTCCCCTGTCAGTTTCGGATTGGAGCTTGGCCTTTTGGGCCTGTCTGGTGCTCTTCATCCGCCGGGTCGGTGTGATGCCGGCGGGAGCTCCTTCGTTTCGCTCTCGCCGTTTACTCTGCGGCCTCTTGGGCCGGTACGACCGATACAAAGGCTCGGCCTTGACGCGTCAGGAATCGGACTCGGCCATTGGCCGTGGCAAAGAGGGTGTGGTCTTTGCCCATACCGACATTGGCGCCGGCATGCCATTTGGTGCCGCGCTGACGAATAATGATGTTGCCGGCGACGACCTGCTGATCGCCAAAGCGCTTGACGCCCAGACGACGGCCTGCCGAGTCGCGACCGTTGCGAGACGAACCGCCTGCTTTTTTGTGAGCCATGGGTTACTCCCGTGTCCTGTGTGAAGCCGAACGCTTATTCAGCGGTGGCCGGCGCAGCTTCGTCAGCCGCAGCCTTGGTGGTCTTCTTGGCCGCAGCCTTCTTGGGCTTTTCGCCACCGGCGAGGATCTCGGTGATCCGCACCACGGTGTAATCCTGGCGATGCCCGCGCTTGCGGCGCGAATTCTGACGGCGGCGCTTCTTGAAGGAGATGACCTTCTCGCCGCGGGTGTGTTCCACCACCTCGCCCGCCACGGTCACGCCCTCGACGAGAGGGGCGCCCACCTGGGTCGAGCCGTCGTTCGTGACCATGAGAACCTGGTCGAACGTGACGGCGGTGCCAGGCTCGCCTGCGAGCGTGGCGACGGTGATGACGTCGTTGGCGGCAACGCGATACTGCTTGCCGCCGGTCTTGATCACTGCGAACATCTTGATCCTCGTGTTCAAACCCAATTCTCAGCGGGGAAGCCCCCACCGGACTGGCTTTTTGGCAGTTTCCGGCTTCGGTTCACGACAGGCTCAAGCTGCCGCATGGAAATGACCAGGCACTCGTGCCCGCCCATAGAGGAGGCCTACCTACGGGCTGCCCCCACGTTTGTCAATCAAAAACCTTGCTTTTGGTGCTTGAAGACCCGCCAAGCCCATGATATCCACCCCGCCTCAACCAGCGGGCCTGAGGGCCTTCGCGACCCGGAGAGGTGGCAGAGTGGTTGAATGCACCGCACTCGAAATGCGGCATACGGGCAACCGTATCGGGAGTTCGAATCTCCCCCTCTCCGCCATCTAACCCTTTGAAAGACAAGGGTTTGAGGCCACAGAGCAGACGCTCCAAAACAGCCTGAAATCTCAGCCCGCCACAGCAACGCCACAGTGGCAGGACGCATCATGGCTACCATTCGTAAGAGAGGCTCCCGATGGGAGGCTCAAGTCCGTATCAAAGGCTATCCTTCATTCACCAGGACATTCATCGCTCACGCCGATGCTATTGCATGGCTAAGGAGAAAGAGCGGGCAATCGAACGGGCCGAGATCCTCGTCTCGGTAAGAGACCTCAAAGGGCAGACCGTTGGCGACCTCCTGAACCGCTATGAGGAGGAGGCAATCCCCTTCAAGAGGGGCAGCGACAGGGAACACTTCAAGCTCCGAGTGATCCGGCGACATGCAATCGCGGAGGCCGACCTCAGCAAGTTGACAGCCTTGTCCGTATCTCAGTTCCGGGACGAGCGCCTGAAGGTGGTCACGACGGGTACCGTGAGGAGGGAACTTGCCATCCTCCGGCACTGCCTAGAGGTTGCTCGTAAGGAATGGGGTGCCCCCTCCCTTCCAACCCAGTTGCCGCAATTCGCCTCCCCTCTCCCGGCAAAGCCCGAGAGAAGCGCCTTAGCCCGGAGGTCGTTGGAGCCTTCTGGAAGGCGGTGGAACGGGCAAGAGCGTGGTGTCTTCCATCCGGTGAGCGCCTGGCTAACCAGTGAGATCCCGAAGAGGGCGAACAACGTGACCGAGAGCCCGTTATCCCGCAGGAACCACCGCATACACCTCACCTCACATATTTGAACTGCAACGGTTAAGTAGCGCAGGGTAGGAATGTTGATTTCGTGCTGCCCTTGGGGGCTGGATGCATCTCACGACGCTGTTGCCATGCAGATATACAGACCCGGCAAGTCTGAAGAAGTTCTTCAAAAGGACCACTTTGAGTCAGGCATTGCCCGTCACCCGATCTCCGAGGACGTCCGCCGCTCCCCGCTAGAGCTGACATTTGCTTTACTTCCGCCTCGTGTCAGAAGAAGATATTTCGGGATTAAACTATACTTTACGTTGGGAAGTAACGGCTAGCAGATGGATGGGTTTTCATGGAAGGCGGCTGCGCAATGGGAGATATAAGGAAACTGTGCAACCAAGCTGCGATTGCTTGAAGGGTTCTTGGCCGTTCAGCATTGAACCATAGGCACAGATCTTGACTACTTTCATCAGGGTGAGTCTGATCTAGATCCCAAATGTGCGAGACAACATTCCCAGCAACATCTGATTAATATTATAATAAATTCAGTTGCTTCAATTGTATCATCAAGAAAAGGACGCCCACTTTAAGAGGGCGCATCAAGTTTCAGGATCCGTAGGGGCAAATAAAAAGATCCTTTAAACATTATCTATTCACACAATGACTAGTCTGCCACGTGTTTATATTGATACATTGTACGCTAACGTACTATATCAGAGATCGTCGAGTCTCTACATTGAGTGCACAATGCCATACGGATATGATCCTGTGTCCGTAGGGGCAAAATACGGACTGAAGCGTCGCGCACACGGTTAATAGAAAGACTGGGCGCGGCTCTTCACCCTTGGTCGTGAACCTTGGCTGGAACATGAGAAATTGCATTGCCCCGGTTCTACTTTGACGTCTCCGTAGGTGATGATTTCACCCGTGACGATGTGGGCTTCGAGTATGAGAGTCTGGCAGTCGCGGAATACTACGCCGCCCGCATTGCATCCGAAGTCAGCCAGGATGCTCTGCCGAAGGGCCTCACCTCAGTGGTGCGGGTGCGCGATGGAGATGGCTTCCTGCTGCTCACAGCAGAAGTAACCATGACGCTTCGCCGGACGGCTCGCGCCCTCGCATGAGGCAACCGTGCGGGAATTTCGCGCAGGTCCCTTAGAAAATGGCTCTAAGCCGCCTTAGTCCTAGACTCCACGATCCTTCGGTACTCATAATCCGGCACGTTTTCCAGCTCAGCCAGTCGAGCACCGGATAGGGCCATGTGTTTCCTTGATCATGAGCTCCCCTTCGAGGATTTGCAGCCCCAGGGTAGCTTTGGCCCGCCAAATACCGAGCATGAGCGAGAGATCCCCGTGAGTGAGCGGCACCTTATCCTTGTCCAACGATCATGGCTCATAGAGATTCATCGGGCCAAGCGCTTGTTGGTGCTGAACAGGCCAGTGGCCAGAGCTGAATGAGCCAGCATGAATCCAAGTCGTGTGGTCGTAACGTTAGCGGCTTGCGCAGCATTAGGCCGCCCTCTCGCCTCCCGCAAGATCCAGAACATCTCAACAATGGCCATAGGTGAGGCAGAGGAAGTCGCGTGACATCTTACGCCACAATGCCTATCAGGCGCGCGTACTCCGCTTCGGGGAGCCCATAGGCGTCGTCTGCCAGATCCTCCAGCTTTTCTCTGTCAAGCACGATGATCAGTCCGCGCTTCGCTTTGATGACCCGCATCCCTTCGAGAACGTGAAGCGCCACCGTCACGCCTGGACGCCGCACACCCAACATTATCGCGATGAACTCATGGGTGAGCGGGATGTCATCGCCGTCCACTCGGTCGTGACACATCAACAGCCAGCGGGCGAGACGGGCCTCGACACCGCTGCTGGCATTGGCGAAGGCTGTTTCCGAGACTTGAACATGGGATGCCTGAGCAAACCGCAGAAGTTGGCGGTGCAGGGAGAGGCTCCGGGCTATGGCCTGCTCCAGACTGCGTGCCGTTATGCGCCATCCGTGGCCTGGAATCTGCATGAAGTGCTCGTAAGGGGTTTGGTCGATGCCGAGAACGATTGGCAGACCCACCATGCCCTCTCGCCCAATCACCCCAACCTCGATCTTGCCACCGGAGTTGTTGTTGGTCACAGACGACATGCCAGCGTCAGGAAAGTAGATATGATCGATGGGCATGTTTGGTTCGATCAAAACCTGACGCAGCGCGAGTGGCACTGGCTCCAGATGCGGTTGAAGAGCCGCGAAATCTTCTGAAGAGAGTGAGGTGAGGAGGCGATTGCCGATGGAGTATTGCTGAGGAAGCTGCATGTTCCCCTCCCATGTTGGGGCGGGAGAACAAATTCCTCTCTGCCGCTTGCGCCCTGGTTAAACCTTGCAAGCGATAGGAAACTTGTAGTCTCACTGCGTTCTAAAAGATAGTTATTTCTTGAATTGCGCTCAAATTAGAAGCTCAAATTAACGATGTACTATCTAGTAAATTTTCTAAGCTAATAATAAGCATCCAATTTATCACCTGGATCTACTCTTTTATGTGGCGAAATATTCTCAGTTCTCAGTTCCTACCGAAAGGAAGATAAATTCGGCAATCACAAATTCTGCTGCGATTATGACGGATTCTGGCTCAGTTGTATTCCTCAGCGCCCCGGCAATATCGTGTGTCGGAGAGATGAATTGTACGATTCCGTACATTGAGCCATGATACCGTCCTCATCGCGGCTAGGGACGTGGGCCCCGCTGCGATCCGAACGGGGGGCGTGGCGATGCCTGTTTCCACCTATCAACCGGTCCAGCTTGCCGAAGGCACGCCTGAGTGGGACGCACTTCTCGTGTTTTGGGGCGCAGATCTGCTGGCTGTTCCGGTGCGCCTCTCCCCAGAGGCGCACGATAGCCAAGGTGGTTTGTGGTTCCTTGAAGCAGGCTTCGGCGCATGTGGGGACAAGAGCCCACCCCTGTTTAGGAACCCTGAGGACGCGGAGCCTTGGCTGACCGAAAAGATGTCCAAAAGATCCTGCCGCACGAACGGTCAAGCCGAGCAACTGAACCCGCCGGGGCACGCGACGATGGCCCCATATGGGACCATGCATTAGCTCAAGTCCCAGCGTGATTGGTCATAGGCAGCGCGAGCAGGGCTCCTGTGGTTGGGTCAAGGATGCCGAAGCAATCACTTCCTGACCAATAATGGAGAACAGTGCACCCCATAGGACTTGGCGGCAAAGCGTCCGACACGCCGCAGGTGTCATGGCAAGTATCAATAGACCTTTGATGCTAAAACGGGATCGCCGACTCATCTCGAAATTTGAATGCACATCTCGCCCCTTCCAGCTTGAAGGGGGACGCCCCTGCACCACCTTCGCTGAGATCAAGGCTCACTAATGCCGTGGTCGGCTCGACCGCGCTCTCCGGACTACCGTCGTTCTATGTCTGAGTTATCCCAATCCGCCGTTCGCAACCGGTTGCTGACAGCGCTCCCGCCTGACGCCTTCGCTCTGCTCCGGCATAATCTCGAGTTGGTCTCACTGGAGCAGAGCGAGGTGATCATTCAGGCCAATGCACCGATTGAGCATGTCTACTTCCTGGAGGCCGGCGTGACCTCCGTTGTCACCCGTACGGAGCGCGGGCGCCGGATCGAGATCGGTCTCGTAGGTCGGGACGGCTTCGCCGGAGTGCCGGTGCTGTTAGGAGCCGATCAGACTCCGCATGAAACCTTCATGCAAGTCAGCGGAGCAGCCCTGCGCATGCGAGCCGATAACCTGCGTTATGCCTTGGAGCAGAGCTCTGCCTTGCAGAGGCTTCTGCTGCGCTTCGTTCAGGTGTTTCACATCCAGACGGCTCAGACGGCTGCCTGCAACGGCTCACACAGTGTTGGAAAGCGGCTGGCCCGCTGGCTGTTGATGTGCCACGACCGGTTGGATGGCAACGAACTCCCGCTGACCCATGAGTTTATCGCTGTCATGCTCGCCGTACGGCGCCCTGGAGTGACGGAGGCTCTTCAGATGCTTGAGAGGGAGCAGACTATCCGGGCCGAGAGGCGCAACATTGTTGTGCTCGACCGTCGTAAACTGGAAGAGACGGCGGGCGATAGTTATGGTGTCCCGGAAGCCGAGTACGAACGTTTGATCGGGCCTTTTCGCTAGGTTTGATTTTTCCTCGCATAGGCAGGACATCTCCGATACGCTCCTGTTGCAGCAGGACGGTGGTTAGCCGAGCTCTCCTAACCTTGACCTGAAAGGGGCATCGTCGATGCTCCTGGCTTTGGAATCAGCCGCTCATACTCTGCTTCCGGAACGCCGTAGCTGTCGCCGGCCGTTTCCTCCAGCCGCTCCCGGTCGATAATGGTGATATGAGCACGCCGAGCCCGGATAATACCAACGCCCTCGAGTAGGTGGATTGCCTCAGTCACGCCGGGGCGGCGCACTGCCAGCATGAGAGACAGAAACTCATGCGTGAGCGCCAACTCGTCGCCATCCACCCGGTCATGGCACATGAGCAGCCAGCGGGCGAGACGCTCGCCCAGAACACTGTCGCCATTCGACATGGCGGTGGCGGCAGTCTGCACCGTAAGGACGTGGATATAGCGCAGGAGGAGACCGTGCAGAGACCGGCTGGCCTCAAGCGCCTGGGTCAGGCACGAAGCAGCGATCCGATAACCTGTCCCCTCCATCTGAATGAAGCTTTGATGGGGCGTGCGGTTGACGCCAAGGATGACGGATGGGCCGACGACCCCCTCCCGGCCTACAATAGCAATTTCGACTTGCCGGCTCTCTGAGTTGGTCGCAATCACCGAGGCAATAGCAGTCTCAGGAAAGTAGACGTGCTTGATGAGCTGGTTCGGCTCGATCAGGAGCATGCCTTTCGGCAACGCGACCTGCTCTAGGTGCGGCTTGAGGAGTGCAAAATCATCTGAGGTCAAAGCCTGGAGCAGACGATTGCGCAGGGAGGACTGCTTGAGTTCAACCACGGCCGCCACATAGGATCGGGGCGGGAGCTATAAGCCCCGCGACTGCTTGTGCCCCATTGCTTAGTCAAGCAATCAGGAATGCCCTAATCGGCGCAGGGGAGAGTAGTCACGAGAATAAGCGGTCCCGTCCCCGCTCTGTACGGTTTCATACGCTGCCACCTGAGCATCCCACCGGCTCAAAAGATGAGTTTTAAGAAGGGAGGTGGCGCCCTCTGTGAGGTGGCAAGCCGCCGGAAACACATAGAGCACTCCTCAATCTACAGATAGCCGTTTAGGATGCGGTTCAGCTGGACCCGATGAGACTATCCTCAAGCTCAGCTTCTCCATCGTCAGGTCTGCTGCGGCTCAAATCGACTTACCAATTGAGTATTGTACGGTTTCGAACAAATCCCCTTCTGAACCGTTGGTAGAGATCATCGCTCTCAACCGTGGCATCCGACGACGGGCAGACTGGTGCACTCCCGCCTTGTAAAGGAGGATTCCAGTGATGCCATACTATTACTTTCATCTCTGCAAAGGCTCGCACATCGTTGCTTACGACATGATGGGTCGGGACTGCGAGAATGATGAGGCTGCGCTCCAGCATGCGCAGGATAGAGGTGGCTTGGTTATTCCTGATTCACCGATCTTGGGAGTGTCAGACTGCTATGAGATCAAAGTCAAAAACGAGGCAGGCAAAGACATTGTTTCAGTTCGGCCGCCGAGATCAGGCGATCTGATTGATTACCCTCACAGGGAACCAGCGACACGCCCGCATCCTATAAACGGATCTGCTCACCCTGCTGGATGCAGGCAAGACCATGCTGCTGCCTTCGTTACGGCGTTGTGCACCGATCATCGCAAAAATCTACTCCTGACCGCCCTCGAACCCGACGACTTAGCACTTCTTGAGCCTGAGATCGAAACCGTCGAGATAAGACGTGGTCAGGTACTCTACGACACCGGCGATCTTATGCATCACGCATACTTCCCTCACGACTCGATCATTTCACTTGTGAATGTTCTGGAGGATGGAGGCTCCACGGAGGTCGCGGGGTTCGGACATGAAGGAGTGATGGGGCTGCTCAGCGGGCTGGTCACTCGGGAGGCATTCGGACGCTATGTCGTCGTGAAGTCTGGATCTGCCTCGCGTATTTCGGTTCAACGCCTGAACGAGGTGAGAACCACCCGTCCCAGGCTTCGGCAGTTAATCAGGAGCTACGGCGAAGCACTGGTAGCGCAGACGTTTCAGACCGTGTCCTGCAATGCCGTTCATGGAGTGGAAGCACGCTGCAGCCGCTGGATCCTGAGCATGCACGATCGCTTCGATCATGACACCCTCCCCCTCACATACGAGTTCATGGCGGGGATGCTGGGCGTCCAACGTTCTACGCTCAGTACAGTGACTCGTAAGCTTCAGACGGCGGGGCTAATCCGGCAGAGCCGCGGCGGCATCACGGTGACTGATCGGTCCGGGCTCGAGCGGACAGCATGCGAATGCTACAGCAAAGTTCGCCGGATCTATGAACGCTTGCTTCCGGCTACATACCCGCAAGCTCTGGTCCGATAGTGGGCCAACATACTATGCTTAAGTTTTAATGAATTCAGGGCGTAAAATAACTAGCAAGTCGTTCAGCCGGCACGACTAATAAGGCACCTGCTACAATTCTCCTTGGCCCTAAGGAGATGCTTTATGCTATGGGCCGCTACTGCGTCACCGCATCCAGAGGGATAGACATGAGGGTAGCCCCTGCCCCATCCACCACGTGGAGATGCCAGCCCTTCAGATTCTCATCGACGCTATCCACTTCCTGCCGCACCTCCTGGATTGCGATCAGTGCCTGCATCTCCGCCTCGTGAAGATCGGAGATCTCGAGCCCGTCGTGGTCCAAGATGGTGTCGTCATCACTCTGTAGGTGAAAGAAACAGCGCATTGGCAGTTCCTGACGAGTCAAGGACTTGATATCCAGGACATATACTACCTGACACGGCGTATACGACATGTAATGGAGTTGATCTCTAAGGACAGACGGTTTCGGCAGAAAGGAAGCCCTCCGTACCATTTGGTACGAAACGACGTCAGTTTTGGATAAGCCGCCTCTTGGATCTGTCAGTAAGCGCTGATCTTAACCATTACTGTCGGGCTTCGAAGCACGTCCGACTTCATCGATAGCGTTGAGACGAGTACGGTCTCCTCCGTAAGCCACGCCACCGGCGATGTTCAACCTTGGCGATTGATGAGCAGGCCTAAGCCCTCGTCGGATCTCACGCGAGGTCAGGATGCCTTCCTAGCCTGTTTTCCGAACTTCTGGTTCCTGCCAGCCTGTTTTCTTGATCGATCACCGGATGGCGGAGCTCCCCCCTCGTTATCCCACCGTGAGATGCCGTTGTTGGGTTTACGCTCGATCAAGCTTAAGCACGCTTCCGTGTTCATCAGAAGTAACCTCCTAAACGAGTCCTCGTTGAAGCTCCTTCCTCTGACGCTGGTGGATTATCGAGGCTCCGATCGCGCCCGCGTGACCTCGAATCCTTGTTCAGAAAGGGCTGTCAAAACTGCTCTTGCGATAGAAACCCGCTCCTCTGGCGATATGGCGTCTCCAAGCCGCTCAGACGTATTACGAGAGTGCTGTAGGGTAAATTGCATGGCGTTGACGATGATTGAGAGCACCAAGTCTTGGTCCTTCATATCAACCTCCGAAATTACCGTTAGAGTCCCACCAACGGTTTTGCTTTGTTCCGTGACTCACCGTCTTGATGCCAAGAGCGTTGAGGCCTTTTCCATGCTCAGGCACAGGTCCGTTATTCTGCCTGCTATTCAGGCGAACTGAGGATGCCCTGGGCTATGTCTCAGGCGCTTCCTTTGTGCGGCCAAGGCTTCGCGGCCGCCCTGTTTCCGGCGTAGCTTGGCATAGGTTTTTGTCTGGTCCGGGGCGCTGGCTGGAGGCGAAGACTCAACGTCCACGGATACGGGCGCCCAAGTCCTCGCGGAGTTCGTGCTCATAAACGATCCGATCATACGACTGATCCGCGTTTCTAATCGCGTATTGCGGCTCTCCTTGCGGATCATCAAGCCTGACAATCTCATAGCCGCCCCTCCAAGTCTCAGGTTGACCATCCTCCGCATAAGAGACGGCTTGTCCCACAGCGAAACGGTGCTGGCCCAGAGCAGGCGTTGAAGGGCGCTCCTCTGACTGCTCCGCCAGCACGAGAGGTACTAGACGCGGTGCTTTCCCGGCGGGCTCAGTCGGAATATGGCTGGGTGAGTAGGTGACCGGCGCCGCGATCGCTACTGGCACTGCCCATTCGTGCAGTGTGCGGCCACCATCGTCCATCACACGAAGAACATCAGTCCGAGTCGGCCAGCGTCTCTTCCCGGCGAGGCTCTGGACCAATGCCAAAGCTGCGGCAGTGTCGGGAGCAGCAATGGGCAGTGTTCCGATGACCTCAGGAACACCGCGGCGGATCCTCTTAAACTGGACCAGAAATCTCATGGCGGCCTCCTTTCATACGGAACATCTCACATGAGAGCCCTAGGCTTAGTTTGAACCGCATCGAGCTGTTTGTGAGATCGTGTGCCGCCCTCACATGGGGAATACTTCTGTAGATTTTCTTAAAGATATGGTGCTGCATCAGCATAGTATCCATAGGCGCCTAAAAAAATAATTCTTAGTATTTTCGTGTGCTTGTGGTAAGGTGTTACTTATGGAATCCATATCATCCACTTCGTTTTCCTAAAGGAAAATACTGTCGTTAAATCAGAGTCGTTAAATCAGAATGGCTGAAGCCAACTCTCAGCGGTGTGGCATGGGATGCAATTGCCGTGACGGTGATCGGCTTCGACTGGGGCGGATAGATGACCGATGGCACGACGCGTTAGATGGCCACGGAGCGATCGCACACCGAGGTGGTTTCGGCGTTGTCGTCGATCAGTCGAAGCGAGATCCGTAGCTTGTTGAGCGGATCGGGCTTCTGAAAGCAGCCTCATATGTGCGAGGCAATCTCGCAATGAAGAATGGCTGGGCGACCGTACCCGAAACCTTTGAGGGCGATCGCCTCGTAGCCGTCGCGTGCGCCGACGAGGTCCAGGTCTTGGTGGCACACACCTGCACCAGGAGGATGAACATGAATATTCGCACCACATCCAAGGCGATCACGTTTGCACGTCCGTTCTCGTTGGCCGGACTGGATGAGATCCAGCCAGCCGGGACCTACACGATCCAGACGGACGAGGAGGCTATCGAGGGCTTATCCTTCTTGGCTTACCGCCGCGTTGCCACGGTGATCTTTCTGCCAATCTATCATGGGGGACTCGGGTCCTTCCAAGCGATCTCGATCACGCCGGAAGCTCTCGATGCCGCGCAAGCGCGGGATGCTTCCGGACCCCACGATGACTGACTGGACAGCCATATCCATTGGATGGCGCTTCCACCGTCTCCCTTCGATATCGACACTCAGTTGACGCTGCGGAGCCACAGATTGGCAAGGCTGCATCACCTGCTTCGGCAGACCGCCTAACGTCGGCCAACTCGCTTTCCTATAGATCGGATCACCTATGAAGCCGCCAGCAATTCTCCTCACAGTCGCTCTCGTCAGCGTACTCAGTGTCACGCCAGTGATGGCCGATTGTCAGATCGCGGACGCCAAACTCGAAGAAGCCATCCTGCAAAAGCCCGAGCTTCGCGGGAAGGCCAATCGCCAGACGGTTCGTGACCTGCGCAACCTGCGCGACGCGGCAATCACCCTTTGGTCCTACGGCCGTCACGACGATTGCGAGCGCCTCCTGGCAAACATCCGCGAACTCCTCTCCGGGCCTCCGATGGCTTCATTGGGCGGCAATGACGAGGAAGATGCGGAGACGCAGATGAGCGCGCGCAAGCCAAAGGTTCAGCGCGGCGCTATCAGAGGGCGTCGTGCTGACAAAGACGCCAAGCCGCTGATCCGCATTGAGGAGCTTTCCCCAGGTCTGAGGGCAGACCAGATCATTGGATCAGAGGTACGAAGTGCCGATGACAAGATAGTGGGTGAAGTTCGAAATGTCGTGTTTGGCACAAAAGACGGTCGCGACTACGCGATTGTGGCCTCAGGAGGGTTCTTCACCCCCGGCAAGGACAGCATCGTCGTCCCAATCCGCTCCCTCAAGGTCTCACAGGAGCGCGATAGCTTCTTCCTTCCCATGGCTGAGGCGCAGGTGAAGACTATCCCGCACATGCCCGATCAGGACTACAAGTGGCTGTCGGATGGAACATGGCGCACCCGGAATGACGCCCTCTTTGCGCGACCATAAGCAGGGCGCTGAGCGAAAGCTGGTTACTCTCTCGAACAAGGCTAGCCTGCCGACCTATTCGGAAGGGTATTGAAACGCCTGTCTTGCGATCGCTGTGCCGGGACGTCCTAGCCCCTCACAATCCCGAACTCATGGACCATAAGGATCGCAATGAACGATTTTCAGGAGAATATCTCAGAGACCGCCGAACGAACTCTCGCCGAACGCCACATTGAAGCGGTTCGCGAGCAGGGTGGGATGTTTGTTGAGGCCGTGCGAGTGACGCGAATGCCGATGCTCGTGACCGACCCAACCCTGCCCGGCAATCCCATTATTTTTGCCAACAATGCGTTCATCAATCTGTCCGGCTACTCCATGGATGAGCTTGTCGGGCAGGATCCCCATTTCATGAACGGCAAAGAAACTGACCCTGAGGCCGTACAGCACTATCAGGCGGCGATCAGGGAAGGTCGGGATGAAACGCTGGAGATCCTCCAGTATCGCAAGGATGGCACGCCGTTTCGCGCCATGCTGTTCGCGAGCCCACTGGGAAATGGTCAGGGTGGCATCACCAATCATTTCCTTTCCTACCTTGACATCACTCGGCGATACGATGCCGAAGCCAACCTTCATGCTTTGACCCTGGAGTTGGAGGAGCGGGTAGCAGCTAGAACCCGAGAACTGGAAGCCACCAACAGAAAGCTGACCAAGCTTGTTTCGGAGCGGGAGCTGTTACTGGTGGAGGTCAATCATCGGGCGAAAAACAGCCTTGCCATTGCCGCTTCACTGCTCGGAATCCAAGGGCGCCGACAACTGGATCCAGCCGTACGAGCCCTCTTTGAGGAGGCCCAGGATCGTCTCACAGCTATGGCTCGGGTCCACGATTTGCTCAGCAAGTCGGAAAGCTCCCAACGCGTGGACCTCACGACCTATGTGACGGATCTCTGCGAAGCCTTGAGACCGATTACTGAGAACGACAACCGCATTTGCTTGGAACGCGTTACGGATGAAGGCATTCTCATTGAGGCCGACACTGCGTTTTCGCTCGGTATTGTGCTGACTGAACTCATCACTAACGCGGTAAAATATGCGTTCCCGCCCCCAAGATCGGGGACAATCCTCACTCAGGCCCGCCGCAGCGAGCCTGGTCGTGTTGAGCTTATCATTCGAGACGATGGTGTTGGGATGTCTAGTCTTCGGGAAGGATCCCTTGGCTATGGTCTTATACGATCTCTGGTTCAGCAGATCAGCGGCGAGCTGGATATACAGAGCGATGCAGGCCTGACGGTGACGATCTCGCTCCCGATCTGATGATGCGCTTCCCATTCGGCGCCGGAACGCGGGAGCGAATCATAGAAGATCGGGAGTGTACGAATGCGGCTCATCGCTTCCCTGCGCACGAGAGTCATAAACCCGCGCCTCAGCGAGGTAACCCTTCAGCATTCTCATGGCTTTCCAAACTGAGTTCGAAACTGTCGGGCAACGCTGAGATAGCTCTTGTTCATGACAACTCCTTCCATGCCTTATCGTCTATAAAAAGAAGTTGCTTGAAAGCATCTGCACGCCTCAGACAAACTGCACTCAAGGCACGGGCATGCTCGCTCACCGCCGCGACAAGCCATTGTAAGTCTCCTGCTGCCTGCATTCACTGAACTGGAGGGCGTTCAAAATCGCCTGCTAGCTGAGCAAATCGTCATTTCGCTCAGCATCCTGTGCAGATGCCTCTAGTGATGATCTTCATCTTGCGATCCCAAACCCGCTCTTGCGCCTCAGCTTTGGTCCGAGCTGCTCTTCCCATTGCAGCCGACTCCTCGGCCGTATACGACTTCGAGGCAGTTACCTTGGGGGCCGCTGCCTCTGGTTGCGTTACATTCTTGGCTAAGACTGGATGAGACGCGCTCAGCAAGGCAAGCACGGCCATAACTGCAACGATCCGCATAGGACACTCCTCAAAGGAGCATATAGCGGCTCCACCCTTGTATATGGGAGCATCAGCTCAGATCCCCAATACAGGTTGCTTTGCTCTACCAATATTCAGGCTGACCGCGGGCTCCTATCGTGGCTTGCTACGGCGCCGGGGATAGAGAAGATCCAAGCCCTGCAGCAGCGGACGGTCCTCCTAAATCGGCCACTATCGCGCGCACTACTGGTGCGGAACCCCGCTTTCGAGGAAAGATACCAATGCGCTTCTCCGTTCTTATGGTCCTCGTCACTCTCGGCATATCAGGTATGGCACAAGCCCAGAGCACACCGCCGGCGTCAGGTGCGCCGCAGTTCATCGCAATCGGCAACAATGCCATCCTGAGCTCAAGGCTGATTGGCCTGGATGTTCAAAGTGCTAGCGGCAAAGGAATGGGTAAGATTGAGGATGTTGTCTTCGAGGGTGGCCAGATTATCGGCATCGTTCTGTCTGTGGGCGACATCCTGGGTGGCAGCCAACGCTACGTGGCAGTGGATCCATCGTCGATTTCGATCCAGTACACTGAAGGCGAGGATAAATGGCGAGCGACCATGAATGGTGACCTTGATCAACTGAAATCAGCCCCAGAGTTCCGTTACGAAGGTAAGTGGAAACGCTAATTCTCCTGCCGAACTTGGCTGCAACTGTGGCTAGCATAACTGGCCTGATGGTCTGTTGAAGAGGACAAAGCTTCATTGACTTCGGCTGAAGAGGAACCTCGCCCGTCCGATGCTCGCTTCTTCTGGGCTCGGCTTAGCCGTCTCCCCACCTCGCACCAAGGTCCTCCTGCAACCAGGACTTGCCGCCGATCCTATCGCAGGTCCAATCGTTGCTTCGGATCTGATAGAGAGGCTCCCGGTCTCACGCCAGGAGAGGAAGGACGACCTCATAATGGCCTCTCCGAACCCGCGTGGGCACATACACCCGGGCATAGCGATGCGTTCTCATGACATGATCCTGCCCGATGCCGCGGCAAAGTCGAGAACCTCTGACATTTGTTCCTAGGCTAAAATTCCTAGTGAACAGACATATAGACACTTCCAGCCATCATACATTCCGATGAACTGCAGCAATCGCCCGCGCAACTCTTCGAAAAAAAATTATGTAATTATATCGATTTATTTGATTGTTGCCGCTGTAAAGGGATTACTTACTTCCCATATGCAAATAACAACCACCTATATCTTTGCGATATTCTGCGAATGGCCAAGGTTGTGATGTGAGAGTGCTTGCGGGGTTCTCAACGTAGTTGAATAACCGCTTCGTTGTTGAACTCGGATTGCATGCGCGTGCCTTCCCGACTGACAACCAGTGGAGACCAGTCAATGACAACCGAATTTTACGTCGTCCGACATCATGGAGCCTGGCGCATCCGAGTGAATGGCAAGCACCATGGTGAATATGGGTCACGCGTTTCGGCCATCAACACAGCAGTTACGGAGGCTCAGGCTGCCGGACCAGGAGCCAAGGTTTTCAGCACCGGCATTGTCAGCCAATTCAGCGACGAATGGCCGCTAAGCGACAATCTTGACTCACCATCGGCGTGACTATTGCAAACACGATCTTACAGGAGACACGAATGAGTGAGCGGATCGGCCGCCTTTGTGACGAGCTGCGGATCAAGCTTCATGGGATGGATCGCCGTCTTGAGGCGCTCAAATCCAATGGCGCTGCGATGTTTGATCAGTCGCAGGATCTCCTTGAAAGCCAGCTCGACCGGGTCGAGCAGCGCATCTACGACAACCGCGTGACTGTCGAAGCAGCGAACGTCAGGGTTAAGACATGGCTCGCGGAGAAGCGGGCCGGTTCTGTTGCAGGTGGGTCTCGTTGGACAGAGCGCCACGCGTCACATCTGTTGGAAGCCCGCGCCGATGATGCGGAAGCCTATGCCATTGCCGTCTTCGCGCTTGCGGCCGCAGCCGCAGACGAGGCTGCACTGGCCGTCCTGCAGGCGCTCCTGGCGCGCAACGATGCTGACGCCGCGATATTTCCGGAAGTAGGCCGGTCGATCCAGTGATCGCCAGAATTGGTTATGAAAGATGGCAAGTTCCTACGCGATTGTGGCGAGGCTCGAGCTGTAGCCTTCGCACAGGCTGGATATCTGCTCGGCATCAAACGATACCACACCAAGATAGCCAGAGATGTCAGATATGAAATCACGCTGAAATAACAGACTACCTGGAACACCTATCGGTTCATATAGCACGGCGGAGCTTATGCAATGTTCACCATCGAGTTCTTTCGGGTCCGCGACGTAGACGACGCCCACGCCACGCTCGGCCGTGTTGAACATGACACGACCAATTTGGAGGACGTGAAGATAAGGGCCCAATCTCTCTTTGAGACTTTGGATATGCCGCAGAAGCCAGATGCTCTGCGAATTATGGACGAACGTGGTGAAGAGGTGTTTGTCTGGAGCCCAGAGAGCCCGAAGAACTAATCCTTCGGCTGCCGCCCTTCTAGGGGTATGTTGTTCGTTAATCCTAGCCTAACAGGAGCACAGCTATGGCGAACGTCCATTACAGGGTTGTGGAGCACGAAGGCGGTTGGGCTTACAAAGTGGGCGACGTATTCTCAGAGCGCTACGCCACTCATGACGAAGCCCGTGAGGCGGCAGAGCGAGCCGCCGCCGGACAGATGCTGCCTGGCGCGACCGAAGATATCGAATTTCAGGACGAGGCAGGCGACTGGCACGAGGAAGTGTCACTGGGACGGGATCGGCCGGAGACCGACGTCACTGGATGAGAGGCGCTCCCGCAGCGTGGCAGCTTGCACACCAGGGAATTCTTGCCTTCCGGACAGCTGCGGAGATTGGATTTCCTGCAGTCTGTTGAACCGGAGCCTTACCTATGGACGGTGAACTGCCGCTGTGATGAATCAATGGTAGCAACGCTCAGCCTCTTCATCACTCGCCTGGAGCTCGAAGGTCTGCGAACGGGAGGCGAGATGGACAACCAGCGAGACGCATGGGTACTCTGGTAACCAACCATCCACAACATAACCGTCTCTCTAACGAGCACCAATGTTCACTGCCAGAACCCCATGGTCTTGATCTATCAAGAGCTGCCCCCTCGCTCCTTAAGGACAGCCCGCATTGTCGACCGAGGTCGCCCTGGTGGAGTTGGAGCGGTAAGGCTATTGCAGCGGTCGAGATCAACTCCTCGTTCTATCGTCCGCATCGCACAGCCACCTACGAGCGCTGGGCAGCCTCGGTGCCGGAGAACCTCCTCTTTGCCGTGAAGGTCCCGAAGGCCATCACCCACGAGCTCCGTCTCAAAGACGCCGATGACCAGCTGGATTGCTTTCTGTCGGAGGTGAGCGGCCTCGGACCCAAGCTGGGGCCGCTGCTGGTTCAACTGCCTCCGAGCTTGAGGTTCGAAGACGGTGTTGCTGACAGCTTTCTAACGGAGTTGAGAGCCCGGGTCCAAGGCAGCATCGTCTGCGAGCCCCGCCATGCCTCCTGGTTCACGCCCGAGGTCGAGGCCCTGCTCGCCGAGCTTCGGATTGCCCGCGTGGCTGCCGACCCGGCACCAATTCCCGGAGCCGACGAACCTGGCGGGTGGCGTAGGCTGTCATACTACCGCCTGCATGGTTCGCCCCGGATCTACTACTCGGCCTACACCACCGAGTATCTGGCAGCCACCGCGGAGGTGCTCGCGAGGGATGCTGCAGCGGGTGTCGAAACTTGGTGCATCTTCGACAACACAGCGGCTTTTGCGGCCACGCGTAATGCACTCACGACCAGAAGTCTCGTGCAGGCCCGCCTTTGAGGATCTCCGTCGGGCGAGACGCAGAGGCCTCATCAATCCCTACGAGCCTTGCAGGGTGTGCATCATTTCGTTGATGTGCCGCACGAGAGTGGCTCCGATGTACGGCTTTGGCACAAAGTGCCCATGGTCCGGGATCTCGTCAGGTTGCGGTCGGGCATAACCAGACGAGATCAGCAACAGCACATGCGGCCATCGCTGGGAGACCTGTTCGGCCAGCGCCATGCCGTCCATCGATCCCGGCATGTGCACATCGGTGAACAGCACCTGCACCTCATCAGAGCGCGCTTCCAGCACCTTCAGCGCCTCGTCGGCGTTCGTGGCCTCCAGCACCTGGAACCCAGCTTCCTCCAATTCGTCGGCAGCAGTCATGCGCACCAGCGGCTCGTCCTCGACCACGAGAACCATAGATGGGGTAGGATGCCTCATTCAGGTCACCGGCGGCTGCGGTTGGTGGATCGCCTTCTCCGCCTGAATGAGCACGTCGAGGCCGCGCCAGGGCTTTGGCATGAAGGTGACACATTCCGGCAGATCATCCAGTTCGTCGGCCACAGCGCCCGAGGTGAGCACGACTCTGATCGTCGGCCAGAGCGTGCACGTGGCCTTGGCGAGTTGAACCCCGTCCATCGAGCCTGGGAGCCGAATGTCGGCAAAGAGCATCGCTACCTCGCCGCCGCACTCCTGGAGACATTCCAGGGCCGCTTCCGCACTTTCGACCTCCACCACGTCGAGCGGGGTCTCCTCCAGTAGGGCGGCGGCGAGGTCGCGCACGACGCGATCATCCTCGACGATCAGGGCCAGATGAGGCTCAGAATGGCGAGCATTCATGATCGGCCTCCCTGATCTCCATCTGGCGCAGAATAGCGACGAGCGGGTCGGGGATCGGTGCGTCGAGCACATCCCGATAGGTCTCAGCGAACGCGCGTGCGATCATGAACGTGGCGACATCAGGGTGAAGATCGTTGACATGCGGCAGGCGCACGTCGCCCGAGGCGTCGTGGGGCATCGATGCTCTCCTTAGGTACTGGCTCGGTGGGCCCGTCGCGGCGACTCGGGCTAACATACGTTAATGGGGTGAACCGCTGATCTCGCGAAGGGTTTCAGCGTAGCGGCAGAAACACTCCTTCGACAGTGACGGTTAGAGCCAGCCGTTCTGGCGGAAGCGCCAGTAGAGCCAGCCGCACACCGACGCGATGATCACCAGCACGACGGCATAGCCGTACTGCCATTCCAGCTCTGGCATGTGCTCGAAGTTCATGCCGTAGATCCCGGCCACGGCGGTAGGGACGGCCAGGATAGCAGCCCAGGCTGCCAGCTTGCGGGTGATCTCAGTCTGCTGCGCCTGCCCAGTCATCAGGCTGGTCTCGAAGGCGAAGGCCAGCACCTCGCGCAGGGACTCAATCTCCTCCTGCACCCGCCGGATGTGGTCGGAGACGTCGCGGAAGAGCGGGAGGAGTGAGGCATCGATGCCCGGCAGGCCCGGCTGCTCAAGACGGCGGCAGACCTCCACCAGCGGGATGGCGGCGTTGCGCAAACGCAGGAGATCGCGGCGGAGTTGATAGAGTCGGCCCACACGGGACTGCGTGTATGTCTCGGCCAAGATGCCGTCCTCGATCTCCTCAACCTCCGTCTGGATCGCTTCGATCACGGGCATGTAGTTGTCGACGATGAAGTCGAGCAGAGCATAGAGGATGTAGTCCTCCCCGGCCGAGAGCGCGGTTGGCGATGCCTCGCAGCGCTCGCGCACCGGAGTGTAGGACGTCGAGGGGCCGTGGCGGATGGAGACCACGTAACCCTGCCCCACGAACACATGGGTCTCACCGAACGCAATTCGGCTGTCCAACATCTGGGCCGTGCGCGCGACCACGAACAAAGCCTCGCCGTACTGTTCGAGCTTTGGCCGCTGATGGGCCTTGAGCGCATCCTCGATGGCGAGGTCATGCAGCCCGAACTCTGCCTGGAGGCGTCGCAGGAGGTCCAAGCTTGGTTCATGCAGGCCGATCCAGACCACGTGCCCCGGCTTGCGAGACCACTCGCCGACGTCCTCAATCGGAACCTCAGCAATCCTTCGGCCATCGGCATACACTGCCGAGGCAACAACCCCGGGCATGTCCCCGGTCCGAGCTGAAGAAAGCTTGAGAGCATCTGCCATGTGCAACCAACGCTCAGCTGTCGCGTCCGTTGCCATAGTCTTGTGGCATCGGCTCCGTACAGTCGAACCCTTTGGTCGCACCGCTCCAGCCACCAAGGCAAGGAACGGTTCGCCGCTCCACGATGGATCTCTTAATAACTTGCTTGTTTCAATTTCGTGGGACGTGTGATGTGGTCCAAAAGTCTGCTCAGGATTAAAGTGAAATGTTGAGCGAACCAAGGAAGATCCATTGCACTCTGCTCTTGCAGGAGTTCGACGCAGATTCACCTAGTGCCACTCTCCTGTTGAGCGCGGTCTCCGTCATCGGGCGCAAACATGGTTTATCCACAGCGAGCACTTAGCTGGTGCAAAGCATAGAATCCATCAGCGCTTCCGTAGGCCAGCTCACGAGATCTCCCTGAAGCGGCCCGCAATGGCATGACACTCTGACAGGTCTGTACTAGAACCGTGCTGTCAGCCTTAACTGACGAGGGAGTTGCCTTGCGTGCTGATGAAGCACTTCCCTTTACCTTGGGTCTGATCCATGGGAGCGCCGGATCAGGCAGTCGTTGCAGGCGCCGGTCTCTTTGAAGGCGTCATTCACTACTCGCACATCGTGCGGGACGGGGGATCCGATGTTCCGTATCCAACGACGCTCTAATGCGACGCTCGCCGAGCTTCGTTGGCGCTGATAACCCGCCCTAGCATTTCTTGGAGAGATGCGCGTTCTTGCTCCGAGAGGGTG
>NZ_JAYGGM010000020.1:0-13698 GCF_036314085.1 Microvirga sp. CF3016
GCGCCGCCACGGCCGAGATCGCCCGCAACGTCCAGGAAGCCGCCCGCGGCACCGAGGCCGTGACCGGCTCCATCGCGGACGTGCACCAGGGTGCCGGCGAGACGAGCACGGCGGCCTCTCAGGTGCTCGGCGCCGCCCGTGAGCTTGCCCGTCACTCCAGCGATCTGGGACAGGAGGTTTCAGCCTTCCTGTCAGGTGTGAAGGCCGCCTAGGACTTCTCCGCACAGATCCTTTCGAAAGCGCCCGGCTAAGAGGAGTCGGGCGCTTTTCTTTTGATCCTTCGGACCGGGCTGCCAATCTCCGGCAGAAAGCCATGGAAACCCTGTACCTGAGAGTTATATGGAAGGGAGCACCCGTCGAGACCCCGTTCATGCCCGAGACAGACGAACAGCCGGAAGACGAACTGGAAGAGCTGAACGGCACGAAGCGCGTCAACTTCCGCGACTATCCCAGCTCCGGTCTCGTGGTGATCGCGGCCCTCAGCTCAGGCTTGGGATGGATGCTGTTCAAATGGCTCGGCAAAAAGCGCAAGGCGCGAAACGGGGCTCCGGGAGAGACCGCGATCCCTCCGGCCTCCCCTGCTGAATCGGGACCGTCGGGCGATCAGACATCCTGATCGGCAACGCCTGCGCCCATGGCACGTGCTGCAGCGCACCGCCGCCTCCGGCCGATGAGATTACGTTAGGGAAATCGGCAGGAGGTATTGATGGCTCACGATGCTGTTTCCTTTGTTCTCGGCATCATTGCTCCGGTGGCTTTGGTCGGCTGGCTTCTTGTCTTACATTGATGGGCCACGCCGTTGCCAATGAGTCCTCATGAGATCTGTCTATACTGCCGCCCTTATCACCTGCGTTGCTGGTCTCGCTTTGAGTGGGGCTGCGCTCTCGGCCGAGCTGATGCAGGGCCGCTGCCGGATGGATTACTGCAACTGGTTCAGCATCGAGAGCCGCGACCTCGTCGGCTCCAACACGAAGGGCGCCCTCTTCAAGGTGATTTCCAAGGGATGGACCTCCCATCACCCGAACGGCAGCTACGACAAGCGCCGCCCCAGGACAGGCGGAGAGGCATCGACAGGTTACTATTTCTGTTCGAAGACAAAGCCATCGGCAATCTGGCAGAGTGATACAGAAGGATGGAAGGTCGCCGTCCTGAATCTGGGCTCTCCCTCCGGCGCCGAGGAGAATGCGGTCATCGAGTATTTCGCCGTATGCCACGGTGTGCGGAGCGGGCAGGACACCGGCGAGTCGTTCGATGCTCTTACGAAGCGCTTCGGCTACGTACCCGTCGAAAATGCCGATTTGCGTGATGTCGCACGGCCGGAAGACATCTTGAAAGACTAGCGGTCGGACGCCTTTCGTAACCAAGCGTTTACCTTTTAGGCGCAGCCTCATCAGGTGCCTGGCTGGCACGGTCCTCCCTCCGGCCGCAACGGCGGCCTCCCTAGAGCGCCAATCGACGAGGCGCTCTTTCTTTGACGCGGCTGAAACATCCCTCATCGCATCATCTTCGACATCCCACGCATCCGCACCCTTGCTTTACGGACTGAGATTTCGTCAAAGTATACTTAAGGTTTTTAGTCCTTCCTGGTCTCTTTAATCTCAGGAAGAGACAGGATCCTTAGCCGTCGAGATAGATTCTCCAGACGATGCCACGATGTTGCCTTATTCTGCAATCAGAACACAACAAGCGGATGATGAGGCATAAGTCTTAGCGGCCGCAGTATTGTGAGCGTCTAGACTAGCACTCATCTCTACCTGTACGTATCCTGCGTTTCCTTCCGCCGTAATCCTAGCAAGTTCTCCAAAGAACTGCACAATTCTTATTCAGAAGCTCCGCAAAAGGAGCTCGCTCAATTTTGGGGCAGACATCATGGCTTTGAACTCTTCTGTCGCGCCCAGCGGCAACTTTGACTTGTCCAATTGGAAAATCACACTTCCTGTCGATTCGAATGGCAGCTTCAGCGGCACTGCCATGGAAGTAAAAAACCTTTCCGGCTATCAGCATTCCAGGTATTTCTACACCGCTGCCGATGGAGCCATGACCTTCGTGGCGCCGGTCGAAGGCGCTACCACCAGCGGCTCGTCCTACGCCCGTTCCGAGCTGCGCGAGATGAACGGCACGGCCAACGCCGCCTGGAACCTTCAGACCGGCGGTTTCATGAGCGCCACCCTTGAGGTCGATGCCGCACCGAACCGCGACGGCATGGGCGGACGCATCATCGTCGGTCAGATCCATGGCAAGGACGACGAGCTCGTCCGCCTCTATTGGGAGAACGGCAAGCTCTATTTCGCCAACGATCAGGCCGGGTCGAACAACACCGAGACGAAGTTCTACTTCGTGAACGCCTCCGGCCAGCAGCCGGACGTGTCCCTTGACGAGCGCTTCTCCTACACGATCAACGCCAAGGGAGATAACCTCGAGGTGACGATCTTCGCCGACGGCCAGATCTACAAGTCGGTCAGCAAGATCAACAGCGTGTGGCAATCGGATTCTTTCTACTTCAAGGCCGGTGCTTATCTCGGCGCGAACGAGACCAACGGTTCGGGCTATGGCCAGACCTCGTTCTATGCCCTGAGCTTCAACCACAGCGGCGTCGTCACGACGCCGACGCAGCCGACTCCGACGCCCAATCCGACACCTGGGACGGATGATAACTCCGTCACGGCAACCGACGACATCTATGCTGCGACGGAAGACACGTCTCTCACGGTCTCCGCGGCTCAGGGCATACTCGCCAACGACGCTGCCGCCGACGCCGGCAAGGTGGCGATTGCCGGAACCTTCGCGACTGCTCAGGGCGGCAGCGTGAAAGTCAATGCCGACGGGTCGTTCACCTACACCCCGAAGGCCAACTTCTATGGCTCCGACAGCTTCAGCTACACGGCCAAGGATGTGGACGGCGACACCGATACCGGGACAGTGACCTTCAAGGTTGCCGATATGCCCGAGGCGCCCTCGACGCCTGTTCCGACTCCGACGCCAACCCCCTCACCGCGCCCCACCACCACGAAGACGATCAACGGCACGAGCAGCGCCAACAGCCTGACGGGCACGTCCGGCAATGATCGGATCGACGGCAAGGGCGGCGACGACAAGATCTGGGCCAAGAACGGCAGCGACGTGCTGATCGGCGGCACCGGCAAGGATACCTTCACGTTCGATACCAAGCCTGGCAGCGCCAATCTGGACGTGATCGTCGACTTCAATGTCGCCGACGACACGATCCGACTCAACGACACGGCGTTCACCAAGCTGAAGTCTGGGGCGCTGGTTTCGGGCAGCTTCGTCATCGGCACGAAGGCGTTGGATTCCGGCGACCGCATCATTTTCGACAACAGGACGGGTGCGCTTTCCTACGACGCGGACGGTACGGGCTCGACAGCGGCCGTGAAGTTCGCAGTCATCGAGAACCTTGCCAAACTCACGGCGGCGGACTTTATCGTCATCTAAGCAAGCAATCCCTCTGGGGCTTTCCGAAGCGGCTTCGGCTCAATCCGAGGCCGCTTTTTTGCGCTCTGCCGGGATCTCGGCAGGCGCGGTCTTTTTCGCCTCAGTCCCCGAGCCAGCGCTTCTTCGACCCCTCGAGATGCATTCGCATCGCAGCCTGCGCCATCAGCGGATCCCTAGCCTCCAGGGCTGCGTAGATCGATTCATGTTCCAGAAGTGCGGTGTGCCAACCCTCCCGGCTGTCGAACCTCACGCTGAGCTGAGCGGAAATCGGGCTATGGCGCTCGTCGAACAGGTCACGCACGATGCGCATGAGCACTGAATTGCCGGTCAGACTCGCAATGCCGAGATGGAACCGGCGATCCTGTTCGAGCGGATCACGTCCATCAGCAATATCGGCTCGCATCGCTTGGAGCGCCGCGCGAAGGGAGGCAAGGTCCTCAGGAGTCATGCGCGCGCAGGCGAGCGCAACAGCTGCTCCCTCGATCACAGCCCGAGCCTGCATGAGTTCCAACGGGCTCTCTCCCATCGAGCGCATCGTGCTGGCGGCCCGCTCGACAGGTGCGCAGACATAGACGCCCGACCCGGAACGGATTTCGACGCTGCCGTCGATCTCGAGAGCAATCAGCGCCTCCCGGAGCGAAGGGCGCGAAACGCCCAGTTGATGCGCCAGCTCCCGCTCGGCGGGAAGCCGGGCTCCCGGCAGGAATTGTTCGCCCTGGATCAGACCGCGGATCCGATCGGCAATCTGCTGGTAGAGGCGCTTGGGCTCGGGCGGCTTCGTTGCTGTCGACATGGGCTAAGGCCAAAGATTGGTCTGACCATAGGCATCGCTCTGAAACCTGGCAACGAGGATCAGAACAGCGCTTCCTTTTGACTTGACCAAATCTTCGTCCCGGCCATATTCCTATTGCGCTTGGATTGGCCTGACCAATTAAAGCCATCAGAGAGCCTTGCAGAGACAGGGCCTGTTGCAGAGGGAGGAACCATGCGAGGCGTCAGAGGCCATCTCTGCCGTTGCACCGGCTCGCCGATGAAGCCCCGAGACGCGCGGCGGTTTATCCAACCCTGTCGGCTATCGACCGAGAGCGCGTCATGAAGGTGTCGGCGCGCCGTACCCTTCCCCGCAGGGATCTGTCCCTCACCTGCCTCGGACTTGGCAGCGCGCCGATGGGAGGGCTTTACAGCCCCACCAGCTATGCCGAGGCTCAGGCAGCGACTGAAGCCGCATGGACACACGGCATCCGCTATTTCGATACAGCCCCCTATTACGGCTACACGCGATCCGAGCGCCGCCTCGGCGTCTTGCTGAGCGATCGCGAGCGGGCCAGCTACGTCATCAGCACGAAAGCCGGGCGCCTGATGCTGCCCGATGACAGCGTCCCCGACGAAGAGAGCGGCTGGGCTCAGCCTCTCCCGTTCCGCCCGACCTACGACTACACCTATGACGGCATTCTGAAATCCTTCGAGCACAGCCAGCAGCGCCTCGGCATCGTCAAGATCGACATTCTCTACATTCACGATATCGGCCGCTACACCCATGGCGACCGGCATGAGCATTACTGGAGCCAGCTCACCGCCGGCGGCGGATTCCGCGCGCTCCTGGAACTGCGTCGCAGCGGTCACGTCACGGCCATCGGGCTCGGCGTCAACGAGGCGGCGGTCGTTCAGGATGCCATGCAGGAAGTGGATCTCGACGTCGTCATGCTCGCCGGCCGCTACACGCTCCTGGAGCAGATGAGCCTTCCATTGCTGGAGCAATGCCTCCGTGCAGGAACCGGGATCGTCATTGCAGGCCCGTTCAATTCGGGCATTCTCGTCGGCAACAACAAGTTCGACTACGATGATGCTCCGCCGGATGTCGTGCAGCGCGTCCAGGCGCTGAAGGCCGTCTGCGACAAGTTCGACGTCCCGCTCCCTGCGGCGGCTCTTCACTTCCCTATGGCCCACCCCGCCGTCGTCTCCTGTGTGACTGGAGCCCGCAACCCTCAGCAGCTTCAGACCAACGTGGCATGGTTCGAGAGTACCGTCCCGGGCGAACTCTGGACAGCGCTCCGGAAACGCGGATTGTTGGACGAAGCCGCTCCCCTGCCCCGCGAAGGCGCATGAGTTCCATGCGGATCGATGCTCACCAGCATTTCTGGCTGATGCGCAACCGAGCGGGCCAGTGGCCGCCGCCAGAACTCGCGGACATTCATCGCGATTTCGTGCCGGAGGACCTGGAGCCGGCCCTGAAGGCATGCGGCATCGGCGGCACCGTCTTGGTGCAGTCCTTTCCGACAGTGGACGACACCGGCTTCATGCTCGATCTGGCGGATCGGCACGCGTTCATTCTCGGTGTCGTGGGCTGGGTCGATCTGAAAGCTCCCGAAGCCGCTCGCCACATCGCCCGCCTTGCAGTCCATCCGAAGCTGAAAGGCTTGCGACCGATGCTGCAGGATATCGCGGACATCGATTGGATCGATGATCCGCGCCTCGATCCTGCCATCGCGGCCATGAAGGATGCGGATCTGCGCTTCGATGCCCTGGTGATGCCACAGCACCTGAGGGCTCTGACCGCTTTCGCCGAACGTCACCCGGATCTTTCCATTGTGATCGATCACGGGGCAAAGCCTCGCATCGCAAGGGGCGAGATCCACCTGTGGCGCGAAGCCATGGCCGGTTTGGCCACTCTCCCCCATGTTCATTGCAAGCTCTCCGGCCTTCTCACGGAGGCCGGAGAGCGACGCGATGCGGCTGCGATCAGGCCTTATGCCGATGCTCTGCTCGAACTGTTCGGCCCGGAGCGCCTCATCTGGGGCAGCGACTGGCCTGTCTTGAGGCTAGCTGGGGATTATGAAGGGTGGCTTGCCATGTGCCAGGCCTTCGTGCCGGCCGGTCATCACGATGCGGTCTTCGGCGCGAATGCTCGCCGTTTCTACAAGCTCGATCCGAACCGAAACGGAGGAGTTGCATGATGCTGAGCATGCGGAGCGATCAACGACGCCCCCATCGCTTTCACCAAAGGTACAGATGACATCGCACGGGACCCCGTGCTTAGATCAGCGACGGCGCGAAGACGCCGCACAGGCGAGAGCCTGAAATTTGAGGGAGGAACGCTTTTGTCACTCCTCGTCTTGCAAGACGTCGGGAAGGAATTCGGCGCCATCCGAGCCCTGTCCCATGTCAACCTCACGATCAAGCCAGGCGAGGTCGTCGGCCTGATGGGTGATAATGGTGCAGGCAAGTCGACCCTGGTGAAGATCATCGCGGGCAACTTCCCTCCCTCGCACGGCAAAGTCCTGTTCGAGGATCAGGAGGTTCATTTCACCAGACCGGTCGATGCCCGCTCCGTCGGCATCGAGGTCGTCTATCAGGATCTCGCCCTGGCGGACAATCTCACGGCGGCCGCGAACGTGTTTCTCGGACGCGAACTGAGGCGCAAGGTCGGACCGTTCTCGTTTCTCGACCATGCGACCATGAACCAGCGGACGGCGGCTCTGTTTCGCGAACTCAAATCCGAGACGCGACCGGACGATCTGGTCCGCGCCATGTCGGGCGGGCAGCGCCAGGCGGTGGCGATCGCCCGCACGCGTCTGGCCAAGGCCAAGCTCATCCTCATGGATGAACCGACTGCCGCGATATCGGTCCGCCAGGTCGCCGAGGTTCTCGATCTCATCCGTCGCTTGAAGGACGCGGGCATCGCCGTCATCCTGATCTCGCACCGCATGCCGGACGTGTTCTCAGTCTGCGAGCGGGTGGTCGTGATGCGGCGCGGGACCAAGGTGGCGGACAAGCCGATCGATCAGTCGAGCCCCGAGGAAGTCACCGCGCTGATTACCGGTGCCAAGGAAGCGGCGTGATGAGCGAACTCTCTCCAGCAACCAGTTCCGACACAAGCGACTTCTCGAATGTGGGCCGGGCCCGCTGGTGGCGGCGCGGCTTCTTCGCAAGCCAAACCGCCTATGTGGCGGCTGCCCTCATCGTCATCATGATCGTGATGTCGTTCTTGAGCTCGGCCTTTCTCAGCCCGGGCAACCTGGCGAACGTCGCCAAGAACTTCTCCTTCGTGGGCATCGTGACGCTGGGGGTCACCCTCGTGATCGTCACGGGCGGCATCGATCTCTCCGTCGGCTCGACCATGGCCCTGTCGGCCATCACCTGCGCCATCGTCATGCAGGCGGTGAGCGGCACGGCGCTCGACAGCATCCCGCTGGCCGGAATGCTGGTCTCGCTCGGCGCTGGCCTCGGCGTGGCCCTCCTGATCGGCTTGGCGAACGGCCTGCTCATCGCCCGGGTCGGGCTCTCGCCCTTCGTGACGACCCTCGGCATGCTCTCGATCGTCCGTGGTCTCGCCTATGCGGTCACGGAAGGGCGCGGGCAGGCTCCGACGGGACCGGACGTGAACCTCTTCTACGACATCACCGACGGCAACATCGTCGGCGTTCCGGTCGCCATCATCTATCTGGTCATTCTCGCCGTGATCATCGGTGTCGTTCTTCATCACACGGCGTTCGGGCGGCACGTCTTCGCGCTCGGCGGCAACGAGAAGGCCGCAGCCCTCACCGGCATTGCGGTCGAACGGGTGAAGATTGCCGTCTACGTGCTGTCCGCGCTGTCCGCAGGCTTTGCCGGCATCCTGATGGTCGGATGGCTCGGCTCCGCTCCGGCCAATCTGGCGACGGGCTATGAACTGACGATCATCGCCGCGGCGGTGATCGGCGGCGCCAATCTCAATGGCGGCATCGGCGGGCCTGCAGGAGCGGTCATCGGTGCTCTTCTCATCGAGGTCATCCGCAACGGTCTCGTGCTCGCAGGCATCAACGCCTATTGGCAGATCGTGCTCGTGGGCGGGATCATCATCCTCGCGGTCCTGGTCGACCGCCTGCGGACCCTGCGCATGACGTCTTGAATACCGTTGTCGGAGGCAAATCGTGTTGCCTCGAAAGCGGATACATAAAGCCGGTCGACAGAAGCCGGTCACGAGATCCCAGCCATGGGGCCGATAACCAACCAGGAGGAAGACATGATGAAACGCCTGATCCTTGCCGCAGTCGCGGCCGCCGCGCTCACCGCCCCGGCCATGGCGCAGCAGACCTACAAGTTCGCCATCGTGCCGAAAGCGATGAACAATCCGTATTTCGACCTCTCCCGCGACGGCTGCATCAAGCGTGCGAAGGAGCTCGGGAACATCGAGTGCATCTACAAAGGTCCCGTCGAGCATGAACCGGCGAGCCAGGCTCAGATCATTCAGGATCTGATCAGCCAGAAGGTCGATGGCATCGCGATCTCCGTATCGGATGCGGCAGCAGCCGTGCGCGTGATCAAGGCTGCGCGTGACGCAGGCATCCCGGTCATTACCTTCGATGCCGATGCGCCGAACTCCGCCCGCCAGGCCCATGTGGGCACGGACAACCGGGCCATGGGCCGCGCCCTTGGCGAGGAGCTCCTGAGGCTGCGCCCAGAAGGCGGCAAATACGCTATGGTGTCCGGCGGTCCGGCGGCCGCCAACCTGAAGGAGCGCGTCGAAGGCGTGCGCGATGCTCTGAAGGGGTCCAAGTGGACCGAGGTGTCCGGTTCGCCCACCTATTGCAACGACGACTTGGCGCTCGCCGTGCAGCAGATGCAGGACCTCAAGACCGCCAATCCGGATCTCGCCGCCATCGTGCCTGTCGGCGGCTGGCCCATGTTCGTTCCCGAGGCCTACAAGAGCTTCGTGAACAAGAACAAGGCCGCCATGGACCAGAACAAGTTCACCCTGGTGGTGGCGGATACCCTGAAGGTCCAGCTTGAACTCCTGCGCGACGGTTATGCCAATGCCCTCGTGGGACAACGGCCGTACGAGATGGGCGAGAAAGCGATGGATATTCTCCTGCAGCTCAAGAAGGGCGAAAAGGTCCAGGACATCATCTACGCCGGCATCGACCGCGTGACGAAGGACAACGTGGCTTCCATGCTCAAATGAGCTGACATTTCATTGTATGGCCGACCCGCGCCCCGGAGGACTTTTCCCCTCCGGGGCGATCGCTTTATTCACTTTGGTCCAGCACGATTTGATGGGAGGCGCTTATTCCGCTATCCCTGACGGCTTGACGAGTTGGAGCCCCTCCTGCGCAACGGCAGGCATCGCGTCCCCACCGCCAGCGACCTGAACGGTCGGGAGCGCGAATTTGATCCCGTTCTCCTGAAACGCTTTCTTGATGCGAGCAAAGGCCTTGCGGCGGATCACGAATTGCTCGCCCGGGCGCGTCGTCATCTTGCAACGGATCTGAATTGCAAACTCACCGAATTGTTCGACACCCTGCATTTTGAGAGGCTCGATGATGTTCGGGGCGAACTCCGGGTCGGAAGCCATGTCCTGACCGATGCCCTTGATGATCTTGCGCGCCTTCTCCAAATCGGAGTCGTAGGTGATGCCGATCTGGAACTTGTCGATCACCCAATCCCGGCTCATGTTCTCGACCGCCCCAAGCTCACCGAATGGCACCGTGTAAACCGGCCCCCGATGATGGCGCAGTTTGACCGATCGCAGGGAGAAGGACTCGACAGTCCCCTTGTAGCTGCCGCTCTGAATGTATTCTCCGACCCGAAAGGCATCGTCGAGGAGATAGAAAACGCCGCTGATCACATCCTTGACCAGTGTCTGCGCACCGAAGCCAATGGCCACACCCGCAATACCTGCGCCCGCGATCAACGGGCCGATTTGAACTCCCAGCGCCGAGAGAACCATCAGCACAGCGACGACGGCCAGAACGGCGAAAATCACATTGCGGAAAATCGGGAGGAGCGTTCGCAGGCGCGCTTCTCGCGAAGCCGTTTCGCTGTCCACAGACGTCAGTGTCTGCGCGCGTGCGAGACGCCTGTCGATTAAGGTTTTCGTCACCTGCCAGACCAGATCGGCAACCAGCAGAATGACGATAGCGCTCAAGGCTCCTCTCACAAGGCGGGTCAGCAGCGTGTCGCGGCTTGTCATCTCGACCAAGTCGATGTGCCAGGCATAGGCCAGCAGCAGAACGGCGCCCGCAATGAGCAACGCCCGGATGCCGCGATCCAGATAAACGGCCGTCAGACCCGTTTGACCGGCGTTCTGTGCTTCCTCATGAGGGCGCAGGGCGTGGCGGCTTGCCTTCTCAGTAACGGAAATGGCTGTGGGGAGCAGGAGCGCGATGGCCGCCAGCCAGAAGAACCCCATGAGGCCTGCCACCCAAAGCCCCCAGAGAAGCACGAAATATAGGGAAAGAAGGCCGGAAGCGACCGTATGAGACAAGCGCCTCGGCGCTCCGCTCTCTGGTATCTCGCTCGATGGCAGCGTCGGACGCGTCCAGACGATCATGAGGGCGATGACGAGAAGCCCGAGACCAAGCGCATAGGCCACAACGGCGCGCGCTTCCGGCGCAAAGCCCAGGATCCTGAGCGCGTCGACGGTCGCCCACCCGAAGGCGAACCATCCGACGAGCAGGGCAAGGCGCTTGTGCCAGAACCGCGCCACCGTGGCGCTCGTCGGAATCAGGCGGAATCGATCGGCATTTCCTGGAGCGGATCGATCGGGCGCAAGAAGGAACCGGCTCGTCATCAGGACCAGCCGCAGCATGACGATGGCAACAAGATAGGCGACCACCACCTGCCTCAGGAGCGGTGGCCAATCAAAGGCCAGAAAGGCTCCGATGCTCCCAACCGAGAAGATTGCGATTCCAGCCAGATTGAAGACGAAACGCAAGGCTATTGCGTGCAGGCGCTCGGACGTGGTCGCGACCGGCTTGGTCGCGATCCGGTGCCGCGACGGCCTCGTCAATCTTCGGAAGAGCCATTCGGCGCCTGTCCCGAGGGCCAGAAAACCGATGATGAGGAACACTACGGCAAGCGGTCCTCGCCCCTGAAGCTCACCGAGGAGACGATCGGAGGCATTCCGGAACTCGTCGGGCAGCTGCGGCACGGCAGAGGCCAAGGCCGCAAGGCGCTCGCGCAGGCCCGTGATCCGCTGCATCATGATCTCCGACGCTGTCGGCTCGGCCGCAGGGACCGTTGCCGGCACGGGAGGCTTCTGCTGTTCGTCGATCCATGTGCGGACGGCTGGATCCTGCAGGAGCTGCAGCAATTGCTGAACTTGGGGCGGTGGTGGACTCTGAGACGACGCAGGCTGGGCGCTGGCCGTTGAGATGGCAAACGTCATCAACAAGAGAGCGAAGCCAGAAGAAAGTGCCGCCAGCCCTCTGCTCCAGAAGAACCCAAGCATCGCAGACAAGCACCTTCTCCTGAGCCTGCTTGAGGCCACGGCGCAGGCCCGGCCGCGGTTGGCCTCAGCATCGGGCCAAGCCATCGAAATGTCCACTGGGATCAGATGGTCGCGTTCTGTGTGTTCGGACCGTCCCCTAACCTGCGCTCGCAGGCTTCGGCACCGGAGAAGCCGATCGCAGGGCGCTCACGGTATAGATCGCGAGAGCGATCCAGATCAACCCGAACGCCAAGGCATCGATCCACCCGAATGCTTCGCCGTAGGCGAGGACGCCGAGCGCCAGCTGGCCGGAGGGTGCCAGATACTGCAGCAAACCGATGGTGGAGAGTTTCAGCCTTTGAGCGCCTGCCGCGAACCAGATGAGCGGCAGCGCGGTGCTGAGTCCAGTCAGGATGAGAAGCACGTCCAGGCGCCGGTCACCCTGGAAAGCCGGGGATTGGCCGTTCAAGGCGATCCAAGCCAGATAGCCCAAAGCTAAGGGTGTCAGCAGAAGCGACTCGACGCAGAATCCGACGAGCGGAGCGACCGGCACGATCTTCCGGACGAGACCATAGCAGCCGAAGCTGCAAGCCAGGGCCAACGCAACCCACGGCATCTCGCCCGAAGTGCCGGCGAGGACAAGCACGCCCAGCGCGGCAACAAGGCAAGCCACGATCTGAGCCGGACTAAGCCGCTCCCTGAGGAAGAGAACGCCCAGCACGACGTTCAGAAGCGGGTTGATGAAATAGCCGAGACTTGTCTGGACCAGGTGCCCGGAATTGACGGCCCAGATATAGATGAGCCAGTTGACGGCGATCAGGCCAGCGGAAAGGCCCAGGAGCAGCAACTGGCTGCCGAAGGTCAGAGCCTCAACAAGCTTGCGCCACTGCCGGCCGATGAGGATCAGGCCGAGCGCGAACGCACTGGCCCACACGATGCGGTGGGCCAGGATCTGAAGGGCGGGCACGGCCGAAACAAGCTTGAAGTGCAGAGGAACGGCCAAGCCCCACATGAAGAAGGCAGCCAGCGCGTAGAGAACACCAGCCCTTGTCCGATGGGCCTCGGAAGCCGCCGATCCTGTTTCCATATGAATCTGTCCCCTGCCCGATCTCCAGACAGCATATGCCGCGCTTCCGATCCCTCGCTCGTATCCCGATTCCCAGCGAGGCGGTAGCTCGAAGATCGCGCTATCCAGACAGCGGCCAAGAGACGTGAACGCATCATGGTCGCAGTCATGCACTGCGCGGAAGGCTGTGACAGCCTTCATCCCCAGAGCCCGGATTGAAGCGACCGCCGCCGGAGGGACCTCCTTACCGTTCTCGTCCTACGCGCAGCGGGATTGCGAGGCGGCTTGGACATGGCAAATTCTGGGAGCAGACCAGAAACCTGTCGCGAGGGTGCAAAAAGGTCGCCCCCGGCTCCAAGCCTCCCGAAGTCCAGATTGACGAGTTCACGTCATATGACGAGTGTCAGTCGTCCCACCAATCCCGCGGCCCCTGCTTGCAGCGGTATCCGACGAAACAAGCGGGTGTCTCGAGGCTCGGCACGTATGCCGATTGGGCATACTCCGTCACATCACAGAACGTTTGATCGCGCACGAACCGATCATATGTGAAACCGCCGGTTCCCAGCACAATAGCGCCTCTCGTGAACACAAGCTGGCGACTTGCGCCGCATGGCATGTTCACCGTTGAGGGACGTGTTTGAGCCTGGGCACTGGCCGCCACCAAGGAGATAGCTAAGGCAATCGCAACCTTATCCATTGTCTTCTCCCGTTTCTGGAACGTCATTCTGCCATCAAACGGGACAAAATTCGAGCTGGCGTGGTTTTGAAAGACGGGCCAGGTAAAGAGCCTAATCACCTTGGCAATCGTGCCCAGGATGGGGTGATCGCTCTGCTGCTCCCATGAAGCTGCTTTTGAGGGAGCAAACCTTCGAACCTGTGAGGCTCAAACCCTTATCCTGTAAGTGGTACAGCCGCCCCGGCTCGAACGGGGGACCCCCAGATCCACAATTTCGAGGGTACTCAGGATCAAACGCGGAAATCCTTATCGGGCAAT
>NZ_JAYGGM010000021.1:0-13603 GCF_036314085.1 Microvirga sp. CF3016
AGAGTTCGAGATCGGTCAGGATACCCGACATTTGGTCTAGATATGCCATTTTTTGTTGCACGTTCGAACATGTGAACGACATGCTCAAAGTCAAGCTGAAGTTCGGTTGAATTGCGTAAACAGCGGGCTTCACTTTTAAGCCGAAAGCAAGCGGGCCAAATGCATGAGGGGGATCTGACCTACTGATCTACGAAAGCCCTCAATGGTCAACAGTGCTATCTTAGAGGTTCGCTGTCTCGACCGTTAGAATGGGTTGCCCACCCAGCAACTCGGGCTCGGGCAACTTCGACATACTCTGCCTCGCGCTCAATCCCAATGAACTTTCTTTCCTCCATTATGGCAGCGCACCCGGTCGAGCCGCTTCCGCAAAATGGGTCAAGAATTGCGGCTCCCGACTGCGTTGATAGCCGTAGAAGCCAACGCAGTAGCTCAATCGGTTTTAGAGTCGGGTGAGTATTTTTCATTCCGGCTGGAAGGTAGCGGTCTCGCTCGCGGACAGAGACTCGTGGCGCATAAAAATATGGATGAAATTCCTCGCTCAATTCACCAATGACGTTCATAGGCAGCCGCGACTGACCATCCTGTGCCTTTAGATAAGTGGCTCGAACGTCCATGCCGCCGACGCCATACTCCAGGACATTATCGGCGAGATTGCCACGTCGTAGCGGCTTGCGTGCGACAATGATCACGTCGTGTGCTGGCTTGAGACTGCCCCGAATGCCAGAAAACCGTTCGAAAATCGGGGCCGTCTCTGGTGCAATCTCCATGATTTTCTCGGGCGTCAGCGCAAGGCCCGCCCGTGGGGGCACGCGCCCACCTGGAGTTGGGAAGCGCCGTCGCTCGGCGAGGAGTCCGACGATCTGACCGGATCTCTTCCGAGCCATCACCGGTCGTTTCGCAAGAACTTTTGCGACATCCATGCCCAGCCGCAGGCCGGTTTTGAAGATCCGCGCGATCTGATCGCGGACCTCGAACCCACCCAGTCGGAGACTGAGGGCAACAAGATCGGCTGTTCGGGGTGCTGCGAATACGAATGCATGCCCACCGGGTTTCAGACTGCGACATACCTCGCGCCAGAGAGATGGTTGGGGCAATGCATCATCCCAATGATCCTGATACCAATCCTGTTGTAGGTAGCTTCGGAACGCCGAGTTCGCGAAGTCAAAGTCTCGTCCTTCGGCCCATGCTTGTACGATCTCGGTCACGAGCTTTGGCGTAAAGTCCCCCAATGCATACGGTGGATCGGTCACGCAGGCGTCGAAATGCTCACTCTCGAACTGGCGCAAGACGGCTATCGCATCCCCATGGTGGACCGTAAACGTCGGCTGCGCTCGAACTATCGAATGCCAGGAGTTCGCTTCTCTATTAATGGTGACGAGCCGCAGCGGCTGGCCATACGCGGTCAGGAGGGCGAATAGGCTTGCTATCTGGCCTGTGCTTCTCTCCAACTTGATTGCGGTTGGTTTCGAGATCTTCGCGATAGCCGCTGCTTGCTGAAGTGAAAGCCCTCGGGCGTGCCGCAGTTCACGGAGCCACTCTCCAAGAACGGCTCCTTCGGGTTGCCCAGCGATCCTGCCATTGAGAGTGTCAAGAACCCGAACAAGAGAACCAACCGTTCCCTTTCCCGCCTCCAATCCGGCAACCGTATCGAGATCGAGCCCCGTGACTTGGGCAACACGGCGCTGGGTGAACCGCTGAGCATGGCGGATGGATCGCAGTTGTGATCCAAGGCTGACAGTAGCGTCACTTGGGAATGGGAAATTCATTGACCGAATCGGGGACAGGATGACGTAAACGGGATAGAAAGTTACCCCATAAACCTTTACCCCTCTCATCTGGTATCCGGCGATCCACAACAAAGTCGCAAACTGCGAATGAGCCTTCTCTATAAGAGTGTGCAGTCACTGGTGTGACGCGGAGAGGATCAACCGAAAAACAACTTGAACAGTGTTGCGTCATACTCTCGGGCAAACCTGTAACGGCGTCCGACGAGGCGACCACGCTCCCGAAGCGGCTCGATCTCATGATCACGAGGACAGTGCTGGACACACCAGTACTCGCGCTCCCGAAGCTGGGTGAGATATTCGTGGTAGGGTAGATCCTCGCCATTCAGGCCAACCGCATCAACGACGTATGGAGTAGCGGCACGACGCGCATCATCGACGAAGCCGTCTTTCAATCCGAGCGCCTGTCCGATCTCTCGGATGGCGGCTGCCATACAATAGTGGGCAGAAGCATGGACGTTCTCGTGATGGCGCATTGAAATCTCTCTGAACGGTTCCCTGTATTTATCAGGCGAGATCCATTGAGACGCCTTGTATTGACAGGCCAATAAATACCGGATGCTCAGGAAATGCTGCTCTGCACACCGTTGCGCAAGGATCGAGTGCGCTAAATGCGCCAGGAGGTACGCTCGCCGCGTTGCCCGTGACTTCCTATGTTCAGCCACCAGCCCAATCTATGCAATCACCATCAATGCCGGGATCGGCGATCTCGATGATTTCAAGCGATGGCGTGTTAGCTTATGGAATGCTGTTTTCTACAGAAGAGGCGTATGCCGCTGGTGGAGGGGCATTCATTTGCGCCTTTGGTGTTGCCAGAACGGAGGCGTCCGTGGAATGGCTGCCCTTGGTTCAATCACCGAAAACGAATTTCTGACCGCTCTTGGATCACGATGGCCGACTACCCTTCGCCAGATCGACCCAGAGGCAGTGCGCGATGAACTCTATGCAGTCGTTCACCCTGATATCATCATGACCGACGACCCAAGCCGTGCTCGTTACCAACCGAGACAGGTCGCCGTGCGCCCGAGTCATGCTCGCGCGAAGTCGATACATTCCGGCGATGCACTGGTACGTGACCCGTTTGATGATCCGATGCCTCTTCTGATCGCATGATGTCCCAGGCACGAAGACAGCTTTCAGAGGAAAACCACCCACGGCAGTGGGTGTCCCTAAGAAAGTCGATACATAGCTGTCAGCAGGGTCATTCGCCGTGTGGGTCACAGTTTCCTTAGCGCGTAGATCTGATCGAAAATGGCTTCTGTTTCTTTGTAAAGCCGTTCTGCCTCTGACCGCTGGTGAGGAGGGTGAGAGTCCGGGTGAAATACCCTGCGGAATGATTTTCTGGCCGCAGCCAGAACATGATTTGGGCATTGCTCGTCGAGGCCAACCTTCCCGTAGAGTGGATTGGACTGTCCACCAGACAAGGTTCGTGCCACTATGTAGGCCCGAGCATGAGTTCGTTCCTTCATCAGCCTTGAAACGACTGAGATCGCACGGTCCCGTTCATCCTTCATGCGCGTTAGCGCGGCAGAGAGGATCTGCACTACATCTTCAGCGGTGTGATCCTCCCGAATATGAAGGTCGCCATAAGCGGCGGTGCTGGAGGTCCATTCAGTAACAACCTTATCACCTTCTGCAAAGATGGACTCAAGGTTCACCGCGTTTGCTCCAGAATTGCTGCACTGCTGCTGGCGGAAACGAGCCCGCGCTTCCTGCTGCTCCTTCTCCCGCTCGTAGCGCTGGCGACGAACTCGGTCCCAGCGCTCTTGGAAGGGGGACTTGCGATCACCCTGATAGCTTTGATGGGTCTTGTTATCCTGGTGATCATTCGGGATGGCATCACGCAGCATCGGCGAACTCTTGCGCAAGGTCATCAAGATCATCATGAATCAGGTCGAGATCATCTCGGAAGAGATCCAAAGCACCCGCCAGTCGCGCAACGCGATTGTAGCGGCCAGCCTGCATATGATGAGCACGAATCTGCACTCCCGCAGCATGGAGCTTCTGGATGATTTGCTTGATCGTCTCAGGATCGACCGCCGTATTCTGTGGGCCGTACGCTCCCTCAAAGATCCATCCAGAGGCGAGGCATTCAAGCTCGATGATGCACGACTTCGGCAGATATTCCACATAGACAATGCGCCCAAGGGCACACTGAGGAATTTTGGTCTCTAGGCAATTCCCGAACCGTCTGGCTGCATCTCGCACGGCAGCAGCATTCCGCAGAACAGTCATTTCATTCGGATCAAGTGTCGGAGTTGGCTGCCAGAAGCGTGTCGCTTTGCTGATCCAGCGGCGTGTCCAATCTCGAATGCTTGTGCTGGGCTGCAAAGCCTCTAGCGATGCAACGAGTTCGTCATCTGAAGTGTCTGGGATCACGAGCTTGATCAGTTCAATGGAACGCTCGAAATCCGTCGCTTGCTCGACCGACCTTATACGCTGGAGCGCCGGAAGACCAAGGTACGGAGCGGGGAGTGCCAAAATGATTGGGATCGCTTGTCGAGCAATCTGCGGGAGATACCGAAGAACAGCCACCCGCTCCCGATGCCGTGGCTCTGTATGTAGGGCAACAAGAGTACGGTATTCCATTCTGGAGAGCGGTCCCGCACCGAGCTTTCCGAGTGTTCCCACTAAACCAATCGCATTGGGGTGGAGCATCCGAATTACGTCTCGGACCCGCAGATTCAGGAGGACGTGGGCGATGTACTCCACGGGATCGGCATGCCCGAGGCTCCCTCGATAGTGATCGCCATTGAGCCGCATTGCGAGTTTGGAAGGTGCATCGTTCTCTAGCTCGCTGAGGCCGAGGCACATACACTGTCGGCGTAGTGGGCTCGCTGTTAGGAACCGCCGAAGTGTTCCTGGATAGGCTGCGTCACAGGCAACAAGATGGTTGAGCAGCCAGCCAGCCAAGGGAGTGGGTTGAATCGGGAGGGTACCCAGGCTCGGTGGGGTCAAAGGCGTCTCCAGAATGGTGGAAGATGCCCTACGATAACACCGAACTATGTTACGTCAATTGATAACTCAGGCTCTTTGGCAACTTGGCTCTGAGTACCCAGCCCATCTTAGAGACTATGTCCTGTCAAACTGTGCAGAGTGTATATATTCATCGTGCCGCAGTCGCTCGGGGGAGCGCTCTGAAAACCAAGGAGCTATGCGATCAACGCCTTCTTGGTAAGCGTTAGGAATGAGCCGCATCCCAACTTCTTCCCAGATCGCTGCCTCATCGAAGTTACCACGATAGGCACTAAAGCACGCGAACAAGCCAATAAGATGGAAAGCTGCCTCAGCACCGAATGAGAAACATGCTTCCATGACGGCATCGGAAGGCCCCTTATCTCCTATAGCTGTCTGCCTGTGGAACTCTTCCAGGGCGAGTTGCACGATTTCACAGACCTTCTCGGGTTCAACCCCTACTTTTGCGGCAATCTCTGCAAAGGACGACCCATAGCTCACGCGAGTTTGCTCCTTACCTCTCAGAAGCCAATCCCGGCTTTCGGGCTCAGCGGGTTCAGGACGGCGACACACTCCATCATCCTCGAAATTCTGCTCCAAAAAATTGGAACCGACCTCGGCTCGACGCAGTTTCCAGGTCCGAACTCCACTACGGGAACAAACTATCCCGCTCGGCTGTCCCGAATGAGCCGGTCAATGCGCTCAAATTCACGGTTCTCGACCATTATGAAGAGACACTTCCCTGCCGACCGTTCGGCCCATAGTTCGCCTATGAGCCGCTTCTCCTTGGCATCGTCAGCGCTGGCCAAATGCCCGCCTTTGTACTCCACGACAAGAATACGACCATCTTTCAGAAGCATAACGAAGTCCGGGTAGAACTTGTCCGAGGAGGTTTGTAGCCAAAATGAGTTTGGCTGGACGGTATTGCGGACCCAAGCCTGTGTCTCTAGGTGATTCTCGATATAGACGGCGCAGTCGTATTCCTCTCCACTCGTCTCAAGGTCGCCAATGACGCGAAACTGGTGCTTCTTGAAGTTAGTGCCGCCTCTGTAGGGTTGCCTATAAGAGTAGCGGCTTTCATCGAAAACCAGTTCCAATGAAGAATTTGTCTCGAACTCTAACCCGCTCTGCGGGAACAGAGCCCTCTCAAATGCAGAGGCTTCGCGGATCTCGCGATGCTTTGCGATAGTCCTTACCAGTGCCTCGACAAGCCGGAACTTAGCTCGGGCTGCACCCTCAAGACCCAAATTCGCCTTCTCCTCAAGTATATTCAAAACCTTTGAGATAAAGAGAGTGGACGAGATACGAGTAATGTCGCGCCGTGACGAGAAGGGTAGTCGCCGGTCGAGCCAATTCACCAGAGCATTTTTAGTCCATCCTCGCTCCTGCAAGGCTAGCGCAAGCTGTTGGTGGAGATCGGTTACGAAATCGACAGTGATTTGGCCACCATTGTCGATGTCCAACCGTGCCTCTTCGCCCGCAGGCTTAGGTGGCACAAAGAAGTCGAGGATTGACCCTGGATCACTCTCTTCCAGCTTCCAGGGTGTATCGAGGAAGTGCGCACGGTCAAATAACTGCGGTCCACTCGGCGTCTTGACAGCCAGGAGGGGCACCGCGAACCGAACTGGTGCGTCAGTTGGTTCGGTAGACCTCAGCCGAGCACCACGCGATTTGTTGACGAGAGCAACAACAGATTGGGACGCCTCCTTGGGCACTGCCAAAAGCATTGCGGTACGGTCGTAGTCAGTAAGGGTGCCGCGTGCCCGTATCCGGCCAGTCGCGACATCAACCTCGACACGGCCACCTGTTGCCGTCTCAATGTTGGTTTTGAAGGAGTTTGCATCAATTCCTTCGGGCAGCGCCTCTTCAAAGACGAAAGCTGAGCCACCTTCCTCCAAACCGCGAATAACTTCCGGGGCAGTGCGAACAAGGGCTTGGGCTTCCACCCGCTCAAACCCGTTACCTACAAGGCCGTCGCGGAGGGTATTTGCCGCATTTTGAAAGCTGGTTGTCGTAGCGAACGCGTAAGCCCGGTTTAGCTCCTCATGCTGTTTACGTTTTGCTCGTGGAAGACGCAGCACACGTCCTAGAAGCTGCTCCACCGCTCGGGGAGATCGCTGCTCTGCTATTGAGCAGAGCACATAGGCGAAGGAGCAGTCCCAGCCTTCCTTGAGTGCTTGTTGAGTAATAATGAAGCGTATGGGGCAGGACCGGTCGAACAGGTCTACACCGTCAATTTCACGAGCATCTCCTGTTGCGACCGCAACATGGTCTTTTGGCACGCGAAAGTCTTCGATAAGAAGCCTTCTGACCTCTTCGGGATGCAGCGTCTGGCGATCCTTCGATCTCGCCTCAGCTTGGATGAGCATGACAGGTCGAACGAACTCGCCAGTCTTCTTCTCTTCGGCCCCTGCGAGAGTCACAAGCTCATCGAGCCATGCTATTGCATCTCCTATCGTTTCCTTTGGCTCTGGTCTGCCACGGAGCACAACGGGAAGCTTGATCATTTCTGCGGCCTTGAGTTCGGCAGCAGAAACGTGATGCAACACATTTGAAGCGTAATTGCCTCTTGCCGGATCATGCTCATCCGGTGTCACCGGTGTTGCGGTGAACTCCACAATCAGTGACGGCTTCAGACGAGCTAGGGTATCAAAGGAAAGTGTTGTCCGTGCATTGTGAGCCTCATCGACTATCACCATCGGACGGCGAAGGCGAAGGACATTGGCGAGTGAGGGGACAGGGTCGCCATTGGTATCAAGTTCTAGGATCGACCGGAGACCATCTGGTAGCACGGAAAAATGGTCCATTAATTCCCCGTTGGGATCGTAGACCTTACGGCCTTCGGTGTCCTCAACGCGAAATGCTTGGATCGTAGATACGATTACGACTGCTCCACCATCGTAGTCTGAACGCTTTGCATAGAGTGCCTCAGTGAGACCCATGACACGAATATTTTCACCGAACCGCTCAACAAGAGCCAGACGATTAGGATGCGCTCGATCTTCCAAAGTTGCGAGTGTCTGATCCCGGATTACTTGTGAGGGCACGAACCAGAGAACTGTGGGATTATCAGTGCGCAGGAAGCTATCCGTTGCAACGCCTACCGAGTGCGCAGCAAGAATGGTTTTGCCCCCGCCTGTCGGAATGCGCAGGCATACGTACGGGAGTCCCGGCAGACCCGGAAGCGAAGTGTATGGTCGCTTTGTGACAGAGTAAAAAGCAGTGTCTGCGTCATTGAACTCGACAGCCTTCTCAAGAAACCGCCGAAGGCTTGAAAGCGTCTGAATCTGATACTGTTTAAGAGAGAAAAGGGGTGCGCTCATGCTCATACTCCCTCGATTTGATAGGGAATCTGCTTGAACGTCACCCCACAATTCCTGAGCCTATCCTCCGGGACTGAGCAACCTTCTGCGTACACGATACTCGGACCGTCGAGGATATTCTCAGGTTTGGGCAGAGCTTCTAGTAAGGAGGCCGTGAGGACACTCCCGCTGTTCAGATTTGAAAGTTCCACGGAAGATACTGAGTGCAAGAGGTAGATAGCCCGTCCCTGAAAAGTGCCAATCAGAGGCGAAGAGCCGTCAGCGCGCTTCGGAATAGGAGAGCCTGTTTCGCAAAAGAACACATGGGCAGCAAGATTCGGATATGTGACGGAGGAATTTACATTCCCATCAGCATCGAACAGAGGATCGCCTAGAGTGCAGAAGCGAAAACCTGAACCGCCCGTCCAACCAGTGTCTCCGGTAATTCCGCGACTATCCTCACCCGCGATCACCTTCTGTAGCCGTGGAAGGGCGTATTGCGCTGTATGCTCTTCCATTTCTACGACAATGAAACGCCTGCCCATTTTCAGGGCAGAGGTCGCAGTCGTCCCTGACCCGGCAAAGCTATCAAGAACTATGTCACCGGGGTTGGTTGCGATTTGTAAAATGAAGTAGAGCAACTCCTCCGGTTTTGGCGTCGGAAATGGCTCGCGGTCGGGCAGTAACTTACGTAGATGATCGCGCTTTGCACTCTGATTGGTTCCACCTAACTCGCCCGGTATCCATGTCCTTGGGACAACACCGTCCTGAACTTCGGTAAGATAACGCTTGATGATAGGCAAGCTGTCGCCGTCAGCGCCGAAATACACCCGGCTATCTGCAAGGGCATCTTCGAAAGTGCTCTCAGCAAAGCGCCAGTAATTTCCCTCTGGCGGTCGGACAACTCGGCCTGATGGAAGCGTGATTGGATAGCGAAGAGACTCAGTTCCACTTTTAGCGGTCCCGTTATCTCCTTGGAGCCACACCCCTTTGGGATCTTTATCAGGATTGCGATACCGAGAAATCTGATGAAGCGAACGCGGAAGCAGATTCCGCTTGGCAGCGAAGTGCTCCTTCTTCCGAGCAAAGCAATGTATGTATTCGTGTGCGCCGGAAACGTCTGTATCTCCACGACGCCCCTTATCCTTTTCCCAGACGAAGGTTGCTACGAGATTATTTCTGCCAAATATATCTTCTAGTAAGAGCCTAGCATAAGGAGCCTCATTATCATCACAGGAAACCCATATAGATCCATCTTCCGTGAGAAAGTCTCTAAGCAGACGAAGACGAGGGTACATCATGCATAGCCACTTGTCGTGACGCGACAAGTCTTCTGCTTCTTTGCCGACAACTGAACCGAGCCATGACTTTATTTCAGGCGCGTTTACATTGTCGTTATAAACCCACCCCTCATTACCTGTGTTGTAAGGAGGGTCGATATAGATACATTTTACCTTGCCTGCGTAGTAGGGCAACAGCGCCTTCAGGGCCTCAAGATTGTCGCCTTGAACAAGAAGATTGCCAGCATCGGGATCACCAACGCTTTTCGCCTTGTCACAATGTACCAGGCGATAGGGCACTTCGCGGTGGTGGTTCACAACCGCTCGTTTTCCGATCCAATCGAGTGTTGGCATTCGCTGTCCTATTAGTCCGAGGCCCTGGCGGGCTCTTGGTTGCTGAGGAGAGTCATTCCTGTCTGCCCTCTAGTGACCCTTTCCCATAGAGCAAGTCAGTGTGCTAGAGCTTAACAGCTAGACTAAAGTGCAATGATATTGCTTGTGCCGCACAGAATTGAGGTTTCCATGCCCATACCTGACTTCCAAACCCTGATGCTTCCAGTCCTGCGGGAGGCTCAGAAGGGCGAGGTTCGCATTGGGGATGTGGTCGAGCGACTGGCTGAGGAGTTTCAGATCACGCCTGAAGAGCGAGCGCAATTGTTGCCCTCGGGCAGGCAAACTGCGTTCTCCAACCGGGTTCATTGGGCGAAGTCGTTCCTCAGCAAAGCGGGCCTTGTGGAGCCAACTCGGCGCGCTCACTTTCGGATTACAAATCGGGGCGATCAGGTTCTAAGCAGCGCACCCGAGCGGATTGATAACCGCTTCCTTTCACAGTTTGCTGAATTTCGCGCTTTTCGTGAGGGCCAGGAGACAGCAGAGAGCAATAGTGCAGCCGCAGTGGCTGTAGAGGCGGACAGCCTGACGCCTGATGAGGTAATGCGCAAAGCGGCACGGGAGCTTGAGGCCGCTCTCGCTGGAGAACTCCTTCAGAAGGTTATAGCTGGCACACCCGCGTTCTTCGAGAGCGTCGTGGTGAGGCTCCTCATTGCGATGGGCTATGGTGGTTCTGTGAGCGACCTCGACAAAGCTCTCGTCGGGAAGTCGGGTGACGGTGGGGTAGATGGAGTGATCGACCAAGACCCACTCGGCCTAGACCGCATCTACGTTCAAGCCAAGCGCTATGCGGATGGCAACAATGTCGGAGCCGGGGCAATTCGTGACTTCTTCGGCAGCTTAGATCGCTTCAAGGCTAGCAAGGGCCTGTTCGTGACGACCTCAACCTTCTCGTCCTCTGCTCGGGAGACAGCCGAGCTTTTGAGTAAGCGGATTGTTCTAATCGACGGCTCCCAACTAGCGCGTCTGATGATCCGTCACGGGGTCGGCTGCCGGGTTGAGGAAACATTGACGATCAAAAAGCTTGATGAGGAGTTTTTTGATGAGTGAGGCCCACAGATGCTGCCGTTAGCTCATTGCCGCCCAGGACCATTCCTTAGCCAGTCATAGAAGCAGATTAGGCGCGAAAAGTTCGACCGCCGCCCCGACTCAGACATTTGCTTGTCGAACTCAGCCTTCAAGAAAGCCTGTAGCTCCTCCAAGTCGATATTTTCAAGTTCGAGGAGGGGCGCAAAAAAGACGATCCCGTCAGTTCCTCTCTTCTCTTGCAGATCTCCAAGGCAGACATCTTTGCTAAAAGATCGCTCAAACGCCTTCTTGTATTGATGCGGCGGATGAAACGAGCTTTGCTTAGCATTTGCTGCCGCTGCTAGTCTCGCGCCAAATCCATCTTTTCTTATCTTGCCTGCTTTTGATACTAAGCCAGCCTCTCTCAGGTACTTAAAAACCGGCACATACTTCGCACCGGCAAGAAATTCTTCGAGATTGTACTTTATTACGCTCTTCGAATCCAAATCGTTAGCTTCGAAAACCACATCCCTTAGAAGGTCATACCTCTTCAAGCCAACATGGCCCTTTTCCTGAAGAGACCGGATCGCTCCCACTCCAAGTACGATCTCGAAATCCTTCTCCTCAGCACCCGCGTTGATGTCCTTAACGAACAGGCGTCCACGTGGATCGTTGTTGAGCACAAGATCATAAACTTGCTCTTTTAGCCTGCGAAGAAGTTTCGCCGGGAAGCGTCGCTTCACTTTCCCCATAGCAGCATAAACAGGCGTGAAGTCTGCTGTTCGAATGCGTTTCACGGGAATCGTAATGCCATTTTGGAGCAGACTTGCTCCTTCGAACACACCCTCTTCCTCGGTCTGATCCCACTCCACAAAAATCAGGCGATCTTGGAGCTTCGCGACTGTAGCGCCATCCAGACATCCTGATATCGAAGATATGATGGCAGTTATGTTGGGATCTGAAAGCGAATACCCTAAGAACACCACAGGATGTTCAATGAATGTAGCGAGTAGCTTGGCGGCAAGATAAGGATTTTTCTTATGGAAGTTGTCGTAATCTTCTTTCGTAAGCACTAGAGAGTTTGGCTCTTTGCAACAACCATGAATCTTGTATATTTCTGCGATACCTTGCGGTGACCCAAAAAGAAGAGGCTCTTGTCCAATGTAAACGCGAAAGTCCGGGAAGATCGTCTCTAAGAAGCCATCCCAGTTCGTGGTTATTACTCCATCCGCAACAATGGACTTCAGTGAGGCAACTTCCCCTTCATGCCCAGTTGGAACTGCACGTCCTGCAACGTCCTGGCTTAGGTAGCGTGCAATCTCGATTTTCAGTGCGGAACTGTGTGAGAGACAGATGTCGCTGAATTGATCTCTGCTCGCGGTAAACCGGGCATCCGTCCACCAGATCGAGTTTAATTCTTCTGCGATCAAGGTTGCGACCGATGGAAGGTCGTTGTTGGCTTGCGCCCGATAATAGGCATACGGCTTGGTTGTGAGATTACTAAAGCGGGTGAGTAGCGCCTCCCAATTCTCCAATCCAAGATAACGCCGCGAAAGTCCTGCCCCGACAAAAAGGACTGGCGCAGTCTCGAAGCGAGACAGGTGTGCCAACATTTGATCGTAGACTGACATTTTGCCCCCGACTCACCTTTTTGCTCGGTTTACCATGACTACTTCTGGTAAGCAGTAGGTGTCAGTTGGAACTCCACTATACAGATCCGAACGGCTGTATTCCGTGTCGCCTGCTCACTCGGGCCAAGCCTTTGTCCGGATTCTTAACCCACATCATCAGGTTCACTGTCCACCTTCCTTGGCACCCTCCGCAGAGCCTCCTTTCCCACGTTCCGGCGCGGCTCTTCTGCCCCTCGTCGTGCATAGATCGTTTTCAAATCGTCCCGAGATCCGGCGACCGGTAGCTGCCAGAAGGACTAACGATGCGACCCAGAAATCCTTGACGAACTAATTTTCCGTGAGACCCTCCACCGAGAGGCAATGGTCGCGGAGTTCTGAATGGCGTCGGTCTATCGTCGAGGAAGCGTCTGGTGGGTGCGGTTTCGGTTTGGTGGTCAACACGTCCGCTGCTCCGCAAAGACAACGAAGAAGTCCGAGGCTCAAGCGTATCTACACCGTCTCCTAGAGGAGCATGCCCAAAAATCTCGTGGGGAACATAGTGCTCCTCGGCATTTGCTCCCCTACGCCGTAGAGAGATTTTTCGAGGAAGCAACGCTCAAGCCGCGAACGCTGGAAAGCTATCGGTTCAACGGCAAGGTTTGCGCTCGCCTCCTTGGACACCTTCATCTGGATGAGATCACCCGTCGAACCCTTTCCGAGTTTGTGAGCACAAGAAAGCGGTCGGGCGTCACGGACGCGACCATCCGGCGCGATCTGGCTTTCCTGAGTTCTGTCTTCTCAATGGCCAACCGCTGGGGTTGGGTGGACACAAACCCGGTCACAGCCCTCAATAAGAAGTCACTGAAGGAGAGCCGACCTCGAACTAGGTTCATCACGCGCGAGGAGTTCACGCATCTCTACCAGGCGGCTTCGGATGATCTCAAGCCGATCCTGGTCCTAGCCGTTGAGACAGGGCTCCGGAAGGAGGAACTCCTTGGTCTCAAAACCTCCAGCATCGACTTCCGGCGTCGCGAACTGCACCTTGAGATGACCAAGACCAACGCGCCCAGGCGTGTCCCCCTCTCAGCGAAAGCGTTGGAGACTATCCGAGGGCTTTTGGAGCAGCGATCCCGTCCCCGCTCGTCCTATCTGTTCTGCAAAGCTGATGGAACTCGGACCGGAAATCCGAGGAAGGCATTCTCGGGAGCCTGTCGTCGGGCAGGCATCGAGGACTTCCGGTTCCACGACCTTCGCCACACCTTCGCATCATGGTG
>NZ_JAYGGM010000022.1:2500-5733 GCF_036314085.1 Microvirga sp. CF3016
CTTTCACCCCTAGCCACAAGTCATCCGAGACTTTTTCAACAGGCACCGGTTCGGTCCTCCAGTGCGTGTTACCGCACCTTCAACCTGCTCATGGCTAGATCACCCGGTTTCGGGTCTAAAGCAACGAACTCAAACGCCCTGTTCAGACTCGCTTTCGCTGCGCCTCCACCTATCGGCTTAAGCTTGCTCGTTACTTTAAGTCGCTGACCCATTATACAAAAGGTACGCCGTCACCCAGGACGAACCTTGGGCTCCGACTGTTTGTAAGCATCCGGTTTCAGGAACTGTTTCACTCCCCTCGTCGGGGTGCTTTTCACCTTTCCCTCACGGTACTGGTTCACTATCGGTCGCTGAGGAGTACTTAGGCTTGGAGGGTGGTCCCCCCATGTTCAGACAGGATTGCACGTGTCCCGCCTTACTCAAATCCAACAATCACCCTGTCCTATACGGGGCTATCACCCATCATGCCCGCCTTTCCAGACGGTTCTAGTGAAGATCATGTTGGCATTGGCCTGGTCCGCGTTCGCTCGCCACTACTAACGGAGTCTCGTTTGATGTCCTTTCCTCCGGGTACTTAGATGTTTCAGTTCCCCGGGTTCGCCTTAAACCCCTATTCATTCAGGGCCTAATCCCTTCATCTGACCCCTCGTAGTGCCAACGCAAGAGGATCTCCTGCACTGACAATACAAAGGGTCGAAGGGGGGTTTCCCCATTCGGAGATCCTTGGATCAAAGCTCGTTCGCAGCTCCCCAAGGCTTATCGCAGCGTACCACGTCCTTCATCGCCTCTCAGCGCCAAGGCATCCACCAGATGCTCTTACGACACTTGATTACTCTCATGATCAATGTCCGCTCGGCAAAGACCGGACCTGACCAAAAAAGAAAGACCTGTCTTCGGATTGCTCCAAAGACATGTTTTGCTTGCCAAGCATATCCGGCGCACACGGCTGCGGGCCGTGGCTGGTTCGCAGGACTAGGTTGCCTGCTGGCCGAATATGCCGCCTCTTTACGATTTCAAACATCCGCGCTCACCCCAACAGGGCAGGGCACGAACCTCTTTGACTTCCGGATCATCAAGATAAGTGGTGGAGCCTGTCGGGATCGAACCGACGACCTGAAGCTTGCAAAGCTACCGCTCTCCCAGCTGAGCTAAGGCCCCGTTGTTGCTTGGCCTCAGGCGCCGGCGGGAACGTCCGTTCCCTTGGCTGCCCCGCGCATCAGCGCGGACGCCCGGTCGGGCTTGCGACGCTGCGCGTCGGACCCGCGCCACCTTCTTGCGAAGGCCGACCGGCCGCCGGCGACGGTTCGCCGAACCCCAAGACAAGATGGTGGGCCTGGGACGACTCGAACGTCCGACCTCACCCTTATCAGGGGTGCGCTCTAACCACCTGAGCTACAGGCCCCAGTCGCGCCAACAGGCGCGCCCGATGTATCCGGAATTGAGAAGAGAAGCGAAGACGGCAGCGTCCCGCAAAACAGGGTCTGACTGACCCTTATTGTTCCAAGCGATCCGATAGAGGAGGCGAATGCCTTCTCATAAGAGATCGTCCTTAGAAAGGAGGTGATCCAGCCGCAGGTTCCCCTACGGCTACCTTGTTACGACTTCACCCCAGTCGCTGACCCTACCGTGGTCGCCTGCCTCCTTGCGGTTGGCGCAGCGCCGTCGGGTAAGACCAACTCCCATGGTGTGACGGGCGGTGTGTACAAGGCCCGGGAACGTATTCACCGTGGCGTTCTGATCCACGATTACTAGCGATTCCGCCTTCATGCACTCGAGTTGCAGAGTGCAATCCGAACTGAGACGGCTTTTGAGGATTAGCTCCCCCTCGCGGGTTCGCTGCCCTTTGTCACCGCCATTGTAGCACGTGTGTAGCCCAGCCCGTAAGGGCCATGAGGACTTGACGTCATCCCCACCTTCCTCGCGGCTTATCACCGGCAGTCCCCTTAGAGTGCCCAACTGAATGATGGCAACTAAGGGCGAGGGTTGCGCTCGTTGCGGGACTTAACCCAACATCTCACGACACGAGCTGACGACAGCCATGCAGCACCTGTGTTCCCGCCAGCCGAACTGAAGGACCCTGTCTCCAGGGCCCAGACGGGACATGTCAAAGGCTGGTAAGGTTCTGCGCGTTGCTTCGAATTAAACCACATGCTCCACCGCTTGTGCGGGCCCCCGTCAATTCCTTTGAGTTTTAATCTTGCGACCGTACTCCCCAGGCGGAATGCTTAAAGCGTTAGCTGCGCCACTGACGAGCAAGCTCGCCAACGGCTGGCATTCATCGTTTACGGCGTGGACTACCAGGGTATCTAATCCTGTTTGCTCCCCACGCTTTCGCGCCTCAGCGTCAGAACCGGACCAGTCAGCCGCCTTCGCCACTGGTGTTCTTGCGAATATCTACGAATTTCACCTCTACACTCGCAGTTCCACTAACCTCTTCCGGTCTCAAGCCATGCAGTATCGAAGGCAATTCTGTGGTTGAGCCACAGGCTTTCACCCCCGACTTACAAAGCCGCCTACGCGCCCTTTACGCCCAGTGATTCCGAACAACGCTAGCCCCCTTCGTATTACCGCGGCTGCTGGCACGAAGTTAGCCGGGGCTTCTTCTGCGGGTACCGTCATTATCGTCCCCGCTGAAAGAGCTTTACAACCCTAAGGCCTTCATCACTCACGCGGCATGGCTGGATCAGGCTTGCGCCCATTGTCCAATATTCCCCACTGCTGCCTCCCGTAGGAGTTTGGGCCGTGTCTCAGTCCCAATGTGGCTGATCATCCTCTCAGACCAGCTACTGATCGTCGCCTTGGTGAGCCATTACCTCACCAACCAGCTAATCAGACGCGGGCCGATCCTTCAGCGATCAATCTTTCCCCTTTCGGGCGTATCCGGTATTAGCCCAAGTTTCCCTGGGTTATTCCGAACTGAAGGGCACGTTCCCACGCGTTACTCACCCGTCTGCCACTCACCCCGAAGGATGCGTTCGACTTGCATGTGTTAAGCCTGCCGCCAGCGTTCGTTCTGAGCCAGGATCAAACTCTCAAGTTGGATAAGAATTTGATCTCGACTATCGTCACTACACTTGAATTGACAGAGCACCTCCATCTCCAGGTTGCCCCGGAAAACGGTGTACTCACCAAAGCATAGATCAGGTCGATATTCTCACAGCGATTGTTGCCAATCGCCCGCAAGGACACCGCCGCCTACGCTTCTCTTCCCTCTCAACAATGTCAAAGAACAA
>NZ_JAYGGM010000023.1:0-4338 GCF_036314085.1 Microvirga sp. CF3016
TACATCGCAGGCTTCAACATCAGAGACCGTCATGACCATTGAGAAGATTGCGAACCGCCTAACCAGTGATCAGAAGCTGCGAGAGCTTGCTGGTGCATTTTACACCTGTGCGGATACGGCAAGGGCGAAATCTGCTGATCATGCTACAGAAATCATGCGACAAGGAGGTTGGAAGCTAATACACGAGAACGTGTATGACCTCAGCCCTTTGAAGCCAATACTCAGCGATCTCATCAAGAGATGTCTCGAACTGGTCGGCCCTGACGCCATCAGCGAACGAGAGGTTTACCGCCTTGCTTGGGCCTCGGTCGGCATTGCATCGCCTATCCCCGATCAAGTCGCACATTTTTTGAAGGAGTTGTCGTCTGAGATACGGGCAAAAGTCCGCATACTTCTCCCCTGCTACTCGGTGCGTCTTGAGGACATTCGTGAGGTTCAGATCGGCCCGGTTGCTGTCAGACTGACAGATGACGTTGACCGTGATCTCGGGCCAGAATCGGGAGTCCGGTTGACCATCGGGCAGCCTGATGGTTTGCAAATTATCGACGGAAAACCTTTCGTCGCGCTCACGCCCATTTGTTGGGATATCGAGCTTCAATCGAAAATTGGGAATTTGGAGGCCGAAGCTCGTTGGCACACTTACGTTTTCACGAGCTTGATCCGCCTGATCGGCTACCCACAATTCACCGGCCCGTTCTCACCTAACCTCGGCGATGTCGAGGCAACTCCTACGGAGAAGCCCCGGAGTAAGCAGTCCTCCGTCACGATTCACGATACCCGCTCATCGTTCGGTGGCAGTTGGGTTCCGATGCACTACGTTGTCGGAGATGGGTTCGTCGAGCACATGAAAGGAAAATCATTCTATTCCAAGCTCAGCATCTTGTTCAATCCGCCGTCTAACAGCGTTGGTGAGCGTTTACAGCGCGGACTGGGCTGGATGGCGCGGGGGCGCATCTCGGACGACGATACAGAAAGACTTCTATTCTTCTTCACGGCGGCGGAAGCATTGCTGTCGGACAACGACAAGAGCGCTCCAGTGGTTCAAAATCTCGCTCGTCGGGGTGCCGTGATCCTCTCGAATGACGTAACAAGGAGAAGCGAGATCGCCAAGCTTATACAAGACCTTTACGCCATGCGATCCGACAGTGTTCATAGGGGCACCCGTCGCGTTCATGGATATCACGCGCGACAGGTTCAAAATGTTGTCGAAGCCATCCATGAAGCGGTCTTGGATAATTATGACATCAGTAAGCCATCAGGCGACTTCCACGCTAGTCTTAGCCGAGCGAGCTTCGGTCTACCATGGCCCGAAAAGGTCGATGTAGTGACACCGGGATCGTAAAGGCTTGCCTCCATATGCATGGTGTATTCAGCCCTCTATCAGATCACATTTTTCTTGATTGGATACGAGGGTGATTACATCGACTACGGCTCGACGAACTTTCCTATGCGCCGGTATCCACATCGAGGCTCAGGCGATGAGCACGAATAGCTCGTTTCCCCTCGCTGGCTCACAAAGTTCTTGGCATCACGCGCCTATAGTGATATAGTTACATAAATACCGAGCACGCTCTGGCAGAGTGCAAAGCAAGTTCCGGCCTCCGAGACCACTTCCAGCATATTGCGCCTGGGTGCGGTCATGGTCAGGCCAGTTGTAGATCGTCGTAAAGACGATCCAGAACCCTGCACGTCTGCCAGCGTGCAGGGTTTTCTTTATGGATTTTCTACATGCTATTTTCTTATGAAGAACAGGAGCGCCTTGCCCTCCTCTGGCAGCAATACGTCACGCCCACCCTTGGCTCCAAAGCTACCAAACAGTTCGTCAAGGCAGCCCAAAACCCAAAAACGTGGTTCGCTGACGCCATCATCAAGCCGCACCTTTTCCGGCCTGACGCTTTCGGCGGCATCTATTTCCCGGTGGACCTGACCAAGTTCTCCACGGGCCGAAATCACTTCTTCGCCGAACTCATCGCGAGCAATCCCAATCCTGTCTCCACCTACGGGGGTGATCCCCTGATCGGGTTGATGCTCTTCGCCAACCCTCTTCGCCTGTGGCTATCGCCCATGGACAGTGAGGATGAGCAGGGGATGGTACTTGGGGCCGAACGGCCTGTGGATCGCGTGGTGCTGGGCGAGCATCACGTCCTTACCTATGAGTTCGACGTGAAGGACACGGAGTTCTTGAAGGAGCAGCTTTCTTGGCTGAACTACAGCAAGAATGACCTCGATTGTCCGGTCGGTGATCTTTATCGCTACTGCTCGCAGTTCGCCGACTTCGCTGGGATCACCGTTAACTACTCGGGTAACAAAAGCCTCCACATTCATACCGTTTTCGAGACCAATCTCGCGCGTGCGCGTCTCGGATTAGATCAGTGCTCTGCCGCCGAGCTTCGGCGAGGCTTCGCGGCCCACTGGGAGAAGCTGCATGAGGATGTACTTCGTACCCTTAATGTCGGCAGCCATCGGGCCGATAGATCCCTCCAGTGGGCTGAGAGCTTCCGGCGCTTACCCAACGGGTCCAGAGTGATCGAAGATGATAACCTCCTTGGCTTTCCTAAAGGATCGGTGGTTCCGCAAATCACCCTATGGGAGAAAAGCCGCAAGCGAGCGTCTGGAGATGAGTTGCCTCTGTTCTGGTCTCCCGATTCCTTCTGTGCAACACCCAGGAGTAGGAAAGTGAAGACGGCCTGTCCGGCAGGGCGTAAACTTGGACCCGGTCTGACCCAAGCCGAGATCACCTACTGCGAAGCGCAGCTTCAAAAATGGTATCCGAACTGGCCGAAATTCGATCATCTCACCTACGAGGGTGGACGCTGGGTCGCCAAGTTCACGAACTCAGGGAATGATAACAACCCGTCCTCGGTCATGCGCGAGGACTATGCCTCGATCCATCTTGTAGGACGGGATGCTGAAGGGCTGACTTCTCGACCGTTGCCGTTCCCCTTGGGAACCATGCTTCGGCTATGGCGAGGGCAAATGGTTCGCGAGGAAGCATGCGACGAGGCTGTTGATCTCGATGATTTCTTGGCTGAAACACGTACGGATCGTACTTTTCACGAACTTGAGGAGCGGTTTCGGGCAAACGTAACTGACAGTGACACGGCTCGGTCGGAGATGGAGACATTCTTCAGGACTACGGTTGCCACAATGCCGTTACTCCTGGTGGTTGGTCCAGAGGGCGTAGGCAAGACCTCGGTGCTTATGGCCCTCCATCACGAGATCGTGGCCGACTTGGCGGAACGTGGCGAGAGTGGAGTCGCTATGTATGCCTTTGCTGATTATGGGGCTGCCGAGGCCAAGTGCGCTGCCTTCAATGAGATCCAGGAGAAAAATGATTTTATTGGCGTTGTGTTGCCGAGTTTTTCGAGAGCCTACGAGGAAGAGTGCGGGCGTCTCAGCATTGCGATGATCTCGACCGAAGAGGCAGCACGGCAGAGGTTTCAGTCGCGCTGGGCAGCCATCGAGAGGCTCCAACCGGAAGTTATTCAGCGCTTCAAGGAGCGCCATGCCACGGTGTGGGCCACTATCGGAAAGAGGAAGCCGGTATTTTTCACCGTGCATCAGGTCGCGCATGAATGGAAGAAGAGTGGGCCCTCGCGGCTGATGTGGGCTCCTTCCTTCTGGGATGCGGGTGAAAGGGATGAGAACGAGTGCTTCAAGACCTTGCGTAGAGAAACTAGCCTCGGGCTCCTCGTTCACGACGAGATCAAGGCTGACAGCCTAATTGATCTACAACCGGAAGAGATCATACGCTGGGTAGAGGCTCTAGCTGCTTCCGATCCTAGTCTCTGGAACGCGGATACGCCGCCGCTGCCTCAAGTCCTTGCCAGCTTCGAGGCTTTCGTCGCCGCCCATGGACACCCTACGGTGAATGGATGCGTGCGACCGGTAGCTTTTGAGGAGGCTCGAAGGGTCGCGGGTGTCGGGATCTCGCATTGGGATCACATCGTAACCGCCAACACAGGCGAGTATGGTTGTCGAGAGAATGCCCCGAGCGACAAGTGCGATGAAGAGGATGGTGAAGACGAAAAACATAGGGACATCTACAGAGAGCGACATGATCGCAATTGGTGGGTTTCTCCGCGAAGGTGGTGGCATGGCCTTGCCAATCGCGTTGTCGTCTTAACGACGGAGGAAGTTCCGACTGCTGTAGCTCGTGCTGCTGACCCTTTGTGGGCCATTTTTGGACTAGAAGCTCCGCGTACACGGCGCGATCATGTTGATGTCTACCCGTCCCGATCCATCACTAGCGCTAATCTCGCGACTGAGTGTCAAGAGTTCCGCGACGATCATCCGGATGACGATTTCTTCATTGTCTCCAACAAGGTCTCTATGCTG
>NZ_JAYGGM010000024.1:0-1901 GCF_036314085.1 Microvirga sp. CF3016
CATGCTGGAAAAAACCGCCAGAGGAGCCCAACGCACACGCCCGACACCCGCCGAACCCGCACCACGCTCATGGCCAAACCCAGACGATGCTGGGCCAAATACCCGCAGGACCCGCCCAGACCGCGTGGTCTGAAGCCTGAAGAAGTCCGCCCTGCTGGAAAATCGTTCCGGCTCGCCCGCTCACGCAAACCAGCCGGAAGGAGGCGCTCATATAAACCCTCCCGGCACATTTGCAAGAGACATCTTCTATGTCTCGCTGCTTGCCATGAAGAGAGGGGAGGGGGAGCGCCTTGCTTCTCAACGAATATGGGGTGTTCGCCCCACTTTTGAAAGGCATTCGAACAGCATGTCCTGCTGGGGACAAGTTGGCGGCAGACCACCTCCCGCGCGTCTCCTAATCCTCTTTTTACCTTTGGCAGGCGTAATCGGATCGAACCTCCTCTCGGGCTGACCGGTTCGGCCCCAACACCATAAACAGCCAATGCATTTCAAACGACGGTCCCCATCTTCCGCCGCCCAGGGTTATGGCTCCCTCACGCGGGACGATGAAAAGCGCCCCGAAGCCCACGGCCATGGAGAGAATGACCCATCCGTCGGACTTCCGCAGGCCTCAATGGCAGGAGCTCGCCAGATCCAGGCTCCAGCACGACATCAGGAGCCTGAGGGCCGAACCGTGGGCAATCCCGGGCCGGGTCTGTCGCGATCGAGAATGGCTGATGACCGTCTTCGCTCCCGGGAAGGTGCTGACAGCCGGGCGTCGCGCGATAGGGGACCGAACGGCGCACCCCGCGGTGAGGTCTGGGAACAGTCCTTTTCCATGTCTCCCGAAGTCCGCTTTACGCGCACGCCGGAACGCGTTCTGAAGGAGCGCAGGCTGCAGACAACTCCCCATTCGGCACCGGACGTTGCAGAACGTCAGGCGAAAGAGATCGCGTCCGTCCGGGCAGCCGATCCTGCTCCGGCCGTCCAGGAGAGACTGCTCGCGCTCCAGAGCAAAGCAGCCTCGCAGGAGGTTGGACAGGGAACGTCACGCGCTTTCACGCGCACTCCGTCTCATGCTCCGGATCAGGTCAAGCGGGTCGCACCCGTGCGGTCGCGCGGGGAGACGCCTCAGAGGAACGTACCAGCCGCTCCTGCCGCTGAACCTCCCGCCGTGCCGAAGGCGGCCGAGCCGACGGCGCCTTCGATCAAGGGCAATCCTTTTGCCTACGAGCTTCCTGCCGTTCAGCGATCCTATAGTTTCATGTGGCAACCTGGGACTTACCTGCTGGATCCAACGCTTCCAACGTCCTCGATGCCGGCCCCTGCAGCTGCGCCCGTTCAGGCCAAGCGGGAGGAGAGTGCCGCTGCCGTGAAGAAGGTACCACCGCCGGTCGCGGCTCTGGCGCGCGTTACGCCGCCACCGCCTCCCGTCGAGCCCGAAGGGCTGCCGTGGGAGGATGACGAGGACGATGTCAACGCGCACATGGATTATGTCGACGGCCCCATTGACGATGAGGTCGTCGAGGCGCCGCCGCGCCGTGCCGCTGTTGTTAACCCGCCGCGCCCCAGCAACACTCCGGTTGTTCCCGTCCCTGCCAATGACAGCTTTCGTCGTGAGAGCCGCGACAGCTATGCATCGGTCTCGGTCGGGGTCTCCGCACCGGTGCATGCCTCGTTCGAGTTCGAGCTTCCGGCGCTGGATCTTCTGGCGGAGCCGAAGATCTGGGACAGCGCCGAAGTGCCGGTCGAAGTGCTGCAGGAGAATGCTGCGACACTCGAGAACGTGCTGTGGGACTTCAACGTCAAGGGTGAGATCATCAACGTCCGCCCCGGTCCTGTGGTGACGTTGTACGAGCTGGAGCCTGCGCCTGGGACGAAGTCGTCGCGGGTGATCTCGCTGGCCGACGACATCGCCCGGT
>NZ_JAYGGM010000025.1:0-1588 GCF_036314085.1 Microvirga sp. CF3016
ATCGAAGCCCTCGCCGCCGACGAGCCGGTTCACGCCCGCGCCGCCGTACAATAGATCGTCACCGGCGCCGCCGTTCAGGACGTCGTGGCCGGCGCCGCCGAAGAGACGGTCGTCCCCATCCATTCCACGCAGGGTGTCCTGGCCGGCGCCACCTATGACGAAATCCGCTTTCGCACTGGCCGTAACGTCATCGTCGCCGTCTCCCGCGATCAGCTCGCCCTCGCCTTGAAACACGTCGTTTCCGGCGGTGCCGATGGTGGTCTTCAGAACGAGATAACCCGTGGCGATTTGAACGAGGGTCGAGATGTGACGGATCTCTGTCGAGGCTCCGCCGTCGGGCGTACTGCCGCCGGTTCCACCGTCGGGCGTGCCACCACCGGTTCCGCCATCGGGCGTACCGCCGCCGGTTCCGCCATCGGGCCTGCCGCCGCCGGTTCCGCCATCGGGCCTGTCGCTGACGATGCGGTACTTGTCCCAGAAATCCGACGTGACGACATCGTAGGATCTTTCGCCATTCGCATCGACGGTCATCTCCAGGACGGTTCGGCCCTCCTCAGTCCCTTTGATGACAAGATAGACGCGCTTGCCGACGGGAATCACGTCGTAGTCGCGTCCGGCCACCGTCATTTCGGTCGGGAGATCGGCCGGAATTCCCGATCCGCCGTCGCCGGTTCCGCTCCCCCCAGTCCCAGTGCCGCCATCCGTGCCTCCGGTTCCCCCGCCGTCAGTGCTTCCGCCGGGTCCTCCACCGCCATCATCCCCTTCGCCGTATCCTAAGAGCGGTACGCCCCAGATAGCGGCGTATCGGAGGTACTCCCATTCGAGGGTTGAAAGTTCGTTGGTTGCCACGTCACTTCTCCTACGATGCTGGTACAATCGCGACGGCGGCTCACCCGGTAAGGGACAGCCAGCCCACCCACAATCGAATGTTACATCGTTTTATTTTACACGCAACAATGGAGTCTTTCCTTGTTTGTGCACCTAGCCCGATCGCTGCGGCTTACGTCGCCGCTAGATCCTCCGGGATGCGGCGCCGGCCCCTGGGTTCTTTCCCCTATCCCGGTTCGCGCGCATACCCGCACGGCGAAGCGAGACTCGCTTCACTGTGGGATGTTCTCGAAAAGCGCGAGTTTGAGTTGAACCGGCGAGTGCAGGAGACGGTCAACAGCCACGGCTGGGGTCCCATCGATGCAGGGACACCACATCTCCTAGGACATGGGATACGCGTTTCGAAGGATGCCGAAGAATTAGACCGGTGGGCTGATAAAAATCCGGCCTCGGATTCCGGAAGGAATCTCCAAGACTGAGCAGAGCGTGATTTGTTATCCACAGATCTCACAGCCGCAGTCATGAGTAACGGGGTGCCTGAACAAAAAAGCCGAGGCCCTATTCAATACCGACGGATGCGAGCTTTCTCACCTCGGTATCCATAAGCGCCCATGGTCTTCACATCTCAGAAAAAGGCGCGGCTTTCGCCGCGCCCTCTTTGCTTTCATAGGCGGCCGGTCACACCACCAGGAAGTCCGAGGCGCTCAGGCTCAGGCCCGCCGTCACGGCGGCAAACTTCACCATCGCCTGCCCGCCCGAG
>NZ_JAYGGM010000026.1:0-1098 GCF_036314085.1 Microvirga sp. CF3016
GCTCTAATGCGACGCTCGCCGAGCTTCGTTGGCGCTGATAACCCGCCCTAGCATTTCTTGGAGAGATGCGCGTTCTTGCTCCGAGAGGGTGGCCATGACCCGATCCCGCACCGCGAGGATCGCAGGATGCAGCCGCGTGTAGAGTTCCAGCCCCGCCGGCGTCAGGCTGAACAGGCGCGGGTGTTTCCCTGCTCCTGGTGACCGGCAAATCAACTCTCGATGCTCCAGGTGCTTCACCATCCGCTGAACTATCGCGAGGTCGCATCCAATCCGCTCGGCTAGACGGCGTTCCGTGATGCCGGGCGCATCGTGAAGGGATGCAAAGATGGCAGGGTCGACTACCGTGAGCCTCTCGGGCTTGGTTATCTCGGTCAGCTCCGTCGTGAGGACCCGGTCGAAGCGCCGCCCCAGGTTGAACTCGTTGTGGCGGTGGACGGGTGGCAAAGTCCGCGACAGCACGCTCGTGGAGGGGTGTATCATGTAGGCTTGAATGGCAGTGCTGAGGTTCTTGATGACTTGTGGCCCAAGATCATCGTAATTCAGCGGTAGCACCCTCCGGACATATTCATGGGCCGTTCCTGACAGGCAAATAAGCCCTGGCTGGGCCAGCTTCTCCATGCGGGCGGCAATGTTGACACCGTCGCCGAAGATATCGCCATTGCGGATCATGACCTCGCCAACGTGCACTCCGATCCGGAACACGACCCGTCGCTCCTGGGGAACGTCTTCATTGACGGCGGCAATACGCTCCTGGACGTCCAGGGCGCATCGGACGGCGTCGACCGCGCTGGGGAACTCGGCCACGATGCTGTCCCCGGCGGTGTTGGCGGTCCGGCCGTTATGCTGGGTGATCTGCCGGTTCAGCACCTCATTGTGAGCGTTGAGGAGGTACAGGGTTCCTGTCTCGTCGATACTCATAAGGCGTGCATAGGCTGCCACGTCCGCGCAGAAGATGGCAGCGAGGCGGCGCCTGATCGGTGATGCCGGCTTGGTCACGGACTAGGTCCTTTGTCGGCCCACAAGGCGCACGTCACAGGAGTGGGCCTTACACCAGTGTATCACACTATGCCGCAGCAGAGGGACTTATCGGGGCACTCC
>NZ_JAYGGM010000027.1:0-1041 GCF_036314085.1 Microvirga sp. CF3016
CGGCCACGACGTCCTGAACGGCGGCGCCGGTGACGATCTATTGTACGGCGGCGCGGGCGTGAACCGGCTCGTCGGCGGCGAGGGCTTCGATACCGTGTCGTACGAGGACGCTACCGCCGGCGTGACCGCGTGGCTGTCGTTCAGCTGGAACAGCGACGAGTTCCAGGGTGTCGAGGCGCTGAGCGGCTCGGCCTACGCCGATGACCTGCGCGGGGATGCCAGCGACAACCTGCTGAGCGGCAACGCCGGCAACGACAGCCTCTACGGCGCGCTCGGCCACGACACGCTCGCTGGCGGCGACGGCAACGATCACTTGGCCGGCGGCGACGGCAACGACACCCTGCAGGGTGGGGCCGGAGCCGACACGCTTGCGGGCGATGCTGGTGTGAACAGTCTCGACGGCGGCGAGGGCGACGATGTGTTCCTGGGCGGCGCCGGCACGGATGCGGTCCAGGGCGGGGCCGGCACCGACGTGGTGTCCTATGCCAATGCCAGCGCCGGCGTGACGGCGAGCCTGACCGGCGGCGGCCTTGGCGGCGAGGCGGCCGGCGACACCTATGCCGGCATCGAGGGGCTGCGCGGCACCGGCTACGACGACGCGCTCACCAGCGGCAGCCAGGGCGGGGCGCTCTACGGCGGCGGCGGCTTCGACCAGCTCTACGGCCAGGGTGGCGCCGATCTGCTTGCGGGCGAGGCCGGTGCCGACTACGTCACCGGCGGTGCGGGCGCCGACACGCTCTCGGGCGGTCTCGGCCTCGACATGCTGAACGGCGACGCGGACGACGATCAGCTCTCCGGCGGCGACGACAACGACCAGCTCGACGGCGGCGAGGGCAACGATGTGCTCGCGGGTGATGCCGGCGACGACTACGTCTGGGGTGGCTTGGGGGCCGACACGGTCGCGGGCGGTCTCGGCAACGATCTGCTCTCGGGCCAGGACGGCCACGACCGGCTCCAGGGCGGCGACGGCTTCGATCAGCTCGACGGCGGTGCCGGCGACGACACGCTGCTGGGTGACGAGGGCGACGATTACCTCTTCGG
>NZ_JAYGGM010000028.1:0-839 GCF_036314085.1 Microvirga sp. CF3016
CAGAATTTCGCGTTTCCCGGCGTGGTTTGCGGGCCCGACGATGCCCTCGTGTTCCATGCGCTCCATGAGCGAGGCGGCGCGGTTGTAGCCGATCTGGAGCCGGCGCTGGATGTAGCTCGTCGAGGCCTTCTTGTCGCGCAGCACCACGGCCACGGCCTGGTCGTACAGGTCGCCGCCCGGGGCCCCGAACTCGCCCTGGTCGAACACCGCCGGATCCGGCGCCGCCCCGCCCTCGTCCTCCTCGGCCGTGACCGCCTCGAGATACTGCGGCCGGCCCTGGCGCTTGAGGTGCGCCACCACCTTCTCCACCTCCTCGTCCGAGCAGAACGGCCCGTGCACCCGGGTGATCCGCCCGCCGCCGGCCATGTACAGCATGTCGCCTTGGCCTAAGAGCTGCTCGGCGCCCATCTCGCCCAGGATCGTGCGGCTGTCGATCTTCGACGTGACCTGGAACGAGATCCGGGTCGGGAAGTTCGCCTTGATCGTGCCGGTGATCACGTCGACGCTCGGGCGCTGCGTGGCCAGGATCACGTGGATGCCGGCGGCGCGCGCCATCTGGGCCAGGCGCTGGATCGCGCCCTCGATCTCCTTGCCGGCCACCATCATGAGATCGGCCATCTCGTCGACGATCACCACGATGTAGGGCAAGGGATCGAGATCCATCACCTCGTCCTCGTACACCGCCTCGCCGGTCTCGCGGTCGAAGCCGGTCTGCACCGTGCGGGTGATGGTCTCGCCGCGCGCCTTGGCCTCGACCACGCGGGCGTTGAAGCCGTCGATGTTGCGAACCCCCAGCTTCGACATCTTGCGGTAGCGGTCCTCCATCTCGCGCACCGCCC
>NZ_JAYGGM010000029.1:0-619 GCF_036314085.1 Microvirga sp. CF3016
GCGGATACGATGACCCATGCAAGTGCTCGGGGCAGCAACGATCTGATTGGCCGTAACGTCGTCCAGACCATGACGTGGATGACGCCTGACGAGTACGAGCGTCTGCAAGCGTTGAACGCCTGGACAGGACGGTCGGATCTTGTAGGACTTCGCCACATCGACGAGTTCAACCAGAGTGCTGGGAGGAACTTGGGCTTCCGGCGGCAGGGGAATGTGAAGCATGCCCTTTTGGTGAACCGTCGCCTCTTCGATGTTCTCCTGGGGCATGGAGCCAAAGTTCTTGGTCGTGCTCGTTACGGGCTTCGCCTGCTGCTCGACCGGCACCAGCGGTACGAAGCGGTGGGTCGGAGGGAGGCAGCCTAACCTGTTCTGGCGGGGGTGCTCCCCAAACACCCTTCGGAGGTCGTGTTCCTTATATAACTATATTACTAACACGACGTGTGAAGGAGTTTCCCCCGCCGCTCTTGGTGTGACCACATCCAACTTCGTCAGGATCGCCAGCTAATTTCACTCAAGGTCCAGCAAACCATTGCCCGATAAGGATTTCCGCGTTTGATCCTGAGTACCCTCGAAATTGTGGATCTGGGGGTCCCCCGTTCGAGCCGGGGCGGCTGTACCA
>NZ_JAYGGM010000030.1:0-595 GCF_036314085.1 Microvirga sp. CF3016
CCCGGTCCTGTGGTGACGTTGTACGAGCTGGAGCCTGCGCCTGGGACGAAGTCGTCGCGGGTGATCTCGCTGGCCGACGACATCGCCCGGTCGATGAGCGCGGTCTCGGCCCGGGTGGCGGTGGTGCAGGGCCGCAACGCCATCGGCATCGAGCTGCCCAACCACAAGCGCGAGACCGTGTACCTGCGCGAGCTCTTGGCCTCCCAGGACTTCGAGACCTCCAAGCAGAAGCTCGCCCTGTGCCTGGGCAAGACCATCGGGGGCGAGCCGGTGATCGCCGATCTCGCCCGCATGCCGCACCTGCTGGTCGCCGGCACCACCGGGTCGGGCAAGTCGGTGGCGATCAACACCATGATCCTGTCCCTGGTCTACCGGCTCTCGCCGGCCGAGTGCCGGCTGATCATGGTCGATCCCAAGATGCTGGAGCTGAGCGTCTACGACGGCATCCCGCACCTGCTCACCCCGGTGGTCACCGACCCCAAGAAGGCGGTCGTCGCGCTCAAATGGGCGGTGCGCGAGATGGAGGACCGCTACCGCAAGATGTCGAAGCTGGGGGTTCGCAACATCGACGGCTTCAACGCCCGCGTGGTCGAGG